>NZ_JBWKFN010000027.1:0-144062 GCF_056434245.1 Streptomyces sp. NPDC044064
GTGTCGTCGCCTGTGATGTGTCGGACCGGGACGCGCTGGAGGCGCTGCTCGGGGAGATGGTGGCCGAGCGTCCGCTGACCGCGGTCGTCCACGCCGCCGGCGTCGGAGACAGTGCCCTGACCAGTGCGCTCACAGGTACTCAGATGGACAACGTACTGGCGCCGAAGGCGGATGCGGCCTGGTATTTGCATGAGTTGACGCGGGAGATGGATCTGGCCGCGTTCGTGATGTTCTCTTCGGCGGGCGGGCTGGTTCTGACCGCGGGGCAGGGCAACTACGCGGCGGCCAACGTGTTCCTCGACGCCCTCGCGTCCCGTCGCGCGGCCGAGGGACTGCCCGCCACCGCCATGGCATTCGGTCTGTGGGAGGTCGGCGGCGGACTCGGCGCGTACCTGACGGACGTCGACCGCAAGCGGATGGTCACCCAGGGCGTACCGCCGATGAGTCACGACACCGGGCTTGCTCTCTTCGGCGCCGCTCTGCGATCGGGGCTCGCCAACGTAGTCCCCGTACGCGTCGACACGAACGCCCTGCGGACCCGCACGGACGAGATTCCCGCGCTGCTCCGCGGCCTGGTTCCCGTCGTACGGCGGGCCGCGGCCAGCGGTTCCGTGACGCCGGCAGCCGGTCTGAGGGAGCGGCTCGCAGTTCTGCCGGCGGGCGAACGGCGGCGTGCCGTCCTGCACATCGTGCGCTCCGAGGTGGCGTCCGTGCTCGGACACACCTCGGCCGAGGCGATCGGTCCCGACCGGCCGTTCCAAGAGCTGGGCTTCGACTCCCTGGCCGCCACCGAACTGCGCAACCGGCTCAACCGGGTCTCCGGCCTGCGGCTGCCCGCAACGCTCGCCTTCGACCACCCGAACGCCGCGGCGGTCACCGAGCAGATCCTCGACGAGTTCGGGGAGTTCGGGAAGTCCGAGGGTGACGAAGTCGCGGGCTCCGGCGAAGAAGAGGTCCGGCGGGCCCTCCAGTCGATCCCGGTGACTCGACTGCGTGACGCCGGGCTCATGGAGAACCTGCTGGAGCTGGCCGAGGTGCGCGTCACGCCGGCCGACCTGGCCGGTCTGGAGGCCGTGGCCGAGCCCGACGGACCGTCCGAGGGCGTATCCGTCCCGGACGGCGACGCCCTGGCGGCCGCTCACCGTGAGACGGCCCGGTTGCGCGCCGACAACAGGAAGCTCACCGCCCTGCAGCATGAGCCGATCGCGATTGTCGGCATGGCCTGCCGTTACCCGGGCGGTGTGACCAGTCCGGAGGACTTGTGGCGGCTCGTCTCCTCCGGCGGTGACGCGATCTCCGGCTTCCCGGCGGACCGGGGCTGGGACCTGTCGTCCCTGCGCGACCCGAACGCGGAGGGCCCCGACGCCTATTACACCCGTACCGGCGGATTCCTCGACGGAGCAGCGGACTTCGACCCGGCCTTCTTCGGCATCTCGCCCCGCGAGGCCCTGGCCATGGACCCGCAGCAGCGGCTGACACTGGAGCTTTCCTGGGAGGCGCTGGAAAGGGCCGGCATCGACCCCACGACCCTCAAGGGAACCCGCACCGGCGTGTTCGCCGGCGTGATGTACCACGACTATCCGGGCAGCGACGGCAACGGCAGCGTCGTGTCCGGCCGGGTCTCCTACAAGCTGGGTCTGGAAGGACCGGCGGTTGCCGTGGACACCGCCTGCTCGTCCTCCCTCGTCGCCCTGCACCTCGCGGTACAGGCACTGCGTCAGGGCGACTGCTCACTGGCGCTGACCGGTGGTGTCACCGTCATGGCCACCCCAGGCGTCTTCGCCGAGTTCGGCCGGCAGGGCGGTCTCGCCGCCGACGGCCGGTGCAAGTCGTTCGCCTCGGCGGCCGACGGCACCGGATTTGCCGAGGGCGCGGGCTTCCTCGTCGTAGAGCGCCTTTCGGACGCCGTACGCAACGGGCACCCGGTACTCGCCGTGATCCGTGGCTCAGCCGTCAACCAGGACGGCGCGTCCAACGGACTGACCGCACCCAACGGCCCCTCCCAGCGCCGGGTGATCCGCCAGGCCCTCGTGAACGCGAGGCTTGCCGCAGACCAGATCGACGTCGTCGAGGCGCACGGCACGGGCACGACCCTGGGCGACCCGATCGAGGCCCAGGCCCTGCTGGCGACGTACGGCCAGGACCGGGCGGAGGACCGTCCGCTGTGGCTGGGCTCGGTGAAGTCGAACATCGGGCACTCGCAGGCCGCGGCGGGCGTCGCCGGCGTGATCAAGATGGTCATGGCGATGCGCCACGGCGTGCTGCCGTCGACGCTCCATGTCGATGAGCCGAGCGACCAGGTCGACTGGACCGTGGGCAGGGTCCGCCTACTGACCGAGGCCCGCCACTGGCCGGCCGGTGGCCGTGCGCGACGCGCGGGTGTCTCGTCCTTCGGGATCAGCGGCACCAACGCGCACGTGATCGTCGAGGAGGCTTCGACTGCCGAGGCCGTGACGGACCACACCGACTCTCCGGTCCCCGCTCTGGTACCGGTCGTCGTGACGGCAGCGAGCAACGAGGCTCTGCGGGCCCAGGCCGGCCGCCTGCTGGCAGCCGTCCGCGCGGCGGACCAACTCCGTCCCGCCGACTTCGGCTACTCCCTCGCGACGACGAGGGCAGCGCTCACCCACCGGGCCGCGTTCGTCGCGGAGGACCTGGACCAACTCCTGTCCGGACTCGACGCATTGGCCCGAGGCGATCAGGCCGTACGGACGGAGATGGCGGTCTCCGGACCTCTGGCGTTCCTGTTCTCGGGGCAGGGTTCGCAGCGCCTGGGTATGGGGCGGGAGTTGTACGGCAGGTTCCCGGTGTTCGCGGAGGCCTTCGATGCGGTGTGCGCCGGTCTGGACGGGCACTTGGACGTGCCGCTCCGGGATGTGATCTGGGGTGAGGACGCCGAACAGCTCAACCGGACTGTGTATGCGCAGGCTGGGCTGTTCGCCATCGAGGTGGCGTTGTTCCGGCTTGCCGAATCTCTTGGCGTTCGCCCGGATTTCGTGGCTGGGCATTCGATCGGTGAGGTGGCGGCGGCGCATGTGGCGGGTGTGTTCTCGCTGGTGGATGCGTGTGCTTTGGTCGCGGCTCGTGGCCGGCTGATGCAGGCCCTGCCGGAAGGCGGGGCCATGCTCGCCCTCCAGGCGACCGAGGAGGAAGTACGTCCCCTGCTGGGTGAGTTGGTGTCGATCGCTGCGATCAACGGACCCCGGGCCGTGGTCGTCTCCGGCGTCGAAGGGGCGGTGGAGGAGATCCGCGCCCACTTCGGTGACCGTAAGTCGACGCGGCTGCGGGTCTCGCATGCCTTCCACTCCCCGCTGATGGACCCCATGCTCGACGACTTCCATCGCGTGGTCGAAGGGCTCTCC
Source organism: Streptomyces sp. NPDC044064 (assembly GCF_056434245.1). Classification (NCBI taxonomy): domain Bacteria; kingdom Bacillati; phylum Actinomycetota; class Actinomycetes; order Kitasatosporales; family Streptomycetaceae; genus Streptomyces; species Streptomyces sp. NPDC044064. The sequence continues at coordinate 3,363 of NZ_JBWKFN010000027.1, forward strand.
TTCGGCACACCACTGATCCCGGTCGTGTCGGATCTGACCGGCCAGATCGCGGCGTCCGAAGAGCTGTGCTCCCCGGACTACTGGGTGCGCCACGTCCGCGAAGCCGTCCGTTTCGCCGACGGCATCCGCACCCTCACCGGCGCAGGTGTCACGCACTTCCTGGAACTCGGTCCGGACAGCGTCCTGACCGCCCTGGCCCAGCAGTCGGTCTCGGGTGTCACCCTCCTGCCGTGTCTGCGTGCGAACCGGCCCGAGGAGAACTCGATGGTCGACGCGCTGGCCCGGCTGCACATGCACGGTGTCACCGTGGACTGGGCCGCCTTCTATGCGGGCTCCGGTGTCCGTCGTACGGAGCTGCCGACCTATCCGTTCCAGCACCGTCGGTTCTGGCCCGCCGTGCTGGCGCACGCCGGCACGGCGGAGTCGGTCGGGCTCCGGCCCGCCGAGCACCCGATGCTGACGGGCACGGTCGAACTGGCCCAATCGGCAGGCCAGTTGTTCACGGGCCGGTTGTCGGCCCAGACCCACTCGTGGCTGGTCGACCATGAAGTGATGGGCAGCGTCCTCGTGCCCGGCTCGGCCTTGGTCGAGTTGGCCCTGCATGCCGGCGACGAGGTCGGTTGTCCCGAGGTCGAGGAACTGACCCTCGCGGCGCCGCTCGTCCTGCCCGAGCAAGGCGGCGTACAGACGCAGGTCTGGGTGGGGGAACCCGACGAATCCGGGCGCCGCGCAGTGCGCGTGCACTCACGCCCGGATGGGGACGACGGTTCCGTGTGGACCCTCCACGCCAGTGGGTCGCTCGGCGGCGGCAGCACCGACGCAGTGGTCGGCTTCGACGCGTCGGTGTGGCCGCCGACGGGGGCTGAGCCGTTGGACGTGACTGGTGTCTACGAGCAGTTCGCGGATGCCGGGTTCGAATACGGCCCCGTGTTCCAGGGACTCAGGGCCTCCTGGCGGCGCGACGGGGAGCTGTTCGCCGAGGTCGCGCTGCCGGAGGACGTGGACGGCGGAGCGTTCGCCCTGCACCCGGCACTGCTCGACGCGAGCCTGCACGCCCTCGCGGCGGCGGGCGCGGAAGGCACCGAGGAGCGGGAACCGGGTGGCGTGCCGTTCGTGTGGAACGGCGTGTCCCTGTGCGCGCCCGGTGCGTCCGCCGTGCGGGTACGCCTGTCCCGCACCGGTGACGGAACGGTGTCCGTGGCGGTCGCCGATGCAGCCGGTGAGCCGGTCGCCTCCGTGAAGTCCCTTGTGGTGCGCCCGATTTCGGCCGAGCAGATCGAGACCGCGACTGGGTCCGGGAGCACTTCAGCGGTCGGACGCGACGCTCTGTTCACGCTGGAGTGGACGCCGTTGACCGCTGCCGACCAGGACCGCGTTCCGTTCCTGGAGCTGGATCCGCACCAGGATCTGGCCGAGTTCGAGCCCGACGCGGCACCGCATACGCTCGTGGTCCGGCTCGGGACGCCCGCGCCCGGTACGACGGATACGGATGTGGTCGATGCGGTGCACGCGATGACCGCGCAGACGCTGGACCTGGTGCGTACATGGCTGGCCGAGGAGCGGTTCGCCGACTCCCGCCTGGTGTTCGTGACATCTGGTGCCACGACCGGCGCGGACCTGGCCGGTGCCGCGGTGTGGGGTCTGGTGCGGTCGGCGCAGTCGGAGCACCCGGGACGGTTCGGCCTGGTCGACCTCGACGGGGAGGAGGAGCACGGCCTGCTGGGCTCGGCTCTCGCGGTGGATGAGCCGCAGCTCCGCGTCCATGAGGGCGAGGTGCTCGCGGCCAGGCTGGCCCGCCCGGCGGGCCGCGCCGAATCCGGTGCCGGTCCGGTGTGGGACGGCGAGGGCACGACACTGATCACCGGTGGTACGGGCGGCCTGGGCAGGCTCGTCGCCCACCACTTGGCGGCCGTGCACGGCGTACGGAGCCTGCTGCTCGTGAGCCGACGTGGTGCCGACGCCGAAGGGGCCGGCAATCTGATCCGCGAACTGCGCGAGTTGGGGGCGGAGGTGGCCATCGAGACGTGCGATCTCGCCGACCGGGCAGCCGTCGACAGCCTGATGGCGCGCCACCCGGTCCAGGCGATCGTCCACACCGCCGGTGTGCTGGACGACGCCGTGATCGGCTCACTGACCCCGGAGCGGCTCGCCGCGGTACTGCGGCCGAAGGCCGACGCCGCGTGGAACCTGCACGAGGCGTCCCAGGAGCACGGTGTCTCGCGGTTCGTACTGTTCTCCTCTGTGGCAGGCGTACTCGGCAACGCCGGGCAGGCCAACTACGCCGCGGGCAACGCGTTCCTCGACGGTCTGGCGCACCACCGGCGCTCGCTGGGGCTGCCTGGTGTCTCGCTGGCCTGGGGGCCGTGGACCCGTACGGGCGGCGGCATGACCGGCGGCCTGAGCGAGGCGGACGTCGAGCGGATGAAGCGGGCCGGCATGCCGCCGCTGGCTCCGGAACAGGGCCTGGCCCTCTTCGACGCCGCGGTCGACGGCGCGCATCCCCACGTCCTGCCGGTCAGGCTCGATCTCGCGGCACTGCGCCGTCGAGGCGATGCCGTCCCCGCCCTCCTACGCGGCCTGGTCCGCACACCGTCCCGGCGACCGGCGACAACGGTGGCCTCCGGCTTCGCCGCGCGCCTGCGCGGACTCACCGTGGATACGCGGCGCGAAGCGCTGCTCGACGAGGTGCGGACGCACATCGCGCTCGTCCTCGGACACACCGGAGCGGCGGACGTCGACCCGGCCCGGAACTTCCAGGACCTGGGCTTCGACTCACTGATGGCGGTCGAGCTGCGCAACCGACTGGACGCGGCGACCGGCCTGCGCCTGCCGGCCACGCTGATCTTCGACTACCCGACCGCGGACACGCTCGTCAGCTTCCTGCTCGACGAACTGTTCGGGCGGGACACCGAGACGGCGGCGCCCGGTCTCGCACCAGGCCGCGCTGCGGCCGATGACCCGGTGGTGATCGTGGGTATGGCGTGCCGCTATCCGGGTGGCGTCGAGTCGCCGGAGGATCTGTGGCGGCTCGTCTCCGACGGCGTCGACGCGGTCACCGGCTTCCCGACGGACCGCGGCTGGGACGTGGCCGGCCTCTATCACCCGGACCCGGAGCACTTGGGCACCAGCTACACCCGCTCGGGCGGCTTCCTGGGAGGAGCGGCGGAGTTCGACGCCGCCTTCTTCGGGATGAGTCCGCGTGAGGCGTTGGCTACGGATGCTCAGCAGCGGTTGTTGTTGGAGGCGGCGTGGGAGGCGTTCGAGCGGTCGGGGATTGATCCGGTGTCGCTGCGTGGCAGTCGGACCGGTGTCTTTGCGGGTGTGATGTACAACGACTACGCGAGTCTTCTGGGGGGTCGCGAGTTCGAGGGTTATCAGGGCAGTGGTAGCGCCGGCAGTGTGGCTTCGGGCCGGGTGTCGTACACGTTGGGCTTGGAGGGTCCGGCGGTAACGGTGGACACCGCTTGCTCGTCGTCGCTGGTGGCGATGCATCTGGCGGCCCAGGCACTGCGTTCGGGTGAGTGTTCGCTGGCCGTGGCCGGTGGCGTGACGGTGATGTCGACGCCGACCACGTTCGTGGAGTTCTCCCGGCAGCGGGGGCTGTCGGAGGACGGTCGCTGCAAGGCGTTCGCGGACGCGGCCGACGGCGTCGGCTGGGGCGAAGGCGTGGGCATGGTGGTGTTGGAGCGGTTGTCGGATGCGCGTCGTCTTGGGCATCGGGTGCTTGCGGTGGTGCGTGGGTCGGCGGTCAATCAGGACGGTGCGTCGAATGGTCTGACGGCGCCGAATGGTCCGTCGCAGCAGCGGGTGATTCGTCAGGCGCTGGCCAGTGGTGGTCTCGGGCCTGCCGATGTTGATGTGGTGGAGGCGCATGGTACGGGTACGACGTTGGGTGACCCGATCGAGGCGCAGGCGCTGATTGCGACGTACGGTCAGGATCGGGAGCGGCCGTTGTTGCTGGGTTCGGTGAAGTCGAACATCGGGCACACGCAGGCGGCGGCTGGTGTCGCGGGTGTGATCAAGATGGTCATGGCGATGCGGCATGGGACTGCTCCGAGGACACTTCATGTTGATGCCCCGTCGTCGCATGTGGACTGGGCTGCGGGGGATGTTGAGCTGCTGACGCGGGAGACGGCTTGGCCGGAGACGGGTCGGGTGCGTCGTGCGGGTGTGTCGTCGTTCGGTATCAGTGGCACGAATGCGCATGTGGTGCTGGAGCAGCCGCAGGACATGGCCGTTGCTTCGACCGAGGAGGCTGTGGCGTCCCCAGGCGTGGTGCCGTGGGTCGTCTCCGGCAAGACGGAAGATGCCCTCAAGGATCAAGTTGCACGTCTGCTTGCGGCTGCTGTTGAGCGTCCGGTGGATGTGGGTCTGTCGCTGATCACTTCGCGGTCGGAGTTCGCTCACCGGGCCGTGGTCCTGAACGGCACCGAGATTGTCGAAGGTACGGCTCGAGCCGGGATCAACGCCTTCCTGTTCTCGGGGCAGGGTTCGCAGCGCCTGGGTATGGGGCGGGAGTTGTACGGCAGGTTCCCGGTGTTCGCGGAGGCCTTCGACGCGGTGTGTGCCGGTCTGGACGAGCACCTGGACGTGCCGCTCCGGGATGTGATCTGGGGTGAGGACGCCGAACTGGTCGACCGGACGGCCTACGCGCAGGCCGGCCTGTTCGCCATCGAGGTGGCGTTGTTCCGGCTTGCCGAATCTCTTGGCGTTCGCCCTGATTTCGTGGCTGGGCATTCGATCGGTGAGGTGGCGGCGGCGCATGTGGCGGGTGTGTTCTCGCTGGCGGATGCGTGTGCTCTGGTCGCGGCTCGTGGACGGCTGATGCAGGCTCTGCCGGAGGGCGGGGCCATGCTCGCCCTCCAGGCCACCGAGGACGAAGTGCGTCCCCTGCTAAGTGAGTTGATGTCGATCGCTGCCGTCAACGGACCCCAGGCCCTAGTGGTTTCCGGTGCCGAGGCGGAGGTGGAGGAGATCCGTGCCCACTTCGGCGACCGTAAGTCGACGCGGCTCCGCGTCTCGCATGCGTTCCACTCCCCGCTGATGGACCCCATGCTCGGCGACTTCCATCGCGTGGTCGAAGGGCTTTCCTTCGGCACGCCACTGATCCCGGTCGTGTCGAATCTGACCGGCCAGATCGCAGCGGCCGAAGAGCTGTGCTCCCCGGACTACTGGGTGCGCCATGTCCGTGAGGCGGTCCGTTTCGCCGACGGCATCCGCACCCTCACCGCCACAGGCGTGACCCGTTTCCTGGAACTCGGCCCGGACGGTGTCCTGACTGCGATGGCGGCGGAGTCCGCCGACGCCGATGCCGTACTCGCGGCCGTGCTCCGCAAGGACCGCGACGAGGAGACGACCACCCTCCAGGCCCTGGCCCGCCTCTACGTCGACGGCGCCAAGGTCGACTGGACGGCTGTCTTCGCCGGAACGGGTGCCCAGCGCGTCGATCTGCCGACCTACGCCTTCCAGCGCCGACGCTACTGGCCCACGGGCGTTGCCGTCGGACGGGGCGCCGAGGCTCTCGGGCTGCGGTCCGCCGAGCACCCGTTGCTCTCCGGAGCGGTGGAACTGGCCGGCTCCGACGGGTTCCTGTTCACCGGTCGGCTCTCGGTGGCGACACACCCATGGCTGGCGGACCACGTCGTCATGGGATCGGTGCTGGTGCCCGGCACCGCGCTGCTCGAACTGGCCGTACGCGCGGCGGACGAGCTGGGCTGCGGGACCGTGGAGGAACTCACCCTCGCCGCACCGCTGACGCTGTCCGGTGCGGGTGGCGCAGCGCAGGTGCAGGTGGGCGTCGGTGCGCCCGACGGGTCGGGGCGGCGGACGTTGACCGTCCACTCCCGGTCCGGTCGGGACTCCGAGGAGCCGTGGACGCAGCATGCCAGTGGCGTGCTTGCGCCCGAGGTACTCGCCCCTGCCGGTTTCGACACCTCGGTCTGGCCGCCGGCCGGTGCCGAACCGCTGGACGTGGCAGGGGTGTACGACCGGTTCTCCGACGCCGGTTTCGACTACGGTCCGGTGTTCCAGGGTCTGGCCGCGGCGTGGCGGCTGGGTGACGACGTGTTCGCCGAGGTCGCCTTGCCCGACGGTGCGGAGAGCACCGGGGGTGGCGCCTTCGGGCTGCATCCGGCGCTGTTCGACGCGGCCCTCCACGCTGTCGTTCTCGGCGGCGAGGGCGTCGGAGACGGCCATGCCGGGGTCCCGTTCTCGTGGTCCGGTGTGTCCTTGCACGCCGCTGGTGCCTCGGCGGTCCGGGCCCGGCTGAGCCAGAGCGGCACGGGCGGGTTGTCGCTGGCACTCGTCGACCCGGCCGGTGCCCCGGTCGTGTCCGTGGAGTCCCTCGTCGTCCGGCCCATCAGCGCGGATCAGCTGACCGGGGCTCATGGAGCTGCCCACGACGCGCTGTTCCGGCTCGACTGGACGCCGGTCCAGGCCGAGGGAACGCCGGGCGAGGAGACCGTAGTGGTCGGATCCGTGGTGGTCGGATCGCCCACCACGGCAGTCGAACTCGGGGAATACCCGGTCCACGACGGCCTGAAGGGACTGATGGCGTCGGTGGAGCCGGATGCCGGCTTCCCGCGCTTCGTCCTGGCGCCGGTGTTCGGCGACGGCGACTCCATCGGATCACGCGACTCCATCGGCTCATCCGAGTCCGCCGGCTCACCCGACTCCATCGGATCACCCGATTCCGTGCACACCCTGACCGCTCACGCCCTGGAGCTCGCGCAGACTTGGCTGGCCGAGGAGCGGTGCGCCGACTCCCGCCTGGTGTTCGTGACATCTGGTGCCACGTCCGGCGCGGATCCGGCCGGCGCCGCGGTGTGGGGTCTGGTGCGGTCGGCACACTCGGAGAACCCGGACCGCTTCGGTCTGCTGGATCTGGACGGTCCCGACGCGGTGCGGCTGCTGCCGCGTGCTCTCGCCGCGCTCGCCGAGGGAGAGCCGCAGCTGGCCCTCCGCGGTGGTGAGGTGCTGGCGGCCCGGCTCGCGCGGGTGCCCGCTCCGGGAGCCGACACGGGCCAGGATGCCGCTCTCGGTGGTGAGGGGACCGTACTGATCACCGGTGGCACGGGCGGACTGGGCCGGCTCCTGGCGCGGCACCTGGCCGCCGAGCACGGTGCACGGAGTCTGCTCCTCGTGAGCCGTCGTGGTGCCCAGGCCGAGGGTGTGGCCGATCTCGTCGCAGAGCTGAGCGAGTTCGGTGCCGAAGCCGTCGTGGAGGCGTGTGACGTCTCCGACCGGGCGGCGGTGGCGGACCTGATCGCGCGGCATCCCGTGCGGGCGGTCGTCCATACCGCGGGCGTTCTGGACGACGGGATCCTCGGATCCCTCACCCCGGAGCGGCTCGCCACCGTGCTGCGCGCCAAGGCGGACGCGGCCTGGAACCTCCACGAGGCCACGAAGGACCTCGGCCTCGACGCCTTCGTCCTCTTCTCCTCCGCCGCGGGCACGCTCGGCAACGCGGGCCAGGCCAACTACGCCGCGGCCAACGCGTACCTCGACGCGCTCGCCCGGTACCGCCGTGCGCAGGGCCTGCCGGGGCTCTCACTGGCCTGGGGGCCGTGGTCCGGCACCGGGGGCGGCATGACGCGCGCGCTGAGCGAGGCGGAGGCCGAGCGCCTCGCGCGGGCCGGGATGCCGCCGCTCACGCCGGAGCACGGTCTGCGGTTGTTCGACATCGCTCTCGGCGGTGAGCAGCCGGATGTGCTCCCGGTGCGGCTGGACCTCGCGGCCCTGCGTGCCCGGGGCGAGGTGCCGGCACTGCTGCGCGGCCTGATCCGTACGCCCGTACGCCGCGGCGCGGCCGCGGGAGACACGGTGGGCGGACTCGTCGAACGGCTGACGGCGCTGCCGGAGGCCGAGCGCCACGAGGCTCTCGTGGAGGAGGTGCGGGGACAGGCCGCGGCCGTGCTCGGGCATGCCCGGGCGGCGGAGGTGGACCCCGAGCGGTCGTTCCAGGACCTCGGCTTCGACTCGCTGACCGCGATCGAGCTGCGCAACCGACTGAGCGCGCTGGCCGGGGTCCGGCTGCCCGCCACCCTGGTCTTCGATCACCCGACGACCGCGGAGCTGGCGGACCACCTGTACGCGCAGCTCGACCTCGCGCCGTCGGCCGGGGAGACCGCCGGGGCGGCACTTCTGGCCGAACTGGCCGGACTGGAGCGGGCGTTCGGGCGGGCCGAGGTCAGCGAGGAGGTGTTCGAGCAGATCGCGGGACGACTGGACGTCCTGCGGGAGAAGTGGAGCTCCCTGCGGGCCGCTTCGCGCGGTGGCGGCGGCGAGGCCGGCTCGGGCGAGGACGCGTTCGACTTCGACGGAGCCTCCGACGAGGAGGTGTTCGACCTGCTCGACAAGCAGCTCGGCCTGTAGCGGCGAGCGGGTACAGGGCCTCGGCCCCGTACCCGCTGAATCGTCCGGATCATCCGAAAGGCCTGGGGCCCGGCCCTCCGAGGAATTGTCGGAGGGCCGGGCCCCAGGGCCTTCGGACTCTTCAACCGGCTGTCACATCGGGCGCCGGAACCCCAGCACCGCCAGAACGCCGCCCACGACGGCGACGGCACCACCGGTGAGCAGGGCGGGCACGATCGCGTCCCCGCCCGGGATGCCCAGCGCGAGCGCGCGTGTCGCGTCGATCGCGTACGTGAGCGGGTTGACGCGGGCGACCGCCGCCAGCCAGGCGGGCAGGTCCGCGACCGGAATGTAGGCACTGGAGGCGAACATCAGCGGCAGGATCGCGATGACCGCGAGGTTCTGCATCGGCTCCGCACGGCGCAGCCAGGCCCCCGCCGCGATGAACGCCCAGCCGACGGACCAGCTCATGAACAGCGTCAGGCCCACCGAGGCCGCGACCTCGGCCGCTCCGCCGCGCGGCGAGTAGCCGAGCACGGCAACGGCCAGCACGAGGATGACCACCGCCTGCACGGCGCTGCGCACCAGGTTCGCGATGCTGCGGGCGAGCATCAGCGTGCCGGGGACGATGGGGAGGGACCGCAGCCGGGCCACCACACCGTTCTTGAGGTCGTCGACCAGTCCCACGCCCGACTGCACAGCGGACTGCACGGCGTTGTCCACCAGGACGGCGGACAGGATGAAGTCGAGATAGCTGATGCCGGCCGGAAAGTGCGGCGGCGCACCCATCTTGCTGAAGACCTGGGTCAGGACGAAGAGAATGACGACGGGCTGCAGCAGTCCGAAGAGGATCACGCCGGGATCGGTCACCAGGGCGCGCAGTGACCGGCCGGTGAGCACCTGGACCTGGACGAACACGGAACTGCCCTGCCACTGGGCCCGGTCGGGAGCCGACGCGGCGGGTGGACGGGTGGTCGTGGTCATGTCGCCGGACCTCCGGAGAGCGAGGGGACGAGACCCTCGGGCCGCTGCCCGGAGAGGGTCAGGTAGACGTCGTCGAGGGTCGGTTCGCCGAAGGACAGCTCGGTGGCCTCGATGCCGGCCTGGTCGAGCGCCCTGATCACGGACGCCACCTCCTTCGTCGCCTCGATGGGCACGACGACGGAGTGCGGCTCCGGGGCCGCCATCGGTTCCAGGCCGGCGCGCCGCAGCGCGGCGACGGCCGTGCCCGTGTCCTCGGTGCCGCCCATCGTGACGGTCACCGTGCGCCGGCCGACTCGGGCCTTCAGCTCGGCGGGTGTTCCGCTCGCGATCACGGAACCGGCGGACAGCACGGTGACATGGTCGGCCAGCCGGTCCGCCTCCTCCAGGTACTGCGTGGTGAGCAGCACCGTGGTCCCGTCGGCCACCAGCGCCTCCACGATCTCCCACAGCGTCAGGCGGCTCGCCGGGTCCAGACCCGTGGTGGGTTCGTCGAGGAAGAGCACTTCGGGGTGGCCGACCAGGCTGGCGGCGAGATCCAGCCGGCGGCGCAGACCTCCGGAGTACGTGCGGGCCCGGCGCTGCGCCACCTCCTGGAGGGCGAACAGTTCCAGCAGTTCGTCGGCGCGCGCCCGGGCCGCCTTCCGGCCCGCGCCGAGCAGCCTGGCGATCAGCACGAGGTTGTCCCGGCCGCTCAGCTTCCCGTCGACGGAGGCGAACTGACCGGTCAGCCCGATGCGCCGACGGACCTCCTGCGCCTGCTCCGTGACATCGAATCCGGCGACCGCGGCCCGGCCCGAGGTGGGCGGGAGCGAGCCGGTGAGGATGCCGACGAGCGTGGTCTTTCCCGCGCCGTTGTGGCCGAGCAGTGCCAGCACGGTACCGCGCCGGGCGGACACGGTGACCGAGTCCAGCGCGCGCACGGATCCGAACGTCCTGCTCAGATCCTGCGTCTCGATCATGATGTCCGGGTCCGCCGACGTCCGGGGGACCGCGCGAGGCTCGAAGAGCCGGGTCATCGAAGAACTCCCAAGGGTTGGTTGCGATGCGGAACAAGCCGACCGGCGGGAAGACCGCCGGTCGGCTGGGGACAAGGGCTGGGGGAGGCGGCCGAGCGGGTTCGGCGCGGTCCGGGGGGCAGCGCCCTGAAGGGGCGCGGGCCCGAGTTCGAGTGCGGCTCCGCCGTGTGGGGGCGACCGGCCACGAGGGACCCGTGGACGATCGACGGCCCAGCGCGGCCGTTCCCGCGAAGCGCTCAGTCGCCGGCGCCGTCCATGAGGCGGAACAGGTCCTCGTCGGACGCGGTGTCGAGATCCAGGCCGCCGGCCGGACCGCCGGAGGGTGCCGGATCCGAGTGCTTCACCAGCTCCTTCAGCCGCGCCGCCGTCACCGGGTCGAGGCAGGAACCGGCCGAGAGCGCGCGGTCCAGTTCGTCCACGATGTCGGCGGCCGACCGCTGTGCCGTCGTCGTCGGGTGCCGCGCCAGATCCTGTCGAACCAGGTCTGCGACGGCGGTGGGCGTGGGGTGGTCGAAGACCAGGGTGGCCGGAAGTCGTGCCCCGGTGGCCGAGGTGATCCGGTTGCGTAGTCCGACGGCGCTCACCGAGGTGATGCCCAGGTCGGTGAAGTGCGTGTCGGCGTCCGATGGCTCCAGGGGCCGTCCGCCGAGAGCGGCAGAGGTCTCGTCCAGGACCAGGCGCAGCACGGCATGCCGTCCCTCGCCCTCGCCCAGCCCGGACAGCCACGAGGCCGGCGCCGACGGCGCGGGACCACCGGCCGGCCCGTCCGCCGCACTGTCCGCGACTGCCGCCGTCGCGCCCGTGGAGGCCAGCCAGTAGGACCGGTGCCGGAACGGGTAGGTGGGCAGGGGGACGGTGACGGCACCGGGCAGGACCGACTCCCAGGACACGGGTACACCGCGCAGATGCAGCCGGGCGACGGCCGCGAGCAGGGCGTGCTCCTCGTTCCGGCCGCCCTCGTCCCCGCCGGCCGCCGGTACGACGCCGGCCCCGGGCGTGTCCGCCGCGCACGCGTCGACCATCGGGGTGAGCGCGGCCCGCGGGCCAAGTTCCAGGAACACGTCGGTGCCGTCGCGCAGCAGCCGGTCCACCGCCCGCGCGAACCGTACAGGTTCGCGTACGTGCCGGACCCAGTGGCCGGGGTCCCGCGCCTCCTCCCGGGTGAGCGGGCGCCCGGTGAGGCAGGAGACCACGGGTACGGACGGCTCGGCGGTGTCCAGCGCACCGACGGCCGCCCGGAAGTCCTCCAGCATCGGATCCATCGCGGGGGAGTGGAAGGCGTGGCTGACCGTCAGCCGCCTGGTCCGGTGCCCGGCAGCCGCCATCCGCTCGGTCAGTTCGGCGACCGGTCCCTCGTCCCCCGAGATCACCACGGAGCGTGGACCGTTGACCGCCGCCACCGCCACACGGTCCGTCAGACCGTCGAGCAGGGGCGTGACCTCCTCCTCCGGCAGTTCCACCGCCGCCATGGCACCGCCCCTCGGCAGCGCGTCCATCAGCCTGCCCCGTGCGGCGACCAGCCGGCACGCGTCCTCGAGGGACAGCAGACCCCCCGCATGCGCCGCGGCGATCTCGCCGACCGAGTGGCCCACCAGGCGGTCCGGCACCACTCCCCAGGACTCGACCAGCCGGTACAGAGCCACCTCGAACGCGAAGAGCGCGGGCTGGGCGTACCGCGTACGGTCCAGCAGCTCCGCCGGGCCCGACCACATCACCTCCCGCAACGGCCTGCCCAGCAGCGGGTCGAGTGTCGCGCAGACCTCGGCGAGCGCCGAGCCGAAGGCGGGGAAGGCACGGGCCAGTGCCCTGCCCATGCCGGGCCGCTGGCTGCCCTGTCCCGTGAAGACGAACCCGAGGCCCTGCGCGTTCGTGCGGCCGGCCTCCGTCCGGGCCGACGACTCGGCCAACGCCCGCACAGAGTCGAGGAGTTCATGCCGGTCGCCGCCGACGGCGTACGCCTGATGGGGGTGGATGGTCCGCGTCGCGGCGAGGGACAGGGCTAGGTCGCCGGGCGAGAGATCCGGGTGGGCGGCGACATGATCGGCCAGCCTCAGGGCCTGCGCGCGCAGCGCCTCCGGAGTACGCGCGGACAGCACCCACGGCACGCAGGCGAAGGTGCCGGAAGCGTCCGGCGTCTCCTCTCCCGGTGCCTTCTCTCCCGGCGCCTCCTCCAGGATCACGTGTGCGTTGGTCCCGCTGATGCCGAAGGAGGAGACCCCGGCACGCCTGACCCGTTCGGGGGTCCTCGGCCATGGCCGTGCCCCCGTGAGCAGCCGCACCTCGCCCGCCGACCAGTCCACGTGGGAGGACGGCGCGTCCACGTGGAGGGTGCGCGGCAGCACGCCGTGCTCCAGTGCCAGGACCGTCTTGATCACGCCGGCGACTCCGGCGGCGGCCTGCGTGTGCCCGATGTTCGACTTCACGGAACCGAGCCACAGCGGCCGGTCCGACGGTCGCTCCCGCCCGTATGCGGCGATCAGGGCCTCTGCCTCGATCGGGTCTCCCAGTGTCGTCCCCGTGCCGTGCGCCTCCACCGCGTCCACGTCGGCGGCCGTCAGCCGCGCGTCGGCGAGTGCCTGGCGCAGGACCCGGCGCTGCGCGGTGCCGTTCGGTGCCGTGAGACCGTTCGACACGCCGTCCTGGTTGACCGCGGAGCCACGGACGACGGCGAGCACCGGGTGACCGGCCCGGCGGGCGTCGGAGAGGCGCTCGAGCACCAGCAGGCCCGCGCCCTCCGACCAGGCCGCGCCGTCGGCTGCGTCGGCGAAGGACTTGCAGCGCCCGTCGGGGGCGAGGCCGCGCAGTCTGGAGAACTCGGTGAACGACGACGGCGTCGCCATGACTGCGACACCGCCCGCCAGCGCGAGCGTCGATTCCCCGGTACGCAGCGACTGGCAGGCCAGATGCAGCGCGACGAGGGAGGACGAGCAGGCGGTGTCCACCGTGACGGCAGGTCCCTGCAGGCCGAAGGTGTACGCGATACGGCCGGCCAGGGCGCTGCCGGCCGTGCCGATGCCCAGCAGACCCTCCAACGGGCCTGCGGCGCCACGGATGTCCGCCGCGTAGTCGTGGTACATGGCGCCGGTGAAGACGGCGGTCCGGCTGCCGCGCAGGGCCCCCGGGTCGATCCGGGCCCGTTCCAGTGCCTCCCAGGCCGTCTCCAGCAGCAGCCGCTGCTGGGGATCGGTGGCCAGGGCCTCGTGGTCGGAGAACCCGAAGAACGCGGCGTCGAAGCCGCCCGCGTCGTGGAGGAAGCCGCCCTGCCGGGCGTACGAGGTGCCGGGACGGTCCGGATCGTCGTCGAAGAGACGGTCGAGGTCCCAGCCGCGGCCGGTGGGGAAGTCGGACACGGCGTCGGTCTCGGCCATGACGAGCGACCACAGGTCGTCCGGGCCGGTCACTCCGCCGGGCAGCCGGCACGCCATGCCGACGACGGCCACCGGATCGTCCTCCACGGCGCCGGTCGGGTGCGGCGGCAGCTCGTCGGTCCCGGCGTGACCGGCCGTCAGGAACCGGGCCACCTCGGCGGGGGTCGGATGATCGAAGGCGAGCGAGGCGGGCAGCGGCAGTCCGGTCGCCTCGGAGAGCAGGTTGCGCAGCCGGATGCAGCGGATCGAGTCCAGGCCGTGGCTGCGGAAGGTGGCATCGGGGCCGAGGCGCGCAACGGGTGCGTGCTCAGCATCCGGTGCCAGCACCCTCGTCACACAGGTGCCGATCAGTTCCAGTGCCTCGCCGAAGGACCGCGGCGCCGCCGCTCCCGGCCGGTGTGCGGGGCCCGGGGGGAGCCCGTCGGCGGCCAGCAGCTGCTCCAGGGCCCGGCGGTGCAGTTTGCCCGCCGGGGTGCGGGGGAGGTCGTCGACGACGACGAGTTCCAGGGGGATCTTGTACTCGGCGACTCCGCGTTCCAGGAGGAAGCGGGTCACCTCGTCGAGACCCAGGGAGCGGTCCGCGCGGCCGGTGACGACCAGACAGGGGTACTCCCCGAGCCGGGGGTCCGGTCTGCCGACCACGGCGAGTGGACCGAGGCCGGACAGGCCGGCGAGGAGGCCCTGGATCTCGGTGGCGTTGAACTTCCGGCCGCCCACGTTGATCAGTTCGGCCGCGCGCCCGAGGAACGCGATTCGCCCGTCCTCGCCGATGCTCGCCAGATCCCCGGTGCGCAGCCAGCCGTCCCCGGTGACCGCGGACCGGGTCAGCTCCGGCTCACGGTGGTAGCCGCGGAACATGCCGGGGCTGCGGTACTGCAGCTCACCCGGCTCGCCCGGCGGGCACTCCGCTCCGTCCTCGGTGACGATCCGTACGCTCGCGCCGTACGTCGGCCGGCCCACGCTGCGCTCCGGCACCTCGGCAGGGTCGTCCGCGCGGGTGCAGGTTCCGGTACCGACCTCGGACATCCCCCACACGACGACGAGCGGGCTGCCGAGCGCGTCGCGCACACCGGAGACCAGCGCGCCCGGGATCGCCGCGCCCGCCGTCCGGATCTCCCGTGGACGAAAGCCCGCAGGCTCCCCGCGGTCCGCGAGCCTGCCCACGATGTCGTGGAGCTGCGCGGGTACGGCGAAGACCACGGCGGGCCGTTCGGCGCGGGCCAGCTCCAGGAAGCGGTCCGGGTCCCAGCCACGCAGCAGGGCCTGTGGGCACCGGGTGAACAGCGCGGTGTGCAGGGACTGCAGACCGAACAGATGGGTCAGCGGGCAGGCGGTGACGACCGCACCGGTGAAGGACGCCGAGCTCTCCTCCGCCACGGCGGCGGTGTTGGACAGCAGACCGTCGTGGCTGTGCAGGCAGATCTTCGGCCGCGCGGACGTCGTACCCGAGGACGGCAGCAGGACGAACGGCATCTCTGGCCGCAGCTCCACCGGCCGGGGAGGCTGCCCGGTCCATCGGGTGAGCAGCGCCTCCACCGCCACCGCACCGCGGTCCTGCGGGCTGTCACCGGCGACGAGGACGCTCCGCAGCGACGGCACCGCCGACCGCAGGGCGCCGACGGCCCCGGGCCCGGCCAGGTGGGCGGAGTCGGCGGGCAGCACGGCGACCGCGGGCGCGACCCGCTCCAGCAGCGCGAGGACGTCGGCGCTGCCGTTGCCCTGATGGACGGGCATCATGACGGCGCCGGCCGCCGCGACGGCCAGGTGCAGGGTCTGGAACTCCCAGCAGTTGGGCAGCTGGACGGCGACCACGTCTCCGACGCCGACGCCCAGCTCCTGCAGCCCTCGGGTCAGTGCGGCGACATCCGCCCGCCACGCGCCCCACGTCCACGACCGGTCGCCGTCCACCAGGGCGGGCGCGTCCGGTGCCGCGGCCACGGCGGCCTCGAAGACCGCCGGGAGCGTCAGACCGCGCAGCAGACCCTGCGGGTCGGCGAGAGCGGCGGTTTGGAAATCATCGACATGGACGGACACCATCACTCCCGAGAAAGCCGGCCACTGGAGGTCGCCCCCATGCTGGGCTCGCTGCCGCAGGAAAAGCCCTAGACGTGGTCCGAGGCCCCGGCCGGCCCGGTGCTCACGCCTCGGCGCCGACGCGCTGCCCGGGGATGTCGCAGGCGAGGAGCGACCGCAGCGGCGCCGCCTTGACCACCGTCTCGTCGAACTCCGCCCGAGGGTCCGACAGCGCGATGACGGCACCGCCGACGCCGTAGCGCAGGAGACCGCCGCTCATGACGACCGTGCGGATGACGATGGACAGGTCGGCCGCGCCGCCCAGCGAGAAGTAGCCGATGGCGCCCGAGTAGACGCCGCGCGGTCCGGCCTCCAGGCGGTCGATGATCTGCATGGTCCGGATCTTCGGCGCTCCGGTCATCGAGCCGCCGGGGAAGGCCGCCCGCACCCCGGCCACGGCACCGACGCCGTCCCGCAGGGTCGCCCGTACGGTGCTCACCAGTTGGTGGACGGTGGCGTAGGTCTCCACCTGGAAGACCGGATCGGCCACGACGCTGCCGACCTCGGCGCATCGTCCCAGGTCGTGCCGGACCAGATCGACGATCATCAGGTTCTCGGCGCGGTCCTTCTCACTGGTCGCCAGGTCGGCGATGTACAGGGTGTCCTCGGCGGGTGTGGCCCCGCGCGGCCTGGTGCCCTTGATGGGCTTGGACTCCATCGTGCCGTGCCGGTCGATCCGCAGGAACCGTTCCGGTGAGGTGCTCAGCACGGACACCTCGCCGAAGCCGAGGAACGCGGCGAACGGGGCGGGGCTGGCGCGCCGCAGGTGACGGTAGGCGTGCCAGGGATCGAGGGCGGTGTCCGCCTCGATCATGTTGGTGAGACACACCTCGTAGGTCTCACCGGCGCGTATCTCCTCCTGGCAGGCGTCGATGAGCTTCAGGTACGTGTCGCGGTCGTGGCGCAGCCGCAGTTCCCCGTCCTCGGCCGGCGGGGGCGGGGCACAGGGTGCGGGCTCCTGCCCGGCGAGGGACCGCAGTTGTGCCTTGGTCGCGGTCAGCCACGCCCGGGCCGCCTCCTCGTCCCCGTCCTCGGCGAGGGCGAGGAGATGTGTGGTGCCGGTGCGATGGTCCAGGACGAGGGCGTGGCCGGCGAAGACCAGGGTGGCGTCGGGATCGGGTGCACGGTGCGCACGGTCGCCGCCGCACTCGGCCTTCAGCTCGTAGCCGAGGTAGCCGACCCACCCGAGGGCGAAGTCGAAGGGGAGATCCGGTACTTCCGTGCTCAGTGAGGCGAGATCCCGCTCCAGCCACTCCAGGAACGGGGTGCCGAGGGTCCGGCTGTTCCCGCCGGAGGTGACGGTCACCGTGCCGTCGTGGACATCGGCGGTGGCGACCCGGGCGAGCGGGCCCGAGGCGTCGCCCAGGACGGACACCCGCCCGAGGACCCCGTCCGGCCTGCTGCTGTCCAGCCAGAAGGGGTGCGGGCCCTTGCGGAAGAGGTGGTCGAAGACCACTTCGGCGTCCCACCGGGTGGGTGTCCGGTCCGCGAGCACACGCAGCCGGCGCACCGAGCGGTGCGGCTGTTCCCCGGCCGGGGCGGGAGCGTACGGCCCGGTGCCGGCGGCCCGGGGACGGACCGTACGCCTCCGGGCCCGACCGTGCGACCGGGTGAGTTCGGCGAAGTTGGCGAGCAGCCGGTGACCGCCCTGCGTGCCGATGGACTCGGGGTGGAACTGCACTCCCCACAGGGGCAGTTCACGATGGCGTACGGCCATCACCAGGTCGTCGTCGGCGGACCGGGCGATCACCTCCAGGGCGGGGGAGACCTCGGTGGCGGCGAGCGAGTGGTAGCGGACGACCTGCAACGGGTCGGGAAGCCCTTCGAACAGGCCCGTGCCGTCGTGGCGTACCGGCGAGGACCGGCCGTGCCGGGGTTCGGGCGCGCGGCCGACCTTGGCGCCGTGCGCCAGGGCGATGCCCTGGTGGCCGAGGCACACGCCGAGCACGGGCAGCCGGGCCTCTTCGGCGATCCGGGCGCACAGGCCGAAGTCCGCCGGACGGTGCGGGGTACCGGGCCCGGGTGACAGGACGACGTTGTCGAACGCGTCGAGCCGTCCGTCGTGCCAGTCCGGGTCGTCGTTGCGGATGACCACGGGCTCCTGCCCGTTGACCTCCGCCAGGTAGTGGAAGAGGTTGTAGGTGAAGGAGTCGTAGTTGTCGACGAGGAGGGTGTGCATCAGAGCGTCCCGAGTTCACGGGCGATCTCGTCGCCCACCGCCGATGGGTGTTCGCCGAGGAAGAAGTGGCCGCCGGGGAACAGCTCGAGGCGGAAGTCGCCCCGGGTGTGCCGCTGCCAGGCCTCGGCCTCCGGCAGGGAGGTGCGGGGATCGGCGTCACCGGTGAGGACGGTGATCGGGCAGGCGATGGTGCGGTCCTGCGCGCAGGTGTACTTCTCGATGGCCGCGTAGTCGCCGCGGATGGCGGGGAGGGCCATCCGCAGGATCTCCTCGTCACCGAGCAGATTGGCGTCGGTCCCGTTGAGCAGCCTCAGTTCGGCGATGATGCCGTCGTCGTCGCGGCGGTGCACCGTCTCGGTGCGGACCGTCGAGGGAGCCCGGCGGCCGGAGGCGATGACGCTGCCCGGGATGTGCGAGCCCTTGTGCTCGAGGCGCAGCGTGGTCTCGAAGGCCAGTACGGCCCCCATGCTGTGGCCGAAGAACACCGTGGGCTTCTCGTCCAGGAGCAGCAGTTGTTCGGTGATGCGGTCGGCCAGCGTCTCGATGTCCTGGACGCAGGGCTCCTTACGGCGGTCCTGCCGGCCGGGGTACTGGAGCGCGACCACGTCGACGCCGGGGGAGAACCGGGCCGACACCGGGTGGTAGTAGCTGGCGGACCCGCCGGCGTGGGGGAAGCAGACCAGCCGGACGGGAGCGTCCTCGGCCGGATGGAAGCGGCGCAGCCAGAGGGCCGTGGAGGGGTCCGTGCGGTGCAAGGTGTCGGTCCTTTCGGGGCGAGGGGAGCGAGGGCTTCAGTCCTCGTAGACGGTGATGGTGTGTGCCGGGCACAGGTCGCCGGCCCGCAGGACGGCGTCGTGGTCCTGCGGCTCGGGCCGGGAGGTGAGAAGGGTGACCAGACCGTCGGTGTCCTGGTCGAACACCTCGGGAGCGGACAGCACGCACTGCCCCGCTCCGACGCAGCGGTCGATGTCCACGGTGATACGCATGGGCTCTCTTTTCCTGGGGGTCACCAGCGCACGGGCAGCGCGTGCAGACCGCACAGCACGCCGTCGTACTTCAGTGGCAGTTCCGCGACGGGCACCGCGAGTTCGAGCGACGGGATGCGCTCGAAGAGCCTGCGGTAGGCGATCTCCATCTCGGTCCGGACGAGGTTCTGGCCGAGGCACTGGTGCACGCCGTAGCCGAACGCGACGTGGTGGCGCTCGGTGCGTGCCGGGTCGAAGGCGTGCGGACAGCCGAACGCCTCGGGATCGTGGTTGGCCGCGGCGACCAGAGGGATGATGCCCTCGCCCGCCCTGATGAGCTGTCCGGCGATCTCGACGTCCTCCAGGGCGACGCGCAGGGACACCAGATCGGCCACCGAGTGGAAGCGCAGGGTCTCCTCGACCGCGCGCTCGTCGCCGATCCACTCCGGATTCAGCAGCAGGGTCACCACACCGAGGGCGATGTTGTTGGCGGTGGTCTCGTGTCCCGCGATGAGCAGCAGCATCAGTACGCCGGTCAGCTCCTGGGCGCTGATGCTGCCGGTCGCCAGCAGCCGGCTGACCAGGTCGTCGCCGGGCCAGTCCTGCTTGATGGCGATCAGCCGGTTGATGTACCGGAGCAATTCCTTGGCTGCCGTGTCCCGTTGCTGCTCGGTCGAGGTACGGATGGCCACCAGGGTGCGGGTGCGGGACTCGAAGAAGTCGCGGTCGACGGGCGGCACTCCGAGCAGCGAGGAGATCACCAGGGACGGTATCGGCAGCGCGAAGTCGGCCACCAGGTCTGCCGAGTTGCCCGCGGCGAGCAGGGCGTCGATGCGCTTGTCGACGGTCTGCTCGATCGCAGGCCGCATCGTACGCACCCGCCGTACGGTGAACTCGGGGATCAGCGCCTTGCGGAAGCGGTCGTGCTCCGGGGAGTCCAGCCCGACGAACCAGCCGGGAATCTGCTCCGGGCGGGGCACGCCGATCGTGTCGCTGATGTGGGGAAAGCCCTCATGGGAGGGGTTGGAGCTGATCTTCTTGTTGGTGAGGACGGCCCGGACCTCCTCGTGCCGCGTCACCAGCCACACCTTGTTCCCGTTGGGGAGGTGGGTCAGGACCAGTCCCGGGTGCCGGCGGTAGTCCTCGTACCGGGGCGGGGGGAACGGTTCGCCGGGCACCCGCAGCGGGAAGTCCACCACTCTCGGTTCGGTGCCGGTCTCGGCGTTCGTCATGCTCATCACTTCCTCCCGGCCGAAGCCGGGGACGGTCAGGCCGCGCCGTAGAAGGCGCGGATCTTCGCGGTCACGTACTCCTGGTCGGCGGCGGAAAGCCCGACGTACGTCGGCAGGTACAGGCCGTCCGTGCTGAACCGGGTGGCGTTGAGGTAGGGCCAGACGGGGTCGTGGTAACCGGGCTGCCTGCTCATGGGCTTGAAGAACAGCCGGGTCTCGATGCCCTCGGTCTTCAGGTACGCCCGCAGTTCCTCCCGGCGCTCGGCCCGGATGTCGTACATCCACACCACGTCGCGAGGCGGCATGAGTGTGATGCCTCGCACGTCCTTGAGGCCCTGGTCGTAGCGGCTCTCTATCTCGCGGCGCCTGGCGAGGATGTCGTCGATGCGCTCCACCTGGGCGAGCGCGACGGCCGCCTGCATGGCGGTCATGCGGAAGTTGTAGGCCAGCTTCCGGTGCAGGAAGCTGTGGTCCTTGGTGAACGCCATCGCCCGCAGATGGGCCAGTTGGTCGGCGAGCCGGCTGTCGTCGGTGAGACAGATACCGCCTTCACCCGACGTGATGATCTTGTTGGCGTACAGGGAGTAGCAGGCGATGTCACCGACCGGGCGGATCCCGTGCGCCTCGGCCGAGTCCTCCACCACGCGCAGGTTGTACTGGTGCGCGAGATCCATCACCGCGTCCATGTCGCAGCGCCTGCCGTAGACATGGACGGGCATCACGGCCTTCGTCCGGGGTGTGATCTTCTCCTCGATCTTGCCGACGTCGATGTTGAGATCGTCCGCGCAATCGACGAAGACCGGTGTCGCACCGGTGTAGGTGACCGCCCAGGCGGAGGCGATCATGGTGAATTCCGGAACGATGACCTCGTCACCGGGCCCGATGTCCAGGGCACGCAGTGCGAGGGTGAGTGCCGCCGTCCCCGAAGAGCAGGCCACGCCGTGCGAGATTCCATTGTAGTCGGCGAACGACCGCTCAAATCGTTTGACAAACGGGCCCTGGGAGGAAATCCACTCGTCCCGGACTGTTTCGGTGACATATTCGAGCTCCCGTCCGCCAAGCGTGGGCCGGGAAACGGGGTACTTGTACGACATCCGATCCTCGTTCTGTTCGGGTGCGGGGCTCGTCATGCCAGGGCGGGAAGTCCGAGCAGGAGATCGGCGGCAGCGGTCCGGCCGCCCGCCGCACGCTGCAACGCGCCGACGCGTTCGGCGCGTTCACGGAATGACGGGTTCCCGAGGACCCGGGTGAGCTTGTCGACGACATCGTCCGGATCCATGTCGCGAGGCCGGTCGAGGGTCAGGCTGATGCCGTGGTCCCGGCCGCGTGCGGCCTGGTCGTAGCAGTCCACCCACAAGGGGCGCACCACCAGCGGCTTGCCGAAGTAGATGCCCTCGTGGAAGCCGTTGCCGCCGCCGTGGGTGAAGAACACACGGACGTTCGGATGGGCGAGCACGTCGAGCTGGGAGGGCACCCAGCTCTCGACCCGCAGGTTGCCGGGGAGCGATTCCCGGGCCGGCAGCAGATGCTGCTGCTCCTGGGGGAGCTTCCACAGGAACTGGTGCCGGCCGTCCAGCCGCCGGGCGACCTCGACCAGGGCCGCGACCTGGTCCCGGGTCAGCCGGGTGATGGTGCCGAAGCCCATGTAGACGACGGAGGACTGGCCATCGAGCCAGTCCGCGAGCCCTCCGTCGTCGGCGGCCTGTCCGGATTCCGGCAGCGGTGGCAGCATCGCGCCGACCAGTTTCATCTTCTCCGGCACCGTGAACGGGTAGTCCAGTTCCGCGACCGAATTGCAGAGGATCATCTCGGCCCGGTCGATCCTGGTCATGGGGCTGGGCTTCGGAAGGCCGAGTTCCTTGCGCAGGCGTGCGTCCTCGGAAAGTACCTTGCCCATCGCCGGATTGAAGAACATCGCCAGTGTGCGCCATTTGAAGAGCTCGTTGCGCAGCTTTTGCGCCAAGGTCATGTCGAAAGGCAGGCCCGAGTGCGGCACCGGGAAATTGCGCGGAGTTCCGGAGGGGCCGAAGGGGTTCAGTGATGTCAGCACGTTGCTGGGCAGGAAGGGAACGCTGAGTACGAAGGGAATGTTCCGCTGGACCGCCAGGTCCACCGCGAATCCCGCGACACAGTCGATGACCATGAGCGCCGGCTGGACTTTGTCCACGACGGATTCCAGACGGCGGAACTTCTCCGCCTGCAGATCCGGACGGTACGACTGCCGGACGACGGCGCGGTGCGCCCGGAAGCGTGAGGTCTGGGTGACCTCCCGGTAGACCTCGTCGCTCCAGCTGACCGCGGACAGCTCGGAGAAGACTTCGCCCAGCGAGGCGAACTCGACCGCGCTGCCGTGTCCTTGCCGCTCGACGTCCGCGCGCCGCGGCTCGTCCGTGGCGAACCACAGGTCGGGCACACCCCGCCGGGACAACTCGCCCGCCAGCACGAGCAACGGGTTGAGCAGACCGCTTTCCGGGAGGCTCACGAACAGAATCGGCCGCTGCGGGGCGCTCATCGGACTCCTTGGGGCATGACCGGCTGGCTGGTTGGCTGCACACCCCCTGTGGTCTCACGGGCGCGGCCGGGATTTCCTTAGAGTCGCGCACCCAGGGGCGACTCCAGAGCAGGTACGGCCATCAACTGTTCAAAGCGCAACCATACTTGATGTTCAGGTGCTCTTGGCCGTGGCTTCTTAATGGCTCCCTTATAGTCGGCCACATCTCGATCAGGTAACCTGGCCTGGTTCAAACGGTTTTGGGGCTTACTGCAAGGAGCTTCGACGGGGGCCGGCATCTTTGCGTACAGCGGGGGGAACGTGGTTTTCAGCCAATCGGCGCCCGATTCAACCGGCCATGCGGCGTTCGGTCGCACGGGCGAGATCTCGACGCTCTCCGCCCGGGCGCGGGCCGCTTGCGCGGGGAGAGCCGGCATTGTGGTGGTGTCGGGGCCCACCGGAATGGGTAAAAGCAGTCTCCTGGAAGCGTTTTCCCTTGGTCCAGGCGTCAACGGAATGACCGTACTGCGCGGAAAATGCGCCGAGAATAAGCCGACCGCGCCGCCCTACTCCGGCGTGCGCGCACTGTACGGCCCGCTGGGGACGGCCGACGGGGGAGCGGCCGCCCATCCGCTGCTGCAGGGGATCGCACGGCACGCCATGACCGCACTCGGCCCGGTACCGCCGGACGGCGCTCCGTTCGTCGCCGGTTCAGCCTCCTACCGGGTGTTCCAAGCGCTGCACCGCCTGACCGTGGACCTGGTGACGCACCGTCCGCTCGCGCTCGTCCTGGACGACGCCCATCTGTGCGACGAACACTCGCTGCGCTGGATCGAGTTTCTGCTGCGCCGCGCCGACGGACTGCCACTGCTGGTGGTTCTCGCCCGCCGCGGCGAGGGCGAACCCGCGGACAACGGTGTCTGGCCGTACCTCACCGCCCATCCCGAGTGCACGAGCCTGGTCCTCGGGCCGCCGGCCGCGGACACGATCGGCGAGCTGGCCCGGCACGTCTACGGCGGCCCGGTCGACCCGTCCTTCGCCGAGCGGGTCGCGGAGGTCTGCGGCCGCGTCCCCGGCAGGGCCGCGCGGCTGCTGCACGCACTGCGCAGCGAAGGCACCCGCCCCGACGCCGACGGCGGACGTCGCGCCCTGGACCTCGGCACATCGATGATCGCCGCCTCCGTACGGGAGTTGCTCGAACGGAAGCCGGCCTGGATGCGTGCCGTGGCCACCGCGATCGCCGTACTCGACGGGGCCTTTCCGGAGCACGTCGCTGCGCTCGCCGGAGTCTCCGCCCCGCTCGCCCGGGAAGCCGTCGCCCTGCTGCGCGAGGCCGGAGCCCTGGCCCCCGGCCGCACGGAACCGGTCCACGACGCCGTACGGACGGCCGTTCTCGCGCCGCTCCCCGCCGAGGCCCTGACACACCTTCGCAAGCGGGCCGCACTGCTCCTCAGCGACGCGGGCCGCCCCGCGCGGGAGGCGGCCCGATATCTCATGGACGTGCCGGGAACCCCCGAACCGTGGATGTCCGGCATCCTGCGCGACGCCGCCACGGAGGCGGCGGACCGCGGTGCGCCCGTGGCGGCGGCGCGCTATCTGCACCAGGTGCTGGAGGCGGAGCCGGACGACGACGCGGTACGGCTGCGGCTCGGTGACCTGCTGGCCCGAACGGATCCCGGCGCGGCCGTCGCGGTGCTCCGTGACACCCTGGAGCGCGCGGCCGACGCACGCACCCGGGCCGGTGTCGCCGTTCCCTACGCCACGGCCTGCCTCGCCGCGCAACAGCCGGCAGCCGCCCGGCAGGAAGCCGCCGCCGCCCTGGGAGCGCTCAGTGCCCAGGGCGCCGCACCCGGCCCGGACGAACGCCGGCTGCGCACCGCGCTGGAGTCCGCCCTGCTCCTCACCGGCCCCGTCGGCAGGACGGCCGCGGCCGCCGTCCTGAAACAGCTCGCGAGCGCCCCCGGGCACCCGCGGACCGCACAGCCGCACCCCGACGCGCTCGGCGCGCTCGTGGCCGCCCTGTACGGCGGCACCCCGGAACCGGCCGTGCGCTACGCCCGCCAGGCCCTCAACTCTCCGTCCTGCGACGGATGGCCGCTGCTCGCCTCGGCCACCGCCCTCGCCCTCGCCGACGAGACCGACGAGGCGCTGTGCGCTCTGGACCCCGGACGACGCCCCGAGGAGGCCGCGACCGGCCGGCCCGGGCCCTTCGCGCAGACCGCTCGCGCCATCGTCCTGTACGGCACCGGGGCGCTGGACGACAGCGTTGTCGCCGCCCGGGCCGCCCTGGACGCGGCCGACGAGCCGGGGAGCAGCGGGCGCCTCGTACTGCCCCGGCTGATCCTTGCGGCCGCGCTCACCGCGCGCGGCGAGGCCGCGTACGCCGAGGACCTGCTCGCCGAGATGGCCTCTTCCGGACCGACGCCCCCGGTGCTGGAGCAGCACCTGTACCTGATGGCCCGCGCCCGTGCACGCCGGGCCCTCGGTGACGGCGAGGCGGCGCTCGGGCTGCTGCGCGCCGGCGGCCGTGCCCAGGAGGAGGCGGGCGTGGTCAACCCCGTCCTCGCACCCTGGTGGGCCGACGCCTGCCATGTCCTGGCCGCCCTGCGCCGCCCCGACGAGGCGCGCGAATACGCCGAGTTCGGCACCGAGGCGGCACGCCGGTGGGGCACTCCCCGCGCCCTCGGCATCGCCGCCCTCGCCCGCGGTGTCCTCGCCTCACCGGCGGCGCGGACCGACCTGCTCGCCGAGGCGGCCGCGTACCTCGGACGCTCGCCCGCCCGGGCCGACCACGCCCGGGCCGAGTACGAGCTGGGCCGGGCCCTGCTGCACCAGGGCGACGAGCGTGCGGCCCGCCGGCACCTGCGTGCGGCCGCCGACCTCGCCGGCTGCTGCGGTGCGCTGCCGCTCGCGCGCGCCGCGCGTCGCAGGCTGATAGCGGCCGGGGGACGCATGGGCGTGATCACCGGGTCACGCGCCGACCTGCTCACCGGGGCCGAGCGCAAGGTCGTCGGCCTGGTACTGCTGGGCGCGAGCAACCGCAGGATCGCACAGCAGCTGTGCGTCACGCTGCGCACCGTCGAAACCCACCTGACCAGCGTCTACCGAAAGCTGGGCGTGAAGGGGCGGGAACAGCTCGGCACGGTCCTGCGCACGCCCGGAACGCTCGCACCGCGCCTGGCCGAGGAACCCGGCCCGGCGGCCCGGGCCAGCTGAGCCGCGCGGCACCCGCGCCGCCCCCCTTCCGACTTCGACGACCTGAAGATCCGGTATCTCCATGTCCCTTTCGGCATTCCCCCGTCCCCTCCATGCCGACCACCCGCACACCTCCCCACCCGTGTCCGTCCCGCGCCGTCACGCACGCGAACAGGCCGTGCTGGCCTCGGTGCTCACCGGTCTGAGCGCGCGACGGTCCGCCGTCGTCACCGTGACCGGTGCCACGGGCTTCGGGCAGGACGCCCTGGCCCGCTGGTCCTCCCACAACGCCTCGGCGCGGGGACTGCGGGTGCTGAGCGCCCGGGCGACACCGGCCGAATCCGGGCTGCGGTACGGCGTGGTGGCCCAGCTCCTGGCCTCCCTGCCCGGCCTGCGCGCAGACCTCGCCGAGGGTTCCCCGCTCCCGACCGGCCACAACTGCCCGCCCGCACCGGCCGAGGTGCTGCACACCTGCCGGCAGCAGCCGACGTTGCTCGCCGTCGAGGACGCCCACTGGCTCGACGCCGAGTCACTCCGCTGGCTGCACCTCCTCGCCCGGCGTGCCTCCTCGGCCCCTGTGGTCCTGCTCGCCGCCGGCAGCGCCGCCACGGTCAGCGGGCCGGACTGGCGCGAGGTCGTCGTCTCCTCCCCGGGCCCCGTCGGCGTACGCGAACTCGCGCTGGGCCCGCTGACCGCGGCCCACGTCGCGGACGCGGTGCTGGATGCCTGCGGTGCGCCCGGCGCCGAAGAGTTCCTCGTAGCCGCCCACCGCGCCACCGCGGGGAACCCCGCCGTGCTCCACGACGCGCTGTGCCGGTTCGCCCGGCAGGGACACCCGCCGGCCGCGAAGCGGGTGCCGGAGCTCCGGGCGATCGGCGCGGCCGTCCTGGACGACCACGTCGACCGGGGACTGCGCGGCCTGCCCGAGGAGACCGTCAGCCTGCTGCACGCCCTGGCCGTCTGCGGCGAGGTACTGGAGTTCCCCCTGGTCTGCGTGCTGGCCGGCCTGCGGCACCTGGGCGAGGCCCGGCTGCGCGCCGCCGTGGCAGCCACCGGCTTCGTCGCCATGACTGCCACCGGACCGCGCCTGGACCGGCGGGTCCGCACCCGTCTCCTGGAGGGGATGAGCCATTCGGCGCGGGCGGACCTGCACGCCCGCGCCGCAGAACTCGCCCATCGCGCCGCCGTCGACGACCGGGCCGTGGCCCGACTGCTGCTCGGGGCCCGGCCCGTCGGGACCGCCTGGGCCGTGCACGCGCTGAAACGCGCCGGCCGCACCGCCGGGCGGGAGGGCGACCACACCCGCTCCACCGCCTGCCTGGCCCGGGCCTTGCGGGAAGCGACCGATCCGGCGGAGCGCGCGCAACTCACCTTCGACCTCGCCGCCACCGAACTCGTCACCCTCCCGGAGGCGGGCCGCCGACGGCTCGCCGAACTCGTCCGGTCCCGCGACACCGCCCCCGGCCTGCGCGTACGGGCGCTCGACCTGGCCCTCGCCGACGGCGGCTCGGACGTCCTTCGCCAGGCCGCCGCCGAGGCCCTGCCCACGACCCCCGGCCCGGAGCGGGACGACCTGATCGCCCTGTTCTGGGCGGCCGACCGGGCTGCACCCGAGCGCGCGGAACTGATGGTGCCCGAGGTGCCCGCCCTGCCCGACCACCCGGCCTCGCCCGCCCAGGCGGGGCAGCGCGCCTGGCAGCTCGCGGTGCGCGGGGTGAACCTTCCCGTCGCCAGGCAGCTCGCCCGTGCCGCCCTCGCCGCACCGGCGCGTCGAGCCCTGATCCTGCCCCGCCTCTCCGCCTGCAGAGCCCTCTGCCTCACCGAGGACTACGAGGAGGCGGAGGCCGGGCTCACCTCACTGCTCGCGGAGCTCCACCTGTACGACCTGGGCGT
Organism: Streptomyces sp. NPDC044064; assembly: GCF_056434245.1. Classification (NCBI taxonomy): domain Bacteria; kingdom Bacillati; phylum Actinomycetota; class Actinomycetes; order Kitasatosporales; family Streptomycetaceae; genus Streptomyces; species Streptomyces sp. NPDC044064. The sequence goes on from NZ_JBWKFN010000027.1 coordinate 31,111, forward strand.
GGCGGTTCCCCACGTCCTCACGGCGCGCGCCGAGCTGCACCTGCGCTGCGGGCGTCTCGCCGCCGCCCAACGGGACGTCGCCGCTGCCGAGACGGCCGTGTCCCGGGTCGCCCGGCACCCGCTGTCGATGCCCCATCTCCGAGCCGTCCGGCTGCTCGTGGATCTGGAGAGCGGCCGGCACCGCGAGGCCGGCCCGCTCGCCCCGGAGCCGGAGCTGGAGACCCGACCCGCCCAGGACAGCGGATACTGGCCCCATCTGCTCTTCGCCCGGGGGCTCGTCCATGCCTCCGAAGGCGACCTACGGATGGCGGTCGGCCTGCTGAAGGAATGCGGCCGGCAACTGCTGAACCGCCACGAGCCCAACCCGGCGCTCATTCCCTGGCGTTCGTTCGCGGCCCGCCTCCTGCGCATGACCGGCGGACGGACCGAGGCGGAGCGGCTGAGCCGTGACGAGCTCAGGCTCGCCCGCGGCTGGGGGGCGGCCGGCGCCATCGGGTGGGCAGAACTCAACGCCGGGCCGGACGCCGGGCAGGACCGGCTGACCAGGGCCCGGCGCGCGGTCCACCTGCTCAGGAGCGGCCCGGCAAGCCCCGGCTACCTGAGGGCACTTGCCGAACTCGCCGCCGCCGAGAGGGCGAAGAACGGGAGCCGGATCACGGCCACCGCGGCCCTCGACGAGCTGTCGGTCCTCACCTCCACCCATCCGCACAGCCCCATGGCCGCCCGAACGCGGCTGCTGGCGCGACTGGCACAGCGGACGGATCCACAGCCACAGCCGGCCGATGCCCCCTCCCCGGCATGGGCCGACCTGTCGCCGCGTGAGGCACGTACCGCGTTGCTCGCCGCGCACGGCCACAGCAACAGCCACATCGCCGAGTTGCTGTCGGTCTCCAGGCGCACCGTCGAACTGCGGCTGAGCAGCGCCTACACCAAGCTTCGCATCAGCGGCCGGCAGGAACTGCGGGCGCTCGTCCGTGCGAGGGAAGGAGCGCGGAACGTATGTTGATCGAACGAGAAACCGAGACCGAGCGGGTCCGGGAGGCGCTGCGCGCCACTTCCGGCGGCCGATCCTCCCTCTTACTGACGGCGGGACCGCTCGGCATAGGACGCTCGGCCTGGCTGCGGGAACTCCCCACGTGCTTCCCGGAGCAGGACGTGTACGTGCTGCGTGCCCACGCGGCGCCCATGGAACAGGACTTCGCCTTCGGCGTCGTACGGCAGCTCTTCGACAGCCTGGCACCCGGCAGGCCGGAGCAGGCCCGCGAGAGCCTGCTGCGCCGGACACCCGCGGCGCGGCAGGCGCTCGGCTACGACACCGCCCTGCCCGCGGAGGCCGACGTGAGCGCTGCTCCCGACGCCGTCCTGCACGATCTCAGGGCCCTGGCGGAGCAGCTGGGCGCGGAGCGGCCCCTGCTGATCCTCGTCGACGATCTGCAGTGGGCGGACGACTGGTCGCTGCGCTGGCTGGCCTACCTGGCGAGACGGCTGCACGGCCTTCGGGCGGTCATCGTGTGTGCCCTGCGGGAGGGCGAGCCGAGGTCCCGCGATCCCCTCGTGCGCGAGGTCGTGGAGGCGGCGACAGGGACGTTGCGCCTCGCACCGCTGTCGCGGGCGGCCACCGCCGGGATCGTCCGGGAGCAGTTCGGGGTGCCGGGCGACGAGGAGTTCGTCCGCGCCTGCCACGAGACCTCGGGCGGCAACCCGGTGTTCCTGATGTCCGTCGTCCTCGCCATGGTGGCCGGGGGCCATCGCCCCACCGCCGATCAGGCGGACACCGCCAGGTCCCTGCGCCCCTCGAATCTCAGGGAACGCCTCACGGGCTGTCTGCGCACCCAGCCACAGCCGGTACGCGATCTCGTCGCGGGCATCGCCACACTGGGTGAGCAGGGCACGCCCGAACTCGTCACCCGGCTGGCCGGCCTCGACACCGTCGGATACGCGGCGGCGGTGCGCACATTGCGCCAACTGGGCCTCCTGGCCGAGGCGGACGAGCCCCGCTTCGTCCACCCGGTCGTGCAGGACGCGGCCGAGGCCTGCCTGATCCTCGCAGAGCGGCAGCACTGGCACGAGGCCGCGGCCGCCCTGCTCTACGACAGCGGGCACCCCGCGGAGCAGGTCGCCGCGCAGCTCATGGCGGTGGCCGCGTCCGGCGCCGGCTGGTCCGCCGCCGTGCTGCGGGCCGCCGCCGACAGCGCGCTGCACCGGGGCGCCCCCGACACGGCGGCCCGCTATCTCAGACGGGCCCTCCTGGACAGCGCGGAACAGGGCGAGGAACGCGCCGGGCTGCTGATCCACCTGGCCACCGCCGAGCGTCACTTCGACGTCGCCGCGTCCGAACGCCACATCGCCCAGGCCATGTCGCTCCTGGGCACCGCCCGCGACCGGGCGGCCGCGGCGTTGCGCGTCTCACCCGGCTTCCTCGGCAGGACCAGCGCCGGTGCCCTCGACATCCTGCGGCGCGCCGCCGACGATCTCGGCCCCCACTCCGAGCTGAGCGGAACACCTCGAGACCTGGCACTGCGCCTGGGGGCACGGCTGAGTCACAGCGGACGGGAAGACCCGTCCGAACTCGCCGTCGCCGTAAGGCTGCTGCGAGACGAACCACAGGCGCCGCCGGTGTGCTCGGCCGCCGAGCGCGAGTGGCTCGCCGTACTGCTCCACGCCGTCTCGCTCAGCGGCAGCCTGCCGGCGTCACAGGTGACACGGCAGGCCACCCGCATCCTGGAACGCGAACCGGCGAGGGCTTCCGAAGGCCACAGTGCGCTGCCCCTCGTGCTGTCGGCTCTCGTCGCCGCGAACGCGGTCGACGAAATCGACTCGTGGCTGGGCGCGGAGGAGACACCTGGTCTTCGCGGCGTCGGAACGGCCGACCCGCTGGTCGCGACGGGACACGCGTTGTCGTGTCTTGGGCGTGGACGACTCGCGCACGCCAGGGAGCAGGCCGAGCGTGTCTTCGGCCCTGCCGGGACCGGTCGGCAGGAGGTCGAAGCCATCGCCGGGGCGGTGCTGGCCACCGTCGCCCTGGAGACCCGGGACCACGCGCTCAGTGAGCGGGTGAGGGCCCGCACCCTGGCGAGCCGGCCACTCGGGCTCGGTACCACCACGATGCTGCGGCTCCTGGAAGCCTCGGCCGAGGAGCAGCGCGGCGAGACGGCCCGTGCCCTGGACACGGTGCTGGACTGTGGCCGGCGGTTGGAGGCTTCCGGCTGGCGCAATCCCGTCCTCTTCCCCTGGCGGCCCCGGGCGATCGGGCTGCTCGGCCGACTGGGTGACACCCGCTCGGCCCGGGCGCTCGCCGAGGAGGAGTACAAACAGGCGCTGCTGTGGGGTGCACCGGTCGCGCTCGGGCGCGCACAACGGCTGAGAGGCGCACTGCGCTGTGACAGCGAAGGCACCGCCCTGCTGCGCGACGCGGTGGAGACACTGCGGGGATCCGGCCATGAGCTGGAACTCGCCCGCGCCCTGCGCGCGTTGAGCATGTCCCTCGGGGAAGGGGCCGAGGCCAAGGCCCTGCTGGGAGAGGCGTCCGGGCTGGCCGCCGGATGCGGAGTGCCCTGGCGCACGGACCTGATCGAGGCGGCGGCTCCGGCGCGAGACGCCGCGACACGGCCGGACGTGGCGCTCACCCCCACCGAATCAAGGGTGGCGGCCCTGGCGAGCGGCGGTCTGACCAACCAGGAAATCGCCGTGGAGCTCGGCGTCGGTTCCCGCGTCGTGGAAAAACATCTGACCAATTCCTATCGTAAACTCGGTATTTCCGGCCGTCGGGAACTGGTCACCTTGATGAAAGGCGTCGGAGTGAATCCCCGGCAATGACTCTGCCGAGTCCGAACCTTCGGTCGCCCACGCATGGTGCGGTCGGTACCGACCCCTGCTTCGGTGGTGCGGTCGGTCCGGCCCGCGCGCGCCCCGTCAAGCGCCCAGTACGGGACTGACCTGGGGTGTAACGGAGACCGAACCGCACCGAACCACCGAAGTCCCAGAGGTGGACCGCACCGTACGGAAGTGCGGCCACGAACTTGCCGGTGCCGGTGCCGGACGGCGTTGACCAGTCTGATCCGACGTATTTAGGGTTGAATTCAGAATCTCCGACGAGCGCCACTCACCATGGGCGCACGGATCGCATCACGCCGCTCGGCGACGCATTTCCAGCCACCCCCCACGCCATGAAGGGAAGTAATTCCTTGGCAACCTCCGCTCCCATTCCGGCGGACCTCGCTCACTCCGGCACCCCCGATCTCCAGGTGGAGCCCGCCGGACCGGCACAGACACACCCCCTGTTCCACCAGCCGGGCCTCACGACGGCCTGCCTCGACCGGAACCTCGCCCTCCAGCAGGCGAACCACGATTTCTTCCACCGGTTCGGTGGCTCGGCCCCGCAACTCGTGGGCCAGTCCTTCGTCGACCTCGTGCACCCCAGCGTCCAGGAGCCCTTGCTGAGGCAGTTCGCCGGGCTCACCGACGGCCGGCGTGACCGGTTCGCCACGGAAGTCATCGCGGTGGGTCCGGACGGCACGCCGTTCCGGGTCTTCCTGACGGCGTTCGCCGTGCGCGGCGGAACGCCGGACATCTCGGCCATCTGGCTGATGATGACCGGGTTCGGCGACACCGCGGAGCCGACGATGGCCACACCCCGCAAGAAGATCCTCAGCGAGGTCGACGCCCGCATCCTCGAAGGCATAGCGGCCGGAGTCTCCACCGTTCCCCTGGCGGCGCGCCTGTACCTGAGCCGACAGGGCGTCGAGTACCACGTGACCTGTCTCTTCCGGAAGCTCCGCGTCCCCAACCGGGCCGCGCTCGTCTCGCGTGCCTACTCGATGGGCGTGCTCAAGGTGGGAACCTGGCCGCCCAAGGTGGCGCAGGACTTCGTCAAGTGAAGCCGGTGGACGCGGGCGAGCCCGGCTGACGGCCCGTTCGCGCACCGAGCCCGTCTCGGCCGACTGCTCGCCGTCTTTGGTGCGGCGACGGTCGGCCCGCCCGGCCACCGGGGGCGCGGGGTCACGGGGCAGCCGGCGCAGGGCCGACGGGTGCCCGGAGCGGATCAAGGGTCGCAGGGGGTTGTGAGAGCCGCCGGCACGAGCCCCTCGCCGACCAGCCATCTGCCGGAGAGCCGGCTGATCGGGCGACCCTGGTGCCGCAGAGGTGTGGGCACCAGGATCCGGGCGGGGAACGAACCCGCGAGCGGGTCCACGGAGATCCCCGCGTCCTCGAATCCGAGCCACCGGACCGTGGCCGGGTACCAGGACTTGTATGCAACGACCGCGGCCCGGTAACCGGCACAGTGGGTGATGCTTCCCACGACGCCGTCCGGCCACTGCGGCGCACCGTGCGGGCCACGCAGCACAGGGGCGGGCGGGACGCCGAGTTCCGACAGCGCGCGCCGTGCGCACCAGCGGCCCGTGGCGAACTCTCTGCGGCGGCTCGCCACGGCATGCCGGACCGCGAGAGCCTCGCGTGGGTGCGCACAGGCCTCCGGTCGGTCCCCGGCGGCTTCGGCGCTCATCACGCGCGCGGGGAGAATGCGCTCGATCACCCGTCGATGCGCGCCCAGGCGCGGATCAGCGCAGGCGCCCAGGCCGACCGGTCGGGTCGGGCGCCCGCGGGACGCTCCGGACCGGTGCCCCCGTCATGCCGGTACCCGTCCGTCCCGGGAGCCGGCCCGGGGCGCAATGCGGTGCCGAGCGAATGGAGCTCGCTCACCCAGGAGAGCAGACCACGAACGCCGAGGTCCCCTGCCGGAGTCATGATCCCGATGCCCCTTCCGTGACCGGAAGGCCCTGACGCCGTCAGGGCCGTGCTGGTCCTCCCGACCCTAGGGACGTCCGGTTAGTGAAAGTCGTAGGGACCGTCACAGATGTTCCGTCGGGAGAGCGGCGTAGGCTTCCCGCAGTGTTGCCGGCACGGCGTCGTCGTCCGGGAACGTCGTGTCGTCGACGCCGTGGATCGCGCGCACTCCGACGGCGGCGCTCGTGGCGAAGGCGGCCCGCATGGAGCGCAGTTCAGTGATCCGTACGGTGCGTGCGGTGCTCTCCGGATGGGCCGTTCGAAGCAGGCGCATGGTGACGCCCGGCAGGATCTCGGCGTCCGGCCAGACCACCTGTCCGGCCTCGTCCACGAAGCCGATGTTCCAGGTACAGCCTTCCGAGATGCGGCCGTCGGAGTCGGTGAACAGGACGTCGTCGAACCCGGCGAGCTGTGCCGCACGCCGCATCCTGAGCTGGCCGAAGAGCGCGACGTGCTTCACGGCGGCCGCGTCACGGTGGAAGGCGAGGGACTGGACCCTGAGCGGAGGCGGGGAGAGCTCACCGGCCGGGCGTGTGGTCACGAGAATGTGGGGGTCGGCCTTCCCGGCCGGGCGCGCCAGGTCCAGGGCCGGGTCGAAGACGGTGACGCGCACGATCAACGGGCCGGCCCGGCGGCCGACCTCCTGCCGCACGCAGGACAGGACCCGCTCGGGATCGAGACGTGCCCCGAAGACCGCGGCGCAGTCCTGCACGAGCCGGGCGAGGTGCAGCGAGAGTCCGCGGACTCCTCCGTCGTCCAGCCGCATGGTGGTGAAGTGCCCGTAGTTCGTCAGGGCGAGCGTCGTCATCTGCTCGACGGACACGGGCAGTCCGTTGACAGTAGCCATGAGGTCAGTGTGGCCGCTGTCCGGGTCCGGTACAGCGCGGGTGATCGACCTCTAGGGATTCGTTCACAACGCCGGCCGCGTCGACGCGACCGGCATGGTGAGGAGGCCCGCGTCGACGACGGCGCGGCCGAAGGGGCTCGCGAGTTCGGCGAGACGTGCACAGCCGGCGTCACCCAGGGCGGCGTAGGCGGGAAGGGCCAGGCGGTCGGTGCGGTCCTCGATGTGCCGGCGCAGGAGCGCGCCTTCCGGGCTCAGGGCGTCGCCGTCGAGGAGGCCCCGCTCGCGCAGGTGCTCCCGGGTGCCGGCCCACTCCTCCTCGGGCCATGCGCGGCTCGCCTTGAGGAGGCCGACGGGAACCTCACCGGTGGCTGCGTGCAGGATCAGGGCCTCCAGGCCCCCGATGCCCTCGGTGAGCAGGCACGCGACATGGCCGTCGCCGCGGAACTCCCGGAGCAGCGTCTGGGCGTGCCACAGCTGCAGTACCGGTTCCTCGGGCCAGGGCAGTGCGGCATGCGCGGCGAACAGCGGGCGGCCCTGCATGTGTTCGCGGGCCGCCTCGGCGGCCCGGCGGGTCAGCGCCACGACCTCGTGCAGGTCGGGCAGTTCGTGGACTCCCGCCCGTCGCAGTGCTTCGCCCGCCGCGGCGTACCGCGCGTCCAGCACCTGCTGCGGTGTCGTCCTGTCCCAGGCCCCGTCGACCGCCTGCCGCACGAAAGCGGGGTTGAAGTTGTAGAAGGTCGCGATGACCAGCTCGGCGGATGCCCGGCCGAAGGCGGCGCTGCGGGAGGCGAAGTACCCGGAGCGTCGGCTCAGTCCCAGGTCCGCGTACCGTTGCCTGGCCTCGGGGACGAAATAGATCATGCCGTGCACGGGTTCGAGGCGGCGCCAGGCCGCACGTGCCGTCATCATGCGGTCACCTCTCTGGGGAGTCGGCGAGCGGGGTACTCGCCGCGGTTCCGAACTCACCGTGTGTTCGCAGGTGTTCGAGCAGCAGTCGGTTCAGCGTCTCGGGTGCCTCCTCGGGGACCCAGTGGCTGACGTCCCGGAGGATCTCGAACCGGTACGGCCCGTCGACCCACTGCCCGGTCTCGTGTGCGGCCGCCTTGCCGAACGCGCGGTCCTCGGTGCTCCAGACGTACAGGGTGGGGACGTCGACGGCGCCGATCCTGCCGTCGGGGCGGCCGGCCCGGTACCAGTTCAGCGCCGCGGTGAGAGCGCCCGGCCGGGACAGGTGCCGTACGTAGGCCTCGGCGCTGTCCCGCGGGACCTTTCCGGCGTAGACCTCACGGAGCTGCCTGGCATCGTGGGCGAGCATGCGCTCCTCGGTCGCGGGTGTCTCGCGCCAGTCGATCATGTAGTGCGAGCGTTCACGCTGATCCTGGTCGGTGCGCAGAGCGGTGGCGAGAGCGGCGGGGTGCGGGGTCGAGACCACGGTCAGGGTGCGAACGCGGCCGGGGTGGGAGTGAGCGGTCCACCAGGCCACCGCGCCTCCCCAGTCGTGGCCGACCAGGTCGAACGTCGGCCAGCCCAGTTCTTCGGTGATCGCGGCCACGTCGTCGACGAGACGGCCCATGCGATAGTCCTCGGGCCGCCGGGGGCGGACGCCGGGGGAGTACCCGCGCTGGTCGGGCGCCACCACCCGGTAGCCGTGCGCGGACAGCGCCGCGATCTGCCGTTGCCAGGCCAGCCCAGTCTGCGGGAAGCCGTGCAGCAGCAGCACCGGGCGGCCCTCGGGCGGACCCGCCACGATCGCGTCGAACACGCCCGCATCCGTGGAGATGCTCAGCTCAGTCACGCCCCACCTCTTCGTACCGACTGGTCGGTAGCCTTCAGGTGGAGAGGCGGGCTGTCAAGGCCGTGAGCGTGATCGCTTACTGGTGGGGTGGACTGCCCTGTTGAATGTGACGCCGGATTCAACTATAACCGGATCCGGAGGCCGACTCCCGCCCCCCTGTGGCTATGGCTCATGCCGTCGGGCACGGGGGGAGGCGGCCAATGAGCCATCAGAGCAGGGCAGTTGGCGTTCGGAAGGGACTGCCGGCATCGAGCTCGGCTCACGCAGCCCGGAATTCCGCTCGCGAGGCTCTGGGGCGACCCGGACCAACAAGACCAGTGAGGCGACATGAGGGAAGCAGTCATCGTTTCGACGGCACGGACGCCGATCGGAAGGGCTTACCGCGGCGCGTTCAACGACACTCAGGCGCAGGAACTTTCCGCCCATGCCCTGTCCCACGCCGTGCAGCGCGCCGGGCTCGAGGGCGGCGAGGTCGAGGACGTCATCCTCGGCTGTGCCGTACAGCAGGGGTCGGCCGGCTTCAATGTCGCGCGTCAGGCCGCTCTTCGTGCGGGGCTTCCGGACACGGTGTCGGGGATGTCGATCGACCGGCAGTGCTCGTCGGGCCTGATGGCCATGGCGACGGCCGCCAAGCAGATTGTCGTGGACGGCATGCAGATCGCTGTCGGCGGCGGTGTCGAGTCGATCTCCCTGGTGCAGAACGAGCACATGAACACGCACCGCATGACGGATCCCTGGCTGGTCGAGCGCAAGCCGAGCATCTACATGCCGATGTTGCAGACGGCGGAGATCGTCGCCGAACGGTACGGCGTGAGCCGGGAACGCCAGGACGAGTTCGCGCTGGTGTCACAACAGCGCACCGCGGCGGCGCAGGAGGCCGGCCGGTTCGACCAGGAGATCGTCGCGCTCAACAGCGTCAAGAACGTGCTCGACAAGCAGTCCGGGGAGGTGCGGCGCGAGGAGGTCACCCTGACCCGGGACGAGGGCAACCGCGCGTCGACGACGCTCGAGGGTCTGGCCGGGCTGGCGCCGGTGCTGCCCGACGGCCAGGTGAGTGAGCATGCCAGCGTGACGGCGGGCAACTCCTCGCAGTTGTCGGACGGGGCCTCGGCGTCGGTGTTGATGGAGTCGAGGGAGGCCGAGCGCCGCGGACTGGAACCGCTGGGTGTCTACCGGGGCATGGCAGTCGCTGGTTGCGGCCCGGACGAGATGGGCATCGGGCCGGTGTTCGCGATTCCGAAGCTGCTGAAGCAGCAGAACCTCACCGTCGACGACATCGGCCTGTGGGAGCTCAACGAGGCCTTCGCTTCCCAGGCGTTGTACTGCCGCGACGAACTGCACATCGACCCCGAGCGGTTCAACGTCAATGGCGGCGCGATCTCGGTCGGTCATCCGTACGGAATGACCGGTGCCCGGCTCGTGGGGCATGCCCTCATCGAGGGCAAGCGCCGCGGTGTCCGGTATGTGGTGATCTCTATGTGCGTCGGTGGCGGCATGGGCGCAGCCGGACTGTTCGAGGTCGCCTGAGCCCGGCAGCCCTGCCGGGCGCAATCCGACTACGAAAGAGGCGTGGATACCGTGTCGAACGCGGTGGACAAATCCCGAACCGCGGTCCTGGTGGACTTCGGCGGGGTCATCACCTCCAGTGTGCTGCGGGCCTTCACCGACTTCGGCGCCTCCCTCGGCGGCGACCCGCGCCTGCCGTTGGAGCTCCTCGGCCGGGACCGGCCGTCACGCACCCTCCTGGCCGACCACGAGTGCGGCCGGATCGACAACGAGGCCTTCGAGCGAGGATTCGCTGAACGTCTCCGCGTCCACGGCGCCGACGTCGAGGCCGAGGGGCTCACGGCCCGGATGCAAACGGGCGTGTCGATCGACCAGGACATGCTCACCCTGCTCGATGATCTTCGGGCCGCCGGGCATCCCGTTGCGCTCGTGTCCAATTCGTTCGGCACCGGCACCTACGACGGCGTCGACCTCGCCGCTGTTGCCGATGCAGTCGTCATCTCCGCCGAGGTCGGGATCCGCAAGCCCTCCCGACGGATCTACGGGATCGCATGTGAACGCCTCGGCATCGACCCCGAGGAGGCAGTCATGATCGACGATCTGCGGCAGAACCTCGACGGGGCGGCGCGGATCGGAATCGCCGGCGTACTGCACACCAGTGCCACCGACACCCGTCGCCAACTCGCCGAACGCTTCGGGATCAGGGCCTGACCGGTTGACCGAGTCAACTGATCGGCAAGGGGGGGGAAGAGCCGCACCGTCACCTGCCCATATCTAGGAAGGCGCCGACCATGGCCAGCGTTAGGGCAGCCCCACGGCTGCAGGTTCAGGTGTGCGACGACGACGGCAACGAGTGTGCGCCAGGTACCGTCGGCGAGGTCCACATCAAAGGACCCACGGTGATGCGCGGTTACTGGAACCGCCCCGCGGACACTGCCGCGGCCCTCTCGTCCGACGGCTGGTTCCGGACCGGTGACCTCGGTGAAACCGACACGGACGGCGACCTGCGCATCGTCGACCGCATCAAGGACCTGATCATCCGCGGCGGTTACAACGTCTACCCCGGTGAGGTCGAGGAAGTGCTCTACGAGCATCCGGACATCGTCGAGGCAGCCGTGATCGGCGTGCCCGACGAGCACTACGGTGAGGAGGTCGCCGCGCTCGTTGCCACCCGGCCCGGTTCCGAGCTCGGAGCCGCCGAGGTGTCGGTTTGGGCGCGAGAGCGGCTGTCCGCCTACAAGATCCCGCGCATCGTCCGGTTCGTCGACGTGTTGCCCAAGGGTCCGACCGGGAAGATCCTCAAGCGGTCCATCGACCGTACCGGTCTGACCCGGGACACCGCGCCCGGCCACGTTGCCGCCCCCACCGAACACCTCTCCTCCGGCGGACACAGTTTGTGACCATGGCGTCGGATTCAAGTACAGTTTCGGCGATGGACACCACCGCTCCCGAGGAGATCGACGGCGAGAAGGCACCCCCCATGGCGCCCCTCTCGCACCTTCGCGAGCCTCCCACGACGAAGCGCGGAGCGCGGACACGAGCCGCTCTGGTGACGGCCGCGCGGAAGGTGTTCGAACGGGACGGCTACCTCGACACCCGCCTGACCGACATCACCAAAGAGGCACAGTGTGCGGCGGGATCGTTCTACACCTACTTCGCCAACAAGGAAGAGGTGCTCGCCGCCGTCCTCCTGGAGGCGCAGGAGGACATGCTGCACCCCGGCATGGCCCGGGTGGAGGGTAGCGACGATCCCTATGCGGTACTCGAGGCGAGCAATCGCGCGTATCTCGAGGCATACAAGCGCAATGCCAAGCTGATGGGGCTGCTTGAGCAGGTCGCGCAAGTGGAGCCGGAGTTCCGTAGGTTCCGCAGCCGACGTGCTGACGCGTTCATCCGCCGCAATGCCCGCGGCATTGCCGACCTGCAGGCGCGGGGTGTCGCAGATCGTGAGGTCGATCCGATGCTGGCCTCCCGTGCGTTGTCGGGCATGGTCAGCGTCATGGCCTACAACGCCTTCGTGCTCGGCGAACGGCAGGGAGAAGGCACGCCCGTGGACTTCGAGGAGCTCGTGTCCACGGTCACACGGCTCTGGGCGAACGCCCTGCGGTTCCCCGACCACCGCTGACCCGGCAGCCTGAGCCGGGTCGAAGCCCGCCGCTCACGGCCGTTCGCAACTCTCGCCGAAGGTCCGCGTCAACGCAGTGGCACCAGGTGTGGTGCGCACGAAGCTGGCCGAGGCTCTGTGGAAGGAGCATGAGCAGGCCGTCGCCGCAGCGACGGCACTTGGACGCATCGGGGAGGCTACCGACATCGCCTGGGCGGTCGCCTTTCTCGTCTCTGACGCCGCGAGTTGGATCACCGGTGAGACGATGGTGATCGACGGTGGTCAGCTCCTCGGTGATGCGCTCCCCTTCGGACGAGGAGCCGGCATCGGCTTCCAGCGCCGGACGGCATCGGAACCGACGCCGGGCGGTGAGTCGCTGCTTCAAGCCCCTCGGCGTCGACTTCGCCGGGCAGCCTGTCCTCGACCGGATCGGCCTCGGCCGTCGTCGGGCTGTGGGCGTCAGTGTTGCCCCGGCCATGCGCCGGGCCTCTCAGCCGGACCGGGCCGACAGGTGGATCAGGATGCCGCACACCTCGTCCACGATCTCCCGGGCCTCCGTCTCGTCTCCGCAGTCACCGAGCTCGCGCGCCGCCCCGCCGATGACGGTGGTCAACACGCTCACCCGGACCCGGCCGGCGCGGCGCCGCTCGTCCACCTCCAGCAGCCGGGCGTTGCGCCGTACCCATGCGCGGTCCCACTGGCGGCGCAGCGCGTCGAAGCCCGCGGGGGCGTCGTCCTCCACGAGGAGTCTGCCGAGCCTCCGATTGTCCCAGGCGCCCTCCAGGTACGCCCTGGCTCCCGCCACGAAGAGAGCGACGGGGTCGTCCACACCGCGGCTTCGCTCGGACGCCAGCGTGGTCGCGGTCCGGCCCTCCTGTTCCTCCCGGAACTCCTCCCACAGGGCGAGGTAAAGCCCTCGCTTTCCGCCGTAGTGCTGGAAGAGGGTGCCCACCGGGATGCCGGAGCGCGCCGCGATCTCGGTGAGGCCGGCGTCGGTGTAACCGCGCTCGGTGAACACCGCCAGCGCGGCGTCCAGCAGCGCACGCCGGACCGTTTGGCTCTGCCCGGCGAGTTCCTCCGGCAGGCCCGTCCCTTCTTGCCCGCCCGGCAGCTGACGTGCCGCCTCGGTCCCGGCGGACTCCACGATGCCGCTCACTGGCAATCCTCACCTTCCCCGGCCCCGTCGCGGATAGCGAGGGCGACCAGCAGTTCCAGGAGGTCGGCGATCCGGCGCGGGTTGCGGCCGGTGCGTTCCTCGATCCGGCGCAACCGGTAATGCGCCGTGTTGTGGTGCACCCGCAGCCGGTCGGCGGCCAGCCGCAGATTGAGGTCCGCCTCCGCGAAGGCCCGTATGGTGGCGGCCAGCATGTCGCCACGCCTGCGGTCCTCCTCCAGCAGCACCCGCACCCGGGGATCGACCAACTGGCGAGCGAGGTCGTCGGCGCGCAGCGCCAGGTAGTCGAACGGGGACAGCCGGGGCAGCGCCGCCACTCCGCCCCCGCTCGGCACCAGGTCGAGAGCGGCCCGCGCCTCCTCGTACGCGCGCGGCAGTTCGGACGCGCCCCGGGCGACCGTGCTGATGCCCATGCAGAGCATGGTGCCCTTTCGCGCGAGCCGCTCCTGTACGGCCTCGAAGTGGGCGCAGATGTCGTCCGCGTCCATGCCGGTCCGGAGCACCGGCACGGCCACCACCTCGCCGTGGCGCACGACGACCAGGGTCCGGCCGGCCCAAGGCCCGGCGACGCTGATCGACGCGCTGGTGGCATACCCGTTCTCGGCCGAGGTGTGGTCTCCCGAGTGTGTATCACCTACGCAGACGGCCACGACCGCCATCATCGGCGAGCGCGGTCCGATGCCGTACGCCTGGGCCGCGGCGAGCAGCGGACCGCGGGTCGGTGCCACGCCGGCCAGGAGCTGGTCCAGGAGATCCCGGCGTTCCCGGTCGGCGTCCGCCACCACGTGCTGCTGATACTCGACGTATGCCTGCGCGGCATGGGTGCTGGCGTAGTCGACGTACCGCATCAGCGGGGTGACGAGGGACAGTGCGGCCTGCTGGGCCTCGGCGGACGTGCCCGCGCACTCCAGCATCGCGTCCCACATCACCTGCCGGCCGACCCGGAAGGCACTGATCCAGTCCTCCAGAGCGAACCCCGCGCGGGCTCGGCGCATGGCTGCCGCCCGGCTGAAGACCAGGTCTTCGGGAGCGATGTCCCGGTCGCCGGCCAGCGCCGCCAGCTGCATCCGGTAGTGCTCGAGCACCTGCTCCCGTACCTCGTCGAAGAACCGTTCGCCCTGCAGCGCGTACGACGGGATCTCCGCGCGCATCACCTCGACGGCGGTCTCCGCCACCTCCTCGACCCGGTCGTGGACGGCATGCAGGATCCGCCGCCGCTCCCGGCGGAGGGATTCGGAAAACTGGGGGGTGCCCAGGGCAGGACCGCGAGGCATGGCGCAGATCGTCGCCGTCCGACTCGTGCTCCGTCAACAGGCTCGGCCTGAGACATCTCCCGGCACCTGTGCGCGGCGCACAGTCCGGCGGCCGGGAAGTTGGGTGCTCACACCCAATGTGCGGCTGGAACGCCTCCACCTACTGTGACGCTCTCCCACCCCCCAGCACGTCGGAAGGGGCGTCACTCATGCTCGCGGTCGACGGTATCACCGTGCGCTTCGGCGGGATCACGGCACTGGACGGTGTCGCGTTCACCGTCGAGCCGGGCACCGCCGTGGGGCTCATCGGGCCGAACGGAGCCGGCAAGACCACCTTGTTCAACTGCCTCACCAGGCGCTGCACTCCCGACGGAGGAGACATGCGGTTCGAGGACGAGGACCTGCTGGCCCTCCCTCCACACGCCGTGGCCGGGCGCGGCATCGCCCGCACCTTCCAGAACCTGGGCCTGTTCCCGCGGCTCACGGTCCGGGAGAACGTCATGATCGGCGCCCACAGCCGGGGGCGCACAGGACACCTCGCCGCGGCGCTCCGGCTGCCCCGCGTCCGGCGGGAGGAGAGGGAACTACGTGACCGGGCGGACGACTTGCTACAGCGGCTCGGCCTGGCGGACGTCGCCGACCACCCCGCCTCCGGGCTGCCGTTCGGCACGCTCAAACGCGTCGAACTCGCCCGGGCCCTCGCGGTACAGCCCCGGCTGCTACTGCTCGACGAACCCGTCAACGGGCTCAGCCACGGCGAGGTCGGCCAATTCGCGGATCTGGTCCGGTCGGTGCGCCAGGAGTTCGACCTCACGCTCGTGGTGGTCGAACACCACATGGGGTTCGTGATGGGCCTGTGCGACAAGGTGGTCTGCCTCGACTTCGGCCGCAAGATCGCCGAGGGCTCGCCGGAGGAGATCCAGCGCGACCCGGCGGTCGTCGAGGCGTACCTGGGGGCGGCCGCATGAGCGAGCCCACCACTGACCGCACCGAGGCCGCGGCGAGCGCGGAGCCGGAGATCCTGAAGGTATCCGGCCTGCACGCCGGATACGGCCAGGCCCGTGTGCTCCAGGGCCTCGACTTCTCAGTCGCCCGCGGTGAGGTGTGCGCGATCCTCGGACCCAACGGCGCGGGCAAGACCACGACGCTGCGGGCGCTGAGCGGCATGGTCCGCGGCCGCGGCTCGGTCACTCTGAACGGCACCGAGCTGCTGGGCCGCTCGCCCGAGCAGGCCGCCAGGCTCGGCGTCGCGCATGTCCCCGAGGGTCGGGGCACTTTCAACGACCTGACCGTCGAGGAGAACCTGCGCATCGGCGCCCACCTCCGCACCGGCTCCCGGTGGCGGGGCCGCGCCGAGCGTGCGGCCGTGGCGGCCGACCTGGAACGGATCTACGGCCACTTCCCCAGACTGCGCCAGCGGTCGCGGCAGACCGCAGGCAGCCTCAGCGGCGGGGAGCAGCAGATGCTCGCCATCGGCAGGGCGCTGATGCTGCGGCCCTCGCTGCTGCTCCTGGACGAGCCGTCCCTGGGTCTCGCGCCACTGGTCACGCGCGAGCTGTTCGAGATCGTCCGTGCCGTCAACGAGGAGGAACGAACCACCGTGGTCGTCGTCGAGCAGAACGCCCAGCTGGCGCTGGACATCGCGCACCGGGCGCACGTACTGGAGGCCGGCCGCCTGGCGCTGTCCGGACCGGCAGCACAGATCCGTGCGGACGGGCAGGTCGCAGAGGTGTATCTCGGTGTCTCCGTCCGCTCGCGCAAGGCCGGGTGAGCGCTGTGACCGATCTTCTCCAGCAAGTGGTGGAAGGACTGGGCTCCGGAGCGGTGTACGCCAGCCTGGCGCTGGCCCTCGTGCTGATCCACCGGTTCACGGGGATCGTCAATTTCGCGCAGGGCGAGCTGGCCATGCTCTCCACGTACGTCGCCTGGCAGCTGGTGGCGTCCGGGATGCCGTTCTGGCTGGCGCTGCCGGTCACCATCGCGGTGTCCTTCGCCGGCGGCATGCTGGTCGAGCGGATCGTCATCCGCCCCGTGCAGGGCGCGCCCGAGCTGACGGTGGTCATCGTCACGGTCGGCCTGTTCATCTTCGTCAACGCGCTGGCCGGCCTGATCTGGTCGTTCACCGTGAAGGACTTCCCCGAGCCCTTCCCCGACGGCGGGCTCGACCTGGCCGGGGTGCGTGTGGACTATTCGACGCTCGGGATTCTCGGCGTGGTGGCCGTCGTGATGGGCCTGCTCTATCTGCTGTTCCAGCACACGTCCATCGGCCTGGTGATGCGGGCGGTCGCGTGCAACCCCACCTCCGCCCGGCTGTCGGGCATCCGGGTGGGACGGGTGCTGATGCTCGGCTGGGGGCTGGCCGCGTCGGTCGGCGCGGTGTCGGGCGTGCTCGTCGCCCCGGTGCTGTTCCTGGAGCCCAACATGATGGGCGGCGTGCTGATCTACGCGTTCGCCGCGGCCACCCTGGGGGGCTTCGACAGCCCGGTGGGCGCGGTCGTCGGCGGCCTGTTCGTGGGCGTCGCCGAGACCCTGACCGGGACGTACGTGGACGTGATCGGTGCCGATCTGAAGGTGGGCGTCCCCCTCGTGATCATTCTGGCGGTGCTGCTGGTGCGGCCCCAGGGCCTGTTCGGACGGGCGGCGGTGGAGCGCGCATGAACACCATCACAACGGCGCTCGCCACCGACCGGGCCCGGCGGCTGCGGGCCGCGCTCACTGTCCTGCTTGCGGGCGCGGTCGCCGTCGGAGCACCCTTCTACTTCGCCCCCTTCCAGGTCTTCCAGCTGACCATGGTGCTCCTGTACGCCGTGGCGCTGGCCGGGCTGAACCTGCTGGTCGGCTTCGGCGGGCAGATCTCGCTGGGGCACGGCGCGTTCTTCGCGGCGGGGGCCTACACGGCGGCGGTCATGCTCGACCGGTACGACTCCGGCCACCTGGCCACGCTGCCGGTCGCGGCCGCCGGATGCTTCCTGCTGGGCCTCGGGTTCGGAGTGCCCGCCCTACGGCTGCGCGGGCTGTACCTGGCCCTGGTCACCCTTTCGTTCGCGGTGTTCCTGCCACCCCTGCTCAAGCGGCTCGAACCGGTGACGGGCGGCTCCATGGGCCTGACCGTGGACAAGCTGCAGCCGCCCGCCTGGAGCGGGCTGGCCGAGGACCAGTGGATGTACTTCGTCGTCCTCGCCGTCACCGCGGTGGCCCTGCTGCTCGCCCGCAACCTGCTGCGGTCCCGGGTCGGCCGGGCACTGCTCGCCGTGCGGGACAACGAGAGCGCCGCCGAGGTCATGGGCGTGCGGCTGTCGTTGCACAAGAGCCTCGCCTTCGCGTGGAGCGCGATGTTCGCGGGTGTCGCCGGGTGTCTGTACACCTGGGTGATCGGCTTCGTCTCGCCCGACTCCTTCAGCTTCGTTCTGTCCATCACCCTGCTGGCCGGCCTGGTGGTCGGGGGGCTCGCCTCGCTGTACGGACCCCTGCTGGGCGCGGCGTTCGTGATGTACGTGCCGAGCGTGTCCCAGGACATCAGCGAGGCGGCACCGGGAGTCGTGTTCGGCCTGCTGATCGTCACGGTGATGTTCGTGGCCCCGACGGGACTGGCCGGTCTGCCGGGCCGTGTCCTGGGCGCTGTCGCCCATCGCCTGCCCCGCACCACTCCCGCGCTCGAACGGACGCCCGAGGCGGACTACGCGCCCGAGGCGGACTACGCGCCCGAGGCGGACTACGCGCCCGAAGCGGATTCACCACCCGAAGCCGACTCCGCACCCGATGCGAAACCGAAGTCCCCGGCAGGATCCCGACCCGCCACGACCCTCACCCCTGCGGACTCCGCAGTTGTCGACGCCGAACCCGTGGGCGCACCGCCCCGCACGGAAAAGGAATGAACCACATGCGCAAGACGACCGCTCTGCGGGCGGCTGCGGCCGCGACCGCCGCCCTGCTCACCGCCACCGCCTGCAGCAGCCAGCGAGGCCAGGACGGCCAGTCCACCACCGCCGGTGGCGCGTGCAAGGGCCAGCAGACCACCGGCATCACCGACAAGACCGTCAAGCTGGGCGGGATCTATCCGCTGTCGGGACCCGCCTCTGCGTACGGCACGATCAGCAAGGGCGTGGCCGCCTACTTCAAGTACGTCAACGACAAGGGCGGCATAGACGGCCGCAAGGTGCAGTTCATCGTCCGCGACGACGGCTACCAGCCGCCCAAGGCGGTCGAGGAGGCCCGCAGACTCGTCGAGCAGGAGAAGGTCTTCGCCGTGTTCCAGACCTTGGGCACTCCTTCCACGGCGGCTGTGTGGGACTACCTCGACAAGCAGAAGGTGCCGCAGCCCTTTGTCGCCACGGGTGCCTCCGTCTGGGGCACGGACACCAGGCATCCCTGGACCATCGGCTGGCAGCCCAACTACGTGGCCGAGGCCAGGGTGTACGCCAAGTACCTGAAGGACAAGAAGCCGAAGGCCAAGGTGGCGGTCCTCTACCAGAACGACGACTTCGGCAAGGACCTGCTCGGCGGGTTCAAGAAGGCCGTCGCCGGCAGTGGCATCAAGGTGGTCGCCGAGGAGAGCTACGAGGTCACCGATCCGTCCGTGTCGGCACAGATGGCGAGCCTCTCCCGCTCGAAGGCGGACGTGCTGCTGGACGTCACCACCCCCAAGTTCGGCAGCCAGGCCCTCGCCGCCGACGCCAGGAACACCAAATGGAACCCGCTGCACATCGTGAACAACGTGGCTTCGTCGGTCGCCGTGCTCCAGCCCGTCGGGTTCAAGAACGTGCAGGGCGTGGTCTCGGCGACCTACTTCAAGGACCCCGCCGACCCGCAGTGGGCGAACGACCCCGAGATGAAGACCTACACGAGCGCCATGCACAAGTACGCTCCCGACGCCGACCCGGCCAACCAGTTCAACGCCTATGGCTGGGCCGTGGCCTCCAGCCTCCACAAGGCCCTGGACTCGATGAAGTGCCCGACCAGGGAAGGACTGCGGGACGCGGTGCGCAGCCTGAAGGACGTGAAGGTGGGCATGCTGCTGCCCGGGGTCACCATGTCCACGGGCCCCGACGACGCCTTCCCGCTCGAGACGATGCAGCTGGCGCGGTTCAAGGGCGAGCGGTGGCAGCTGTTCGGCAAGCCGGTGGACACCCGCAAGGAGTTCGGCCCGCTGACGAAGTGAGCGGCGGGGGCGGTCCCGGTCGATGCCCTGCCCCTGGGACCGCCCCCGCCCCGTCGGCACCGTGCGGACAGGTACTCAGGTGCTCAGACGGCGTTCAGGCCTCCGTCCACCACCAGGCTCTGCCCGGTGATGTAGGAGGCGCGCTCGGAGAGCAGGAAGGTGACGGCTTCGGCCACCTCCCAGGCGGTGCCCTGGCGCCCTAGCGGTATGCGGCTGAACGAGGCGGTACGCGACGCCCGTCCGGCCGAGGCCTCGCGGCCCATCGGGGTGTCGATCAGGCCCGGGACGACCAGGTTGGCACGGATCCCGCGCGGCGCGCCCTCCTTGGCGACATGGCGGGTGAGACCGAACAGGCCTGCCTTGGAACTGTCGTAGGCGGGCGAGTTGGTGGCCGCGCGCAATCCGGCCACGGAACCGACGAAGACGATCGATCCTCCGTCGGCGATGGCGGGCAGTCCGTACTTGGCGGCGAAGAAGGGGGCGCTCAGGTTGAGCGAGAGCACACGCTCCCACTGCTGCGGAGAGGTCTCCGCCAGGCCCGCACCGAGGCCGATCCCGACGTTGACCACGATCGCATCGAGCGAGCCGAGTTCGCGGAGTGCTTCGGTGACCATGGCCAAGGACTGGCCGGCATCCGTGGCGTCACCGACCACGGGCAGGCCACGGGCGCCCTCCTCATCGACCAGGGCGGCAGTGGCTGCCGCGGCGGAGGGGGAGACGTCGGCGCAGGCCACCGAGGCTCCCTCGCGGGCGGCGAGTACGGCCACCGCCCGCCCGTTGCCCACTGGGGCCTTCGGATCGTCGGTGGGGCGAGTGCCCGCTCCGACGACGAGTACGTTCCGGCCGGTAAGGAGGCCGACCGGGTGGGTAGCGGTGTGCCGGGGCTCAGGCATCGGTGTGTGCCCCCTCCGCCGGGTCCGCGTCGGCTCCGGTGGGCCCGGGCAGGGTCTCCGTTTCGTAGCCGGGCTCGAGCCGCGTACCGGCGGAGTTCAGGAAGAACGCGACCATGTGGTACTGACCGACGAGCATGGTGATTTCGATCAGCTGTGCCTCGTCGTGATCGGCGGCGAGTGCGGACCAGGTGGCTGCGGACAGGCGTGTGTCCCGGTGCAGTTCGTCGGCGGCGCGCAGCAGACGGGCGTCGGCCGTCGCCCACCCCTGGGCGTCCGGGCCCGCGGCGACCCGCCGGATCTCCTCGTCGGTGACTCCGGCGGCCCTGGCCAGCGGTACATGCCGGCCCCATTCGTAACCGGCCCGGGTGTTGCACGCGGTGCGCAGGATCAGCAGTTCCCGGGTCCGGTCCGGTAGACGGCCGTCGCGCAGCAGATGGCTGCCGAACGGGAGGAAGTGCCGGAAGAGGCCGGGGTGGCGCACCAAGGTGGTGAAGACGTTGGCGAGGTGGCCGTCGGCGTCCCGGGGAATGCCGGCGAGCAGCTCGCGGGTGGACGGGTCCCAATCGTCCTCGGGCAGCGGTGCGAGGCGCGGGCCGGTGTCCGGTCCGTCGTGGTGGGGGCGGTGATGGTGGTCGTCGGTCATGATGGACTCCGCACTCTTCGTCGGGACGGGGCGGTAGCACGAGGGCAGCTCTGAGCACGGTCGATCGGCGCCTCGGCGCCTCGGCGCGTGCGCGTCGATACGGGCACCCTTTGCCGCCGTGCCACTGTGCTTTCAGGGGCGGCGGGTTGTCGACGGCTTCCCGGCCAAGGCCGGAGGACGGCATATTGTTCAGTTGCACAACGGCCAAGGCCAAAGGGGCGGAGAAGAGGCCCATGGGCGGGCAGTCGGGCGTGGCGGCGCCCCTCGAACGGGTCATCGCCGCGATGGCCGCGCAGCAGACGCACGTGGGCGGGCGGCTGCACACGGATCTGGCGGACCAGATCCCGTCCTACCGCGCGGTACCGCGGGAACTCCTGGACGGGATCTGGCATCGGCACTTCCAGCGGGCTCTCACGGTGGTGAGAGAGGGGACGGTCCCCGCGCCGGAGGACTTCGACGAAGCCGATGTGGCCCGGGACCGGGCCGCCCGAGGCGTGCCGCTCAGCGACGGGCTCCGGGCCTTCCGCCGGGCGCTGAGCGCGATACGGGATCTGTTCCTCGCCGAGGCGACCGAACGCGGGCTGGACCCCGGCCTCATCGTCGACCGCACCAAGTGTCTGTGGGAGCTCGCGGACGTCGCGAGTCTGCAGATCGCCGCGGTCCACCGGCAGGCGGAGGTCGCGTCCGCCCTGTCCGACGCCCGCCGCCGCGCCGACTTCCTGCGTGGACTGCTCTACGGGACGCTGAGCTCGGCGGAGATCCACAGCGGTGCGGCGATCTACGGACTGGACCCGTCGCGGCCGTACCGGGCCATCACAGCTGTACCGAACGGCAACGTCGGTTCGGATGCGCTGGAACACGCCCTGGAGTCCCACGGCCGCAGGAACGGCCGAAGCGCGCTGCTCACCGTGCTGGACGAGGTTGTCGCCGGAGTCGTCGAGGCAAAGCCGACGACCGGTGACCTGGAGGTGTCGGCGGGGGTGGGCCCGCCGACAGGCCTGGCCACGGTGCACCTCTCCTTCCGCACGGCCGGCAGGCTGCTGCAAGCCGCCCGCGCGTACGGTCTGCGCGGCGTGTACGACCTGAGCGACCTGTCCTGGCGGGTGGCGGTCGTCGCCGAACCGGAACTTGCCGAGTTGCTGCTCGACCGCTATCTGCGCCCGCTGGAGGCGGAGGGGGAGTTCGGTGCGCTCATCGAGGAGTCGGTGCGGGGATACTTCGAGAGCGGACGGCACATCCGCGAAGTCGCTCGCAGCGCACACGTCCATGTCAACACCGTCCGCTACCGGCTGCGCCGTTTCGAGGAGCTCACCGGCACCAGCCTCGACGCCCCGGACACCGCGGTCGAACTCAGCTGGGCCTTGGCGGCACGCGAGCTGGGGACACCGCCGCGAGGCCCGGCAGGACCCGCACATGGCGCGGCGGACGAGGCCGCGGCTTCTACCGGGTTTCAATAGACTTGCACGGCATCAGCAGGTCAGCGTGCACGGTGGAACTCCGAGCGGTGTCCAGCGGTGGAGAAGCGGATGACGGAGCTCAGCAAAGGCCACGACGATCCGTTCGCGCTGCACCTCGCCGCCTTGGCGGTGCTCGACGACCGGGGCGTCGTGGTCGGATGGAGCCGGCGGGCGCGGGAACTGCTCGGCCATCCGGACGCAGAGGTGATCGGTCGTGGGGCATGCGAGGTCCTGGTCGATCCTCGCGATCTGCCGGCTGTCCGGGAGGCAGCGGCGAAGTGCAGGGGAGCCGGTGGTTGGTCCGGGGTGCTGAGGGTGCGGCACGGCGACGGGCGGCTCGTGGAGATGGGAATCAGGGCCCGTGCGCTCTCACGCGACGACCGGGTCCGTGAGTGGATTCTTACCGCCGCACCGGCGGCAGACGTCCTGGAGTGGCAAAGAGACCGCGCGGTTCTCGACGGTTTGTACCGCCGGTGCCCGATCGGCCTGGTCGTCCACGGCCCCGATCTGAAGGTTCTGCGGGTCAACCGGGCCATCGAACGCTTCAGCGGCGTTCCGGCAGCGGACTTTCACGGGCTGCCCACCGGCTATTTCCTCCTCCCCGACGACGCACGCAAGGCGGTGGACCGGGTGCGCCAGGTGATGGAGACCGGAAGACCGTTGGTCTACTCCGAGCAGCTCGTCCGACTGGAATGGGATCCGACACGCGAGCGGGTCGCGACGGTCTCGTCCTTCCGGCTGGAGGACCCATCCGGCCGCATCCTGGGTGTGGCCGAGATGATCGAGGACATCACCGAACGCCATCGGGCCCAGCGTCGGCTCGCGCTCCTCGACCAGGCCGGCAGCCGTATCGGAACCACCCTCGACGTGGCAGAGACCGCCCGGGAACTCGCCGAAGTGATGGTGCCTCACCTCGCCGACCACGCGTCGGTGGACCTGCTTCAGCCGGTGACACGCGGTGAGGAACCGACGAGGGCCTTGTCAGGGACTGTGGTCCGACTGGGAGCCTGCGGCATCGGTGCCCAGCACCCCGGCCCGCCTCACCCCCAGGGCGAACCCGTTGAGTTCGGGCCTGACACACCCCAGGCCGGATGCCTGGCCGAAGGGCGGCACGTCCTGGAACCGGTTCTCCCGCCCGACTGGTTCTCCCCGGAGGGCCACCAGGGGGGCCACGCTCCGGACCTGGGCGTCCACTCGCTGATCGCGGTACCTCTTGCCGCACGTGGCATGGTGCTGGGCGTGATGACCCTGTGGCGTTCGCGCCGCCCCGATCCCTTCGAGGCGGACGATCTCACCCTCGCCCAGGAACTCGCCTCGCGCGCAGCCGTCGCCATCGACAACGCCCGTCGCTTCACCCAGCAGCAGCAGACCGCGCTCACTCTGCAAAGCAGCCTTCTGCCCCGGGCGGTTCCGCACCAGTCGGCCGTGGAGGTGGCCCTGCGGTATCTGCCGGCCAGCGCGGGCCCGGGCCTTGGCGGCGACTGGTTCGACGTCATTCCCTTGTCCGGGGCCCGGGTCGCCCTCGTCGTCGGCGACGTGGTCGGTCGCGGCATCCACGCCGCCGCCACCATGGGCCGGCTGCGCACCGCCGTACACACGCTCGCCAGCCTCGATCTGGAACCGGACGAGGTCCTCTCCCGCCTGGACGACATGGTCAACCTGCTGGCGGCCGAACAGGAAGCAGCCGGCGAACGGCCCGTGGGCGAGCAGGTCGTCGGCGCCACCTGCCTGTACGCCGTGTACGACCCGGTATCCGGGCGCTGTTCCGTGGCCCGCGCCGGTCACCCGCCGCCGGTGGTGACCGCACCGGACGGACAGGTGGCTCCGCTCGACCTGCCCGCCGGCCCACCGCTCGGCCTGGGCGGCCTGCCGTTCGAGGCCCGGGACATCGAACTGGCCGCGGGAAGCCTGCTGTGCTTGTACACCAACGGAGTCATCGGCGAACGCCACATCGATGCCGACACCGCGCTGAAGAAGTTGTGTGCAGCGCTCACCCGCCCCGCGGACGCCCTGGAACGGACGTGCCAGGCGGTGGTCGACTCGCTTGTGCCCTCGCGCCCCAGCGACGACGTCGCCCTGCTGATCGCCCGCACCCGCATACTGCCACCGGACGATGTCGCTTCCTGGCATCTGCCGCTGGAGCCTGCCAGCGCGGCCCGGGCCAGAGAACTGACCACGGCCAAGCTCACCGAATGGGGTCTGGAGCACCTGGCGTTCACCACCGAGTTGATCGCCAGCGAACTGGTCACCAACGTCTACCGGTACGCCAGTGGCCCTGCGACCTTGCGGCTGATCCGTGAGCGGAGTCTCGTGTGCGAAGTCAGCGACACCAGCCATACCTCACCACATCTGCGCCGCGCCCGTATCACCGACGAGGGCGGGCGCGGGCTGTTCCTGGTGGCTCAGATGACCGAACGCTGGGGTACCCGCTACACCCGCGAGGGCAAGACCGTGTGGACCGAACAACCACTGACCGGCACACTGCCCTGACCGTCTCAGGCCATGGCGGCGAGCCGGGAGCCGGCCCGGCCCGCCTGCTCCGGCATGGTCACTCGGCTGCCGCGAGCAGCCGGGCCTCGCTCTCCTCGTACAGCCGCTCGTTCTCGCCGCTGACGGCGGGGCGGCGCCGGTGGTCCCAGCGGCTGCCCAGCCACCCCGCCAGGTAGCCGAACGGCACGGAGACCAGTCCGGTGGACTGCATGGGGAACAGGTCGAAGTGGGCGTCGGGGAAGACGGCGGCCGGAGTTCCCGAAACGGCCTTGGACAGTGCCATGAGCAGCACCGCGCAGGACGCGCCGCCGTAGAGGGTGGCGAGCAGGCCGGTGCGCGTGAATCCGCGCCAGAACAGGGAGTAGGTGAGCGCGGGAGCCACCGCCGATGCCCCGATGCAGATGGCCAGGGTCGTCAGCACGCCGACGTTCCAGTTCTGGACGAAAGTGGCGAGCCCGATGGCAAGGGTCCCCACGGCCACGCTCGTCCACGCCGCCACCGTCATCTCCGTACGCGGCTCGGCCTGTCCCCGTCGCGCCGCATGGGCGAAGAGGTCGTGGGCGAGCGACGAGGCCGCGGCCAGGGTCATACCGGCGACCGACGACAGCAGGGTGATGAACACCATGCCCGCCACGGCCGAGTAGAGAATCGTCGCGCCCGCGGAGTCCGGGGCCCCGCCGAGCACCTGCGACAGCATGAGCACCGACGTCCTGCCCTGCGGGTCGGCCGCGGTGATGTACCGCGATCCCACCAGCGCTGCCGCGCCCGTACCCATGATGATCACGAGCAGGCAGAAGGTGGTGACCGTGCTGACCGCCCACGACATGGAGCGACGCACGGCCGGGACGTCCTGCGCGGAGTACAGGCGCATCGTGATGTGGGGCAGGCAGGCCACGCCCAGGACCACGGTGATCTGGAGACCGACGAAGTCCAGCCGGTCCAGGGGCGAGGTGCCCAGTTGAAGGCCCTGCTGGAGGAAGGCCGGGCCCGCGCCGCTGCCGTGCTGGGCCGCCCTGAGGACGTCTCCGGGGCTCCAGTCGAAGCGGCGCAGCACCAGGGCGGCGACGACGACGCTGGTGCCGAGCAGGAGCACGATCTTGATCATCTGGATGAGCGCGGTGCCCCTCATGCCGCCGAGCGCCGCGTAGAGGATCATCAGGCTGCCGACGATGACGATGCACACCGTCCTGGCACCTGCCACGTGCGGGATGTTCAGGATGAAGGTGAGCAGCGACCCGGCCCCGGACAGCTGGACGACCAGGAAGGGCAGGGTCGCCGAAAGCGTCACCACGCACGCGGCGATCCGTACGGCCCGCCCGGGCATGTTGCGGGCCAGGACGTCGCCCATGGTGAACCTGCCGGCGTTGCGCAGGGGTTCGGCCAGCAGGAACATCAGCAGGACCAGCGACAGGGCCGTGCTGACCGCGAGGACGTACCCGTCGTACCCGGCGAGCGCGATGATGCCCGTGGTGCTCAGCACCGTTGCCGCGGAGATGTAGTCGCCCGCGATGGCCAGGCCGTTCTTGAACGGGGTGAGCGAGCGGTAGCCGGTGTAGAAGTTCGTCAGGTCGTCGCGGTCCGGTCCCGCCATCACGCACATCAGCAGCGTGACGGTGACCAGCGTGGTGAACAGGATCAGGACCGTGGCCTGCGTCCCGCTGCTGAAGTCGTTCATCTCGCCGTCCCCGGGTTCCGGCCGGTCGTGGCCGCCCGCTCTCTGACGGCGCGGGCCAGGGGATCGACCGAGCGTCGTGCGCTGCGGCCGTACCAGGAGAGCGCCGCGAAGGTGACGACGAGCTGGAGGACCCCCAGGGCCATCCCCAGGCTCAGCTCTCCGGCGATCTTGGCCCCCATCAGGCCGGGGGCGTAACAGGACAGCACGACGTACACCACGAAGGAACCCAACGCCGTGAGCGTGGAGATCCGGCGGAGCAGGCGGTAGGCCGAGCGCAGGGCCGCGAGGTCGGCACCGCGCCGATGGGTCTCGTGCGCGTGAGGCTCGCCCCAAGAGGCTTGCCCGTACGGCGCGTCCCAGGCAGGTTGCCCGTACGGCGCGTCCCAGGCGGGCTGCCCGTACGACTCGTACCGAGGGACGTCGGGTCCGTACCCCTGAGGCACGATGCGGGGCGGCCACCCCGTTTCTGTCGGCGGGTACCGGTTCTCGTCGGCGAACGTCATCGCATGGCCTTCCGCTACGGCTCGGATCCGTGGAGGTGGACGGGGAGGGGGGTGGCTTCGGCGGCGCACGATACCGACTGGTTGGGATGCCTGTAAGGTCACCGCGGGTCACGTTTCGGGGTCGGGCGTACGACGGTCCGCCCGGCTCGCTTTCCCGCCTCGCGACCGGTGCGTGTCGAACGTCACACACTCGCACATACCTACTGGTCGGTACCCTGCGGCGAAGCCGTGAACGACAGGAGGCGCGATGTCTGCGACCAACCGCCAGATCCGTCTGGCAGCCCGCCCCGTGGGTGAGGTCAAATCCGATGACTGGGAGCACTGTTCAGGACTCGTCGAGGAGCCCGGTCCGGGCCGGTTCGCGGGCCGGACGCGCGTCATCTCCCTGGACCCGGCGATGCGGGGCTGGCTGGACGACCGTCCCTCCTACCTGCCGCCGGTGGGTATCGGCGAGGTGATGCGAGCCGGGTCGGTCATCGAGGTCACCGCGTCCGATCACCCCGACTTCCAGCCGGGCGACCACGTCGTCGGCACGTTCGGCGTCCAGGAGTACGTCGTCTCCGACGGCAAGGGGGTCATGAAGATCGACACCTCGCTCGCCCCGCCCTCGACCTATCTCGGCGCGCTGGGCATGCCCGGCATGACCGCCTACTTCGGCCTGCTGGACGTCGGGGCGCTGAAGGACGGGGAGACCGTCGTGGTGTCGGGCGCGGCCGGCGCGGTCGGGACCATCGCCGGTCAGATCGCGAAGGCCAAGGGCTGCCGGGTCGTGGGCATCGCCGGAGGGCCCCGGAAGTGCGCCATGCTCACCGACGAACTGGGATTCGACGCGGCGATCGACTACCGCGCCGAGGACGTAAGGAAGGCGCTGCGCCGGGAGGCCCCCGACGGCATCGACGTCTACTTCGACAATGTCGGAGGGGACATCCTCGACGCCGCCCTGACGCGGCTGGCGATGCACGCACGCGTCGTGGTCTGCGGTGCGATCAGCCAGTACAACAACGCCACGCCGGTCAAGGGCCCCTCCAACTACCTCTCGCTGCTGGTGCGCCGCGCCCGGATGGAGGGCTTCGTCGTCTTCGACTACGCCAAGCGCTACGCGCAGGCCGCGCAGGACATCTCCGCCTGGATCGGAGCCGGCCGCATCAAGGTCAAGGAACACGTGGTGACGGGAAGTGTGGACGACTTCCCCGAGACGCTGGGGATGCTCTTCCGCGGGGAGAACGTCGGCAAGCTCGTCCTGGAGCTGGCATGACCGCCGTCGAGAGCGACGCCGCCGTACGGCCGGGACTGACGGACGGCGCCGCCCTCGAGGGCAAGGTGGCCGTGGTCACCGGCGGGGCCAGCGGACTGGGCCGGGCCACGGCGCTGGCGCTGGCCGAGGCGGGCGCGCGCGTGGTCGTCGCTGACCTCGACGCGGAAGGCGGCCGCGAGGTGGCCGAGGCGATCGGCGGCCGCTTCCACGCCTGTGACGTCTCCGACCCCGACGCCAACCGTGCGCTGGTGGCCTTCGCCCAGGAGCAGTACGGCGGTATCGACATCGCGTTGCTCAACGCCGGAGTGGCGACCGGATGCGGCCTCGGCGACGACTTCGACCTGGCGCGCTACCGCCGTGCGATGGGGGCCAACCTCGACGGCGTGGTCTTCGGCACCCATGCGGTGCTGCCGGCGCTGCGGTCCCGAGGTGGCGGGACGATCGTGGCGACGGCGTCCCTGGCGGGCCTGGCGGCCGTCCCGCTCGATCCCCTGTACGCGGCCAACAAGCACGCGGTCGTAGGACTCGCCCGCTCGCTGGGGCCGGCTCTGGCGCCACAGAACGTGCGCTTCAACGCCGTCTGTCCCGGCTTCGCCGAGTCGCGGATCATCGATCCGCTGCGCGACATGCTCTCCGAGCAGGGGCTGCCGGTCATCCCGGCTCAGGTCGTGGCGGACACGGTGCTGCGGATCATCCTCGGGAACGGCACCGGGGAGTGCTGGTTCATCCAGCCCGGACGCGACCCGGAGCCGTTCCGTTTCCGTAAGGTCCCCGGTCCGGGCAAGCCGGACGGTATCTGAGGGGGAGCCGTACGTCCGGACGCGCGGTGCGGATCGGGTGTACGGCCCGCCCTCGGCGGTGCTCGGCGGCTCACCGTCCCCGGTGGGCCGCCGGGTCAGGCGGCCGCGGCCTGCCCGGTGAAGGCGCGCTCCAGCAGTGCGTACAGAGTGTCCTGCTCCTGCTGGCTGAGTCTGTCCAGGCCGGCCAGCGTGTTGTGCATCTTCCCGCGGATCACGTCGATGACCTGCTCGCCCTCCGCGGTGAGGAGGACGTTCTTGACGCGCCGATCGGAGGGGCTGGGCTCGCGGCGCACCAGACCGCGCTTCTCCAGCCGGTCGATGATCCCGGTCATGTTGGAGGCGTCACAGGTCAGCGTGGTGGCGAGCATGCTCATCGAGGCGGGCCCACGGCGCAGCACATTGAGCGTCTTGCCCTGGCTGGCCGTGAGGTTCTCGCTCGCGGCGGCGACCGTGAAATCGCCGTAGTAGGCGGCCAGCGACACGGAGAGCAGCTCCATGAGCTGGGCGGGGTTGACGCGGGGGAGTGCCGTCATGCTGCGCACCTTACCCCCGGAAACTTGACGATCTCAAATATTGACGGCTACGGTCTCGCTCATTACTTGAAGTTCTCAAGCTTCGATGTTCTCAAGTAGTTCGTCGAAGTCTCTATAAGGGAAGAGATTCCGTGTCTCACGAACAGCACACGGCGGCAGGACGCCGCTCGGCGGACACTGCGGTCGTCCTGGTGCTCGGTCTTTCCGCGATGGTCGTCTCGATGATGCAGACCCTGGTCGTGCCGATCCTGGGCATCATCCAGGGCGACCTGCACGCCACCACGGCGAACGTCAGCTGGGTGACCACCGCCACGCTCCTGTCCGCCGCGGTCTTCACCCCGCTGCTCGGCCGCTTCGGCGACCAGCACGGCAAGAAGCACACCCTCGTCGGCGTTCTGCTCGTGATGATCGCGGGCTCGGTGCTCGCCGCCACCACCACCTCGCTGACGTGGCTCATCGTCGGCCGGGTGATGCAGGGAGCGGCGACCGCGATCTTCCCGCTCGCGCTCTCCATCCTGCGTGAGGAGATCAAGCCGGAGAAGCTGCACGGTGCCATGGCCCTGGTCAGCGGCACGCTCGCGTTCGGCAGCGGGCTC
Source organism: Streptomyces sp. NPDC044064 (assembly GCF_056434245.1). Classification (NCBI taxonomy): domain Bacteria; kingdom Bacillati; phylum Actinomycetota; class Actinomycetes; order Kitasatosporales; family Streptomycetaceae; genus Streptomyces; species Streptomyces sp. NPDC044064. The sequence goes on from NZ_JBWKFN010000027.1 coordinate 61,577, forward strand.
GCGCTGGTCGGCGCGGGACTCCTCACCCGTGGCTCCGACCCCGACTACCACCGGGTCTTCTGGCTCGCGGTGGTGCTCGCGACGGTGGCGCTGGCCGGAGTGCTGTTCACGGTGCCCGCCTCCCGGGCGACGACCGGAGGCCGGACGGACTGGCTGGGCGCGCTCACCCTGGCGATGCTGCTGGTGCTGCTGCTTCTGCCCATCTCGCAGGGGCACGAGTGGGGATGGACGTCCGGCCGCACGCTCGGCTCCTTCGCCGGGGCGGTCGTCATGGCGGCGGTGTGGGTCGTCGCCGAGAACCGGGTCGGGGAGCCGATGGTGGACATGAAGATGTTCACCCACCGGCCCGTCCTCTTCACCAACCTGGCCGGGCTGTTGCTGGGGTTCGCGATGTTCGCCCAGTTCATCGGTGTCTCCTACCTCGTCCAGGTGCCGGAGAGGATCGCGGGCTACGGCTTCGGCGCCTCCGTGCTCGAGGCGTCCGTGGTGTACCTGCTTCCGACCACACTCGTCTCGCTCGCGGGCGCCCAGTTCGGCGGCGTACTGGTGCGCCGGCTCGGAGCGCGCTTCACCCTGACCGCCGGGGCCTGCTTCGGAGTGCTCGGCTTCACGTGGCTGAGCGTCGCGCACGACACGACCGCTTCGGTGATCGGCGCGGGCATGGTCATCGGTCTCGCGATCAGCTTCGGCTACGCCGCCATGCCGGCGCTCATCGTGGCCAGCGTCCCCGCTCACCAGTCCGGCATCGCCAACGGCATCAACTCCATCTCCCGCTCGGTCGGCAGCGCCGTCGCCAGCGCGGTGATCACCTCGCTGCTGGCGTCGAAGACCATCCCGCTCCCGGCCGGAGCGCCCGCTCTGCCCCAGGAGAGCCAGTTCACGACGAGCTTCGTGATCGCCGGCGTGGCTTTCGGCCTGGTCGTCGTCGTGTCCCTCCTCGGCATCAAGTCGAGCCATGCGCCTCGTACGCCCGTGTCGAAGAAGGTCGCGGACTCCGGGGCGGCAGGGATCGAAGAGGCGGAAGCCGACGCCGAGCTCGTGTGACCGTGCTTCACCGAAAGGCAGATCACCATGAAGACGTCCGACCACACCCCGCACGCGTCCGGTTCCACCCCGGTCGATCACCGTACGGCCGTCGCGGCGGAGACCGCCCGGTTCGTCGCGGCGGTCAGGGACGCCGACCTGGCCGCAGCGGTGCCGAGCTGCCCCGGCTGGACGCTGGCCGACCTGGTCAAGCACACCGGCAGCGTTCAGCGCTGGTTCTCGGTCCTGTTGCGGGCGCGCATCCAGGAACCCCCGCGCTCGCGTGACGTGGACCTTCGGCTCCCGGAGCAGGAGGACGGATACGCCGACTGGCTGGCCGAGAGCGCGACCGTGGCCGCGGACGCCTTCGCCGCCACCGACCCGAACCAGCCGATGTGGGCTTGGGGCGCCGATCAGTACGCCCGGTTCTGGGCGCGCCGGATGCTCTTCGAGACCCTGCTGCACCGAGCCGACGCCGAGCTCGCACTCGGCCTCCGGCCCGCGATCGGGCGCCCGGTCGCGGTCGATGGGATCGACGAGTTCCTGGTCAATCTGCCCTTCGCCGGCTTCTTCGCCCCCAAGGTGGCCGAGCTGCGCGGTCCCGACAGGACCATCCGCTTCCGCGTGACCGACGGGGACGAGGGCTGGGTCGTCCGTCTGCGGCCCGACGGTTTCGGGCTCGATGCGGCGCACCCGGCCGCGGCCGCCGCCGACGCGACCGTCCGGGGAACCGCGGCCGACCTGCTCCTGCTCGTCTACGGCCGGCTGTCCTACGACGCGGAGGCCCTTGCCCACGAGGGTGACGAGCAGTTGCTGGCCCACTGGTTCGCCAACTCCGCCTTCTGAGGAGACGCGCTCTGCCGGTCTGCCGCTCGAACGGCAACGCCGGCCCGCCGGTCCGCCATTTGGTTTATCCTTCAATCACATGGGTGTCGTGAGGAGGTCTGATCATGACGGAACTCGGGCTGGCGGACACGGTCGGCATGCTGCGGCAGGCCGGCGTGCAGACACGGCACACCAGCTCAGGGCTCGGATGGGACCAGCTGTATCTCTCCGCGCAGGAGGAGCAGCCCTACCGCGCGGCGTTCGATGCGGCCCCCACCCACCTGCTGATCCTGCACCTCACCGGTCCCGTCACCGTCCGGCGGGGGCAGGGCCCCGACGGACGGGCACGGACGATCCCGGCCGGCGGGCTCTTTCTGCAGCCGGCCGGCCGGGCTCTCGCCGTCGAGCTCGGCGGGCGGCTGGAGACGATCCACACCTACCTCACGGACGACGCCCTGCGCGACGCGAACGGCGGGCGGCCCGTGGAGCTGTCCGAGGAGTTCGGGGCCAGTGATCCACTGGCCGAACAGCTCGTCCTGGCACTTGAGGGCGCGGTCCGCTCCTGGGAGCCGTCGGCCCGCACGTACACCGATCACCTGACCGGGATGCTCGCCGCCCAGCTCGCCCGCCGCCACGGGGCCCGCGCGACCGCGCCCCCGCCCGACCGGTCCGGGCTGTCCGACCGGCAGCTCGACACCGTCCGCGAACTCATGGAGCAGCGCCTCGACGAACCGCTGCCGATCGCGGACCTCGCCGCCTCGGCCTCGCTGAGCCCGAGCCAGTTCACACGGAGGTTCCGGGCGAGCACCGGGCACTCGCCTCACCAGTTCCTCCTCAAGCTGCGGCTCGAAGCCGCGTGCCGGATGCTGCGCACCGGCTCGGCCCCGATCGGGGAGGTCGCTGCCACCTGCGGCTTCTCCCACCAGGAGCATCTCACCCGGGTGATGCGCGCCCGGCTGGGCACCACCCCGGCCGCCCTGCGCCGCTCCGGCTGAAGCGGTCCGGCACAGCCTGCCGCAGCCTCCCCTCAGCGCTCCAGCACCAGGGCCAGCCCCTGGCCCACTCCGATGCACAGCGCCGCCAGTCCCGTGCCGGTGCCCGCGGCGGACAGCTGGTGCGCGACCGCTCCGGTGATGCGCGCGCCGGACGCGCCCAGCGGGTGGCCGATGGCGATGGCGCCGCCGCGCGGGTTGACCACCGCGGGGTCGAGTTCCGGCAGCGCGGCCAGGCAGGCCAGCGCCTGTGCCGCGTAGGCCTCGTTCAGCTCGATCGTGTGCAGATCACCGGGGGCGACCGCGGCCTTGGCCAGCACCTTGCGGATGGCGTCGACCGGGCCGAGTCCGAAGTACTGCGGGTCGATGCCCGTCACCGCCGCCGCCCGGACCCGGGCCAGGGGCTCGCGCCCGATCGCGGCGAGTCCGTCCTCGTCGGCGAGCAGCAGCGCGGCCGCCCCGTCGTTGAGCGGTGAGGCGTTGCCTGCCGTGATCGTGCCGTCCGCGGTGAAGGCCGGCCTCAGCCGGGCGAGGGCCTCCAGGGAGGTGTCGTCCCGGATCCCCTCGTCACGGCTCAGGTCCACGCCCTCGACGGGGACCACCTCTCCCGCGTACCGGCCCTCGCGCCAGGCACGGGCGGCGTTGCGGTGGCTGTCCAGGGCGAACGCGTCCTGCGCCGCCCGGGTGACGGCGTGCTCGGCGCCCACCAGCTCCGCGCTCTCGCCGAGCGGGATGGTCCACTCCGCGGGCATCCGCGGGTTCACCATCCGCCAGCCGAGCGTCGTCGAGTGCAGCTGCTGGTCCTTCGCCGGGAAGGCCCGTTCCGGCTTCGGCAGCACCCAGGGCGCACGGCTCATGGACTCCACGCCGCCCGCCACCGCTATGGAGGCGTCGCCGAGCGCGATGGCGCGGGCCGCCTGGATCACCGCCTCCATACCGGATCCGCACAGCCGGTTGACCGTGGCGCCGGGCACGGTGACCGGGAGCCCGGCGAGCAGGACGGCCATGCGGGCCACGTCGCGGTTGTCCTCGCCCGCGCCGTTGGCGTTGCCGAGCAGCACGTCGTCGATGCGCGCGGGGTCCAGGCCGGGGCTGCGGGCGACCAGGGCGCGCAGCACGCCGGCGGCCAGGTCGTCCGGGCGTACCCCCGCCAACGCGCCGCCGTAGCGGCCGAAGGGGGTACGGACGGCGTCCACGACGTACACGTCACGCGGTTGCTCGATCATCGGTTGCTCCCGGCATGCTTCTCACGAGGGCTCGTCAGGGGCGTGTGGGCAGCGACCTGACCGGCAGTCACGCCCGGCGCGGTTTCGACGAGTTCGAGCCCGTGGGGGGTCACGTCGAGGACGCACAGGTCGGTGATGATCCGGTCCACGCAGCCGCGGCCCGTCAGCGGCAGCGTGCACTCCCGGACGATCTTCGATTCGCCGCCCTTCGTCAGGTGCTCCATGAGGACGACGACCCGGCCGGCGCCGTGGACGAGGTCCATCGCACCCCCCATCCCCTTGATCATCTTTCCGGGGACGGCCCAGTTGGCGAGGTCGCCGCGGACCGAGACCTGGAGCGCGCCCAGAACGGCGGTGTCGATGTGGCCGCCGCGGATCATGCCGAAGGACAGCGAAGAGTCGAAGAAGGACGCTCCCGGCCGTACGGTCACGGTCTCCTTGCCCGCGTTGATGAGGTCGGCGTCGACCTCGTCGGGCGACGGGTACGGCCCCACACCGAGCAGCCCGTTCTCCGAGTGCAGGACGACGTCCACGCCCGCCGGCAGGAAGTCGGCGACCCGGGTGGGCAGCCCGATACCCAGGTTGACGTAGTCGCCGTCCCTCAGTTCGCTCGCGGCGCGCGCCGCCATCTCGTCCCTGCTCCAGCTCATCGCTCGCGCACCGTCCTCTTCTCGATTCCCTTGTCGGCCGCCTGCGCGGGGGTCAGCGCCACGACACGCTGCACGAACACGCCCGGCAGATGGATTTCGTCGGGGCCGAGAACGCCCGGCTCGACCAGCTCCTCCACCTCCGCGACGGTGATGCGCCCGGCCATGGCCGCCGGCGGATTGAAATTGCGCGCCGCGCGGCGGAAGACGAGGTTGCCGTGGCGGTCCCCGCGCGCCGCCCTGACCAGCGCGTAGTCCGTGGTGATGGCGTGCTCCAGGATGTGGTCGACGCCGCCGAAGGCCCGCACCTCCTTGGGCGGCGAGGCCACGGCCACCGATCCGTCCGTGGCATAGCGCCACGGCAGTCCGCCCTCGGCGACCTGAGTGCCGACGCCGGCCGTGGTGTAGAAGGCCGGGATCCCCGAGCCACCCGCCCGCAGCCGCTCGGCGAGCGTGCCCTGCGGCGTCAGTTCGACCTCCAGCTCGCCCGCGAGGTACTGACGGGCGAACTCCTTGTTCTCGCCGATGTACGAGCCGGTCACCCGGGCGATGCGGCCCGCGGCCAGCAGGATGCCGAGGCCGCGGCCGTCCACGCCGCAGTTGTTGGACACGACGGTCAGACCGCTCGCGCCGCTCTCGTACAGGGCACCGATGAGAACCTCGGGGACGCCGCTCAGCCCGAAGCCGCCGACGGCGAACGACCGTCCGTCCGTCACGTCCGCCAGGGCCTGCTCGGCCGTGGCCATCACCTTGTCCATCTCGTTCTCTCCTACCGGGCCAGCACCCGGCGCAGCGCGCCGAGCAGCTCGTTCCGGGCCGACTGTGCGCTCTCGGGGGCCGTGGCGCGGCGCCAGGCGACATGGCCGTCCGGGCGCACCAGCAGCACGCCGTCCTCGGCGATCTCGCTGACCCGGCTCCACTCGCCGTACGCGTCACGGGAGTCGTCGTCCCCGATGCGCACCACCCGCAGCGGTACGCCGAGTTCCGCCCGGCACGCGGTCGCCGCCGTGTCCCAGACACCGCCCGACAGGCCGGTCAGCACGGTGAAGGTGCCGTCGCCGACGACGTCCAGTGTGGAGAGACGCTCGCCCTGGGCGTCGACGAGCCATGCGTGCGGCAGTTTCGCGCCGGGCCGCGTGGTCGGTTCGGCCACCAACTCCCGGTCCTGTTCCCAGAATTCGGCAGGGGCGTCGTCGGGAAGCACCGCGGTGGAGACATAGCGCTGGTTCATCTCGACGCCGTGTGCGTTGAACTCGTAGTTCTTCAGCCGGATCGCCTCTTCGAGCAGCCGTCGCTTCTTGGCGCCCTCGGGCGTCGGCGCGCCGATCGCCGAGAGTCCCTCGGCGATGGCCTCGTGGCCGCTGCCACCGCCGATGCCGAGCACCTCGAAGATCGGGCCGAACTGGTCCCGGCTGAGGTTGGCCCGTTCGACGATCTGCCGCCCGACGGGGGCCCGTTCGGCGGTGTAGCTGTCGAGCAGTTCGGGGCCGGCCTCGCCGCGGATCACCATGGCGAGCTTCCAGGCCAGGTTGTAGGAGTCCTGTACCGAGGTGTTGGAGCCGAGCCCGTTGGACGGCGGATGACGGTGCACCGCGTCCCCCGCGCAGAAGACCCTCTCGGACGAATACGCCGAGGCATGGCTGTGGTTGACCGTCCACAGCGAGGTGGACGTGATCTCCACCGGCAGGCCGGGGTCACCGACGAGGTCACGCACGATCTGCCGCGCCGACTCCTCGTCCACCTCAGGCGGCGGCTGCTCGATGTCGTACCCCCACACCAGCAGCCATTCGTTCCACGGACGGACCATGCGGACCAGACCCATGCCGATGCCGCCGGTCTCCGCCCCGGGCTGCAGCACCCAGTACAGGACGCTCGGCCGGTGGGCGCAGTACCGGGAGAGGTCGGCCTTGAAGACGATGTTCATGCTGCCGGCCTTGGCCATCCGGCCGTCGAAGGGGAGGCCGAGCTGCTCGGCGACCGTGCTGCGTCCCCCGTCCGCGCCGATCAGGTAGCGGGCCCGTACGGTGAACTCGTCGCCGCGGACGCGGTCGCGCAGCAGCGCGGTGACGCCGTTCTCGTCCTGGGTGAAGCTCAGGAACTCGGTGTCGAAGCGCACCTTGGCACCGCGGGCCGCCGCGTTTTTCACCAGGATCGGCTCCAGGTAGGTCTGCGGCAGGTCGATCATCTCGCAGGGGCTCTTCGCCGCGTACTCGCCGGCCTTCGCCGGCCCCGTGCCCCAGCTGCGGATACGGCCGATCTCCTGCCCGGTCAGCGCGGTGCACAGCACCGTGTCACCCATGAGGTGGGACGGGCTGCCGACGGACAGAGCCTCGGACTCCACTCCGAGGTCGCGCAGGACCTCCATGGTGCGCTGGTTGGTGATGTGGGCCCGGGGCGTGTTGGCCAGCCAGCCGTACTTCGTCACCAGCAGGGTGCGGATGCCGTAGGTGGCCAGCAGCAGTGCGGCGGAACCTCCGGCGGGGCCGCTGCCGACGACGAGGACGTCGGTGTCGTACGTGTCGTGTGCATCGGTGGTGGTCATGGGTGTGCGCTCCTCGGTCATCCGGCCAGGGGGGCGAGGCGGAAGGTGTATGAGAGCCGACGCCACTCGCCGTCGACCAGGCGGCCGTCGGGAGTGGGGCCGGTCTGCGGCGCGAAGTCGACGACGAGCTCGTCCTTCACGCCGAAAACCGTGTCGCTGTCCAGGTAGGCGCCGCCTGACACGAACAGCTGGGTGACGAGCCGGCGGTGGCCCGGCGCGTCGAACATGAAGTGGAGGTGCGGCGCCCGGAAGGGATGGCGCCCGACCGCCGCGAGCATCTGCCCCACCGGCCCGTCCTCCGGGATCGGGTACTCCGAGGGCAGGATCGACCAGAACGTGATCCGTCCCCCGGCGTCGGTGCGCAGCCTGCCGCGCAGGACCGGACCCTCCAGGTCCGGGAGCTGGACGTCGTAGAAACCGTCCTCATTGGACTGCCACACGTCCACGACCGCGTCCCCGACCGGTTCGCCGTCGGTGTTCGTGACCCGCACGTCCACCCAGAGCGGGGTGCCGGGCAGCCCTCCGGAGATGTCGCCGCCGTGCGGGGTGTCGGGCGGTCCCTCCACGTAGAAGGGACCGAGCACGGCGGACGGAGTGGTCAGGGGAGTACGGGAGTTGGTGAGCAGGTCCACGGCACTGGAGACACCGAGCGTGTCCGACAGCAGCACGAACTCCTGGCGGGTCGGGCTGCAGCTCTCGCCGGTGCGGGTGAGGAAGTCGACGGCGTACTGCCATTCCGCCTCGGTGACGTCGTTGGCGGCGAGGAAGGTGTGCAGATGCCGGACCAGGTCGCTCAGCAAGGTGCGGACGCGCGGGTCGGGCGCCTGCGCGAAGCCGGCCACGACCTGTTCGGTGAGCCGGGACAGCTTGGCCTCGGTGGTGGAGGGACCCTCGGGGCGGCGCCCGTGCCAGGCACCGGTCAGCAGGTCGGCGATGCCCTCGGTGGTCAGCTCGCGCGGGTTCGGGTACGGCGTCGAGGTGGCCAGCTCGGCCGCGCGGGCCAGGCCCGCCTCCGGCATGCCGAGGTCACGCAGCGAGGTGGGGCCGCCCAGGGAGACGACCAGGTCGTACACACCGCTGGGCGCGTCGGGCACACCCAGTGCGTCGGCGATGCGGCGCATCACGTCGGGCACCGCGGGCGCGTTGTGGGCCATGGCGTGCGGCAGTACGACGGTGTGCGTCTCGGCGTGCGGCAGATCGAAGCTGCCGCCCAGGGTGTGGCACAGCTTGTGGTGCAGGCCCATACCCACCGTGGCGAGGCAGGTCCCCGCGAGCCAGGCGGCGTGCAGCAGGTCGGCGCGCGCCTCCAGGTCGGCCGGGTCGGCGGCGAGGCGGGGCAGCGCCCGGGCGATGCGCGAGATCGCGTCGAGGGCCTGCTGGTCGGTGACCGGGTTCGCCTCGCCGGAGTACAGGGCCTCGACGGCGTGGGCGAGCGCGTTGACGCCGCTCGTGACCGTCAGGGACAGCGGCAGGGTGAGGGTGAAGTCGACGTCGTAGACGACGGTCTCGGGCAGGATCTCCGGGGAGGACCGGGTGACCTTGCGTCCGTCCCGGGTCTCGCCGAGGACGGGGGTCACCTCGGAGCCGGCGTACGTCGTCGGCAGGATCACCTGTGGCAGACCCGTGCGCAGGGCCAGGGCCTTCGACAGACCCGTCGTCGAACCGCCCCCGACGGCGACGATGCCGTCCACGGACGACTCCTTGAGCAGGTCGAGGGCCTGTTCGGTCACCTCGACCGGGGTGTGCATGGCCGCGCCGTCGAACTCCGCCGCCAGGAGGCCGCCGAGCGCCTGGCGAACCCGCGCCGAGGCGGCCGCGAGGGGCCCGCTCGACAGCAGCAGCACCCGCGAGCAGCCGAGCCGCTCGACCTCATCGGCGAGGCTGCCGACCGTGCCGGCGCCGAAGACCACCCGCGAGGGGTGAGATGTGTAGACGAACGTCCGCATGGAACTCTGCCTCCGCGTGTCATCCGGTCGAATCGGTCTCTTGAGTCACCGAGTATGCGAAGGACATCCGCGTGAATTCCTGCACGATCCGCGCGCCCCACTGCATGAAACACGCGTCTGTGCGATGCGGCGACGGCCGTCACCCAACGGGCCGGTTCTGTCGCGGCAGGCAGGATGTTGCCTATCCGTGAGTCACCGGCCAGTATGGTTACGTGAATCACGCTTTCCCCTGCGGGACGCTTCCCCTGGACTTCGTCGGCACGCTGCGCGCGCGTCGCAACGCCGAGCCGATGGAGAAGCTCGCCTCCCCCGGGCTGCTCGACGACTGGTTCGTGGAGTCCGGGATGCTCGATCTGGCGCCCGGGGCGAGCGAGGCCGACCTCGCCATCGCCCTGGAGCTGCGTGAGGCGATCCACGTCCTGGTCGCGGCCCGGATCGAGCGGCGGCCACTGCCCGCCGAGGCGGTCGCCGAGGTGAACCTGCAGGCGGCGGGCCTTCCCGTCACCGTACGGCTCGGTCCCGACGGCGCGACCCGAACCGGTACGGCTGTGCAGGGACTTGCCGCCCTCGCCCGCGAGGCCGTCGAGATCATCGGGGGCGACGAGGCGGCGCTGTTGCGCGAGTGTGCCCGTCCCGAGTGCACCCAGGTCTACCTCGATCGCTCACGAGGCCACAGGCGCGACTGGTGCGCGATGCGAACGTGCGGCAACAGGGTCAAGGCCGCCGCCTACCGGGCCCGCCGGCACGGCGCGAAGAGCTGACGGGTCGTAGGTACGATGCGCAGCGTCATCCGGCACTCACCGGGGAGTGGACGGTTGTGGCCAGCCGATCGGCCGCCTCGCGCCGGGCGCGGACGCCGAACAGGCCGTGGCGGATCTGGCGGAGAACCGCCGCCGGCAGCGTGAACCGGTCCAGAAGATAAAGATGTTGAAGCAGGAGGAAGCCCTCCTGACGGACATCCTGACGCTCGCCGAGCGGTATGAGGAGGCGAATCCTGCTCCCCTACCCGAGCAGGCACAGGAGCGCCCCGTCGGCACCCCGGCGAAGACCGCCGAGACGGGGAAGTCGCGGCAGCCTCTACTCGGAGATGCCCTGATCGCTGACTTCTGTTGCGACGGAGCAGGGTTCACCCCCTCATTGGCCGGCACCGCGAAGGCGGCGTCGTCGAAGTCCCGGGTCGGGGAGACGAGATCCCGGACGAGCCGGGTCGGCGGTCGCTTGATGAATTGAGTAACCCGTTAAAATGGTGACGAGTATTGTGGCCGTATCGGTCACCTGTCAGAGTGGTTACTCGACGCAGGGTGTGACCCTGGACGGCGCGAAGAAGGGGAGATCGGCCATGGACAAGGCAAGGGAACCGATGGCGGACCCCGCCGCCGCGGCACGGCACGCGCGGTTCGGCAAGCTTCCCGAGCGCATCCGCTTCGAGGACATGACCGAGGAGGCGGAAGCCGGCCCGAGCGGCGGGGTGGCGGCCGCGTACGACATCGAGAGCTCGTGGAAGTACTACTCGTGTCTGGCTCTGGACCTGGGGCTGTAGGAGCCGCGGGGGAGACCTGCCGTGGCAGTCGGCTGCTCGGCCACGCGATTCCTCCGCCCGACGGATTCTTGACCGCTGCTTCGGCCTCCGCGATGCTGTGTTGCGAAACACGAGATGCGTACCGTATTAGGCAACGTCTCGTCCCTCTGTCAGTCGAGGAGTGGCCATGTCTCAGCAGGTCCGAGCGGTCGTCGCGCGGAGCAAGGGCGCCCCTGTCAGTCTGGAAACGATCGTCGTGCCCGACCCCGGCCCGGGTGAGGCAGTGGTAAAGATCGAGGCCTGCGGCGTCTGCCACACCGATCTGCACTACCGCGAGGGCGGCATCAGCGACGAGTTCCCGTTCCTGCTGGGGCACGAGGCGGCGGGGGTGGTCGAGGCCGTCGGCGAGGGGGTCACGGACGTGGCACCCGGTGACTTCGTGATCCTGAACTGGCGTGCGGTGTGCGGCAACTGCCGGGCCTGTCTGCGCGGGCGACCCTGGTACTGCTTCAACACGCACAACGCGAAGCAGAGGATGACCCTGACGGACGGCACGGAGCTGTCGCCCGCGCTGGGGATCGGCGCCTTCGCGGAGAAGACCCTCGTGGCGGCCGGGCAGTGCACCAAGGTGGACCGGGCCGCGTCGGCGGCCGCCGCCGGACTGCTGGGCTGCGGGGTGATGGCGGGCATCGGTGCCGCCATCAACACCGGCAACGTCGGTCGCGGTGACACCGTGGCGGTCATCGGCTGCGGCGGCGTGGGGGACGCGGCGATCGTCGGCGCGAAGCTCGCGGGCGCGGCGAAGGTCATCGCCGTGGACATCGACGACCGCAAGCTGGCCACGGCCGCGAAGCTGGGCGCGACCCACACCGTCAACTCCAGGCAGACCGACGCGGTCGACGCGGTGCGCGAGCTGACCGGGGGCTTCGGCGCCGACGTCGTCATCGAGGCGGTGGGGCGTCCGGAGACCTACCGGCAGGCCTTCTACGCCCGCGATCTCGCCGGGACCGTGGTGCTGGTCGGTGTGCCGACCCCGGAGATGAAGCTGGAGCTGCCGCTGCTGGACGTCTTCGGCCGGGGCGGCGCGCTGAAGTCGTCGTGGTACGGGGACTGCCTGCCCTCACGCGACTTCCCGATGCTCATCGACCTCTATCTGCAGGGCCGCCTCGACCTGGACGCCTTCGTCACCGAGACCATCGCCCTCGACGAGGTCGAGAAGGCCTTCGAGCGCATGCACCACGGCGACGTCCTGCGCTCGGTGGTGGTCCTGTGACGACCGGCGCCCGCATCGAACACCTCGTCACCTCGGGGACGTTCTCGCTGGACGGCGGCACCTGGGACGTCGACAACAACGTCTGGATCGTGGGGGACGACGACGAGGCACTCGTCATCGACGCCGCCCATGACGCCGACGCGATCGTCCGGGCACTCGGCGGACGCACCCTGCGGGCGATCGTGTGCACCCACGCCCACAACGACCACATCGACGCCGCGCCCGAACTCGCCGACCGGACCGGCGCCCCGATCCTGCTGCACGCCGACGATCTGCCGCTCTGGAAACAGACCCACCCCGACCGGCTGCCCGACGGTGAACTGACCGACGGGCAGCGCATCCCGGTCGCGGACACCGAGCTGACCGTGCTGCACACCCCGGGCCATGCCCCGGGAGCCGTCTGTCTGCACGCACCGGGCCTCGCCGCGCTCTTCAGCGGCGACACGCTGTTCGCCGGCGGGCCGGGGGCGACGGGGCGGTCGTACAGCGACTTCCCCACCATCATCACCTCGATCCGGGACCGGCTCCTCGGCCTGCCCGAGTGCACCGTCGTGCACACCGGCCACGGGGGGACCACCACGGTCGGTGCCGAGGCGCCGCATCTCCAGGAGTGGGTCGACCGCGGCTTCTGACCGCGTCGGCGCGGAAGCGGCCCTGACCCGGTGACGGACCTCGTGGACGGCACCGGGGCAGGGCCGTCGTCGTACCGGACGAGGCTGTGTCCCCCTTGTTCACCTGCGCTTTCGAGGTCGCTTCGGCGTGCCCCGAAGGCCGTCGCCCGGCCGCGCACAACCCGGCCTGTGGACGCCTTGACAACGCTTCAGAACGGCCCTCAGACTGGCGTTGCGTCAATCGCAATCCGTTTCGTTATACGCACCGAGGTGTCATGATGATTCCCGCGTGCCGTCTCGCGGATCTGCCGCGAGGCGAGGCCCAACGGCTCGACATCGACCCGCCCGTGTCGGTGTTCCACACCGACGACGGCGAGCTCTTCGCCATCGACGACACCTGCACCCACCAGGACGCCTCGCTCGCCGACGGCTGGCTGGAGGGCTGCGAGGTGGAATGCCCCCTGCACGCCTCCAAGTTCGACCTCAGGACCGGAGCCGTGGACGCACCCCCGGCCAAGCTCCCGGTCCGCACCCACGAGGTCGTGGTCGAGGACGGGATGGTCTACGTCCGGCTGTCGACGGACGCGCCCAACCTGCCGCCGTGCATCGCCGCCCGCCTCGCCGGAGGCCCCGCGTGAGGACCGTCGCCGTGGTGGGGGCGTCGCTGGCCGGTCTGTCGGCCGCGCGCGCACTGCGGCAGCGCGGGTACGACGGCCGGCTCGTCGTCATCGGGGACGAGCCCCACCGGCCGTACGACAGGCCGCCACTGTCCAAGGAGTTCCTGGCCGGTGCCATCGGCGAGGGAGACCTGGCGCTGGAACGGGACGACGAGGAACTCCGGGCGGAGTGGGTGCTCGGGGTCCGCGCCACCGGGCTCGACCACACCGAGCGGGCGATCCGGCTCGCCGACGGCCGGGAGATCCGCGCCGACGGCGTGGTCGTCGCGACCGGAGCCGCCGCCCGCACCCTGCCCGGCACCGACGGACTCGCCGGGGTGCATGTACTGCGCACCGTCGACGACGCCCGCGCCCTGCGCGACGACCTCGCCGGCGGCGGACGGCTGGTGGTGATCGGCGGCGGGTTCATCGGCGCCGAGGTGGCCTCCACGGCGTACGCCCTCGGCCTGGACGTGACCGTGATCGAGGCGGCGCCGACGCCGCTGGCCGCACCGCTCGGGGAGGCGATGGGCCGGGTCGTCTCGGCCCTCCACACCGACCACGGCGTACGGCTGCTGTGCGGGGTCGGGGTGAAGGGGCTGAGCGGGGAGCGCAGGGTCGATGCCGTACTGCTGGAGGACGGTCGCTCCGTTCCTGCTGACACGGTCGTCGTCGGGGTCGGCGCGCGTCCCTGCGTCGACTGGCTCGAGGGGTCCGGCGTCGCGCTGGACAACGGAGTGAAGTGCGGCGCCGACGGGCGCACCAGTGTCGCCGGGGTGGTCGCCGTGGGCGACTGCGCCAACTGGTACGACCCGCGCACCGGAATCCACCGCAGGGTCGAGCACTGGACCGGCGCGCTGGAACGGCCCGACGCCGCCGTGGCCACGCTGCTCGCGCACGGTGCCACGGAACCTGGTGCCCCACGGCCGCCCTACTTCTGGTCCGACCAGTACGGCGTGAAGATCCAGTTCGTCGGCCATGCCGCCGGGGCCGACAGCGTGACGGTCGAGGAGGGCTCCACCGACGACCGCAGCTTCCTCGCCGTCTACCGGCGGGCCGGCCGGCCGGTCGCCGCGCTCGGGATGAACCAGCCGCGGCTGTTCACCCGCTGGCGCAAGCAGTTCACCGCCACCGCATCCTGACACCGCGCCGGCGCCCTCTCGTGCTGCGTTGCCCGGCACGTGACCGAACCTTCCACGACGCTTCCCGAGGAGTGCAGCGTTGACCTCGACAAACCTGCCGGACAGCCTCATCGCCACCCTTCCCGGCTCCGCCTACACGGACCCGGGGGTCTTCGCCCAGGAGCAGGAACGCATCTTCGAGACGATGTGGTTCTGCGTCGCCCGGGCCGCGGACCTGCCGAAGCCCGGTGCCTTCCGCACCGTCGACGTGGGCCGCGAGAGCATCCTCGTCACCCGGGCCCGGGACCACTCGATCCGCGCCTACTTCAATGTCTGCCGGCACCGCGGAGCCAAGCTCTGCACCGAGGATTCCGGCGAGGTCAAGCGGGCCTTCCAGTGCCCGTACCACGCCTGGGCCTACGGCCTGGACGGCAAGCTGGTCGCGGCGCCCAACCTCACGAAGATGCCCGACGTCGGCCGCACCGAGTACGGCCTGGTGAGTGTGGCCGTGCGCGAATGGCTCGGCTACGTCTGGGTGTGCCTCGCCGAGGACCCGCCCTCCTTCGAGGAGGACGTGATGGGGGCCGTGGTCGAGCGGCTGGGCGATGTCGAGTCGATCGAGCGCTACGACATCGACAACCTCGCGCTGGGCAGGCGGATCGTCTACGACGTCAAGGCGAACTGGAAGCTCATCATCGAGAACTTCATGGAGTGCTACCACTGCGCCACGATCCATCCCGAACTGACCGAGGTGCTGCCCGAGTTCGCCGACGGCTACGCCGCCCAGTACTACGTCGGCCACGGCGCCGAGTTCGGCGAGGCCGTCCAGGGCTTCACCGTCGACGGCACCGAGGGGCTGGACCGCATCCCCGGAGTCTCCGAGGACCAGGACCGCCGGTACTACGCGATCACCGTCAAGCCGCAGGTGTTCATCAACCTGGTGCCCGACCACGTGATCTTCCACCGGATGTTTCCGGTCGCCGTCGACCGCACCGTCGTCGAGTGCGACTGGCTCTATCTCCCGCACGTGGTCGAGAGCGGCAAGGACGTCGGCCGGTCCGTGGAACTCTTCGACCGGGTCAACCGCCAGGACTTCGACGCCTGCGAGCGCACCCAGCCGGGCATGAGCTCACGGCTGTACGCCAAGGGCGGCGTGCTGGTGCCCAGTGAGCACCACATCGGTGCCTTCCACGACTGGGTGCACGAGCGGCTCGGTACCCGGCAGCCGGAGTGAGGCGGAGGAGGGTGCCCGTGGCCCGCGCGAGGGGCGGACGCGGGCCGTACGGCGGTCGTACCGTGCGTGCTCAGCCCAGGTACCCCATGCGATGGCTGATCTCCTCCGCGCCCTTCACCAGCACCGGAGCCAGCTCGTGCATACGCTCCTCGGTGAACCGGTACGACGGCCCGGAAGCGCTGATCGACCCGATGACCTGGCCTTCCCGGTCCCGGATCGGCGCGGCCATGGCGTGCAGCCCGATCTCCAGCTCCTCCAGCGTCCAGGCGTAACCGCGATCCCGGGCCTCGGCGAGATTCTTCTCCAGCTTCGCCTTCGAGGAGATCGTGTGCGGGGTCAGCTTCTTCAGGCCGGTCTCCGTGACCAGCTCGGCGCGCTCCTGGGCGGGCAGATGGGCCAGCATGATCTTGCCGCTGGAGGTGGCGTGCAGGGGAGTCAGCTGGCCGACCCAGTTGTGCGCGGTGACGGCGGACTGGCCGCGCACCTGGTAGAGGTTGATCGCGTAGTGCTCCTGCATCACCGCGATGTTGACCGTCTCGCCGATCTCCTCGGCCAGACGCTCGCACACCTGGCGGCTCTGCTGGGTGATGTCGATGCGTCCCGTCACGGCACCCGCCAGGCGTACGATGCCGAAGCCGAGCCGGTACTTGCCGCGCTCGCCCGCCTGCTCGACGAGACCGCGCGCCTCCAGGGCGCCGAGCAGACGGAACGCGGTCGACTTGTGAACATCGATCTCGGCGGCCACTTCGCTGACGCCCGCCTCGCCGCGCTGGGCGAGGATCTCCAGGACGCTGATGGCCCGGTCGACGGACTGCACGCCGCCGGACGGTGAAGCGGTCGTTTCGCTATCCGGACTGTAGTTGCTCATAGCGGAACTATACGCGTAGTAAACAACGCACTTGCAAGTAATGAGATGTGAACAAAGATCTTACAAGTTGCGTTGTTCGCAACCTAGTGCGCATGGCGATACTCGTACTAGCATCCCCGCATAGCGACGACGCGAGCGAGACGAGGCACCATGGCTCTCCTGCACTACGACTTCGTCATCGTCGGCGGTGGATCGGCCGGCAGCGCACTTGCGAACCGGCTCTCCGCCGAGCCCGGCAATCGGGTGCTCGTGCTGGAGGCGGGCCGCCCCGACTATCCCTGGGACGTGTTCATCCACATGCCCGCGGCGCTGACCTATCCCATCGGCAGCCGCTTCTACGACTGGAAGTACGAGTCCGAGCCCGAGCCCCACATGGGCGGCCGGCGCGTCTATCATGCGCGCGGCAAGGTGCTCGGCGGCTCCAGCAGCATCAACGGCATGATCTTCCAGCGCGGCAACCCGATGGACTACGAGCGCTGGGCGGCCGACCCCGGCATGGAGACCTGGGACTACGCCCACTGTCTGCCGTACTTCCGCCGCATGGAGAACTGTCTGGCGGCCGACCCGGACGACGAGTTCCGCGGCCATGACGGCCCCCTCGTCCTGGAGCGCGGCCCGGCCACCAACCCACTCTTCTCCGCCTTCCTCGAGGCCACTCAGGAGGCGGGCTACGCGCCCACGGACGATGTCAACGGCTATCGGCAGGAAGGTTTCGCCAAGTTCGACCGCAATGTCCACCGCGGTCGGCGCCTCTCGGCGTCCAAGGCGTACCTCAAGCCCGCCAGGAGGCGTCCCAACCTCACCGTGAAGACGCGCGCCCTCGTCACCCGCGTCCTCTTCGAGGGCAAGAAGGCCGTGGGTGTCGAGTTCCAGCGCGGCAAGGGCGCCCTCCAGCAGGTCCGGGCCAAGGAGGTCATCCTCTGCGGCGGCGCGATCAACTCCCCGCAGCTGCTGCAGCTCTCCGGCGTCGGCAACGCCGAGGAACTGCGCGCCCTCGGCATCGACGTCGTCCACGATCTGCCGGGTGTCGGCGAGAACATGCAGGACCACCTCGAGGTGTACATCCAGTACGCCTGCAAACAGCCCGTCTCCATGCAGCCGTACCTGGCGAAGTGGCGGGCCCCCTTCATCGGCCTGCAGTGGCTCCTGCGCAAGGGGCCGGCGGCCACCAACCACTTCGAGGCCGGCGGCTTCTGCCGCAGCAACGAGGACGTGGACTACCCCAACCTGATGTTCCACTTCCTGCCCATCGCGGTCCGCTACGACGGCTCCGTACCGGCCGGCGGCCACGGCTACCAGGTCCACGTGGGCCCCATGTACTCCGACGCGCTCGGCTCGGTGAAGATCAAGAGCAAGGATCCGCACGAACACCCTGCGCTGCGCTTCAACTACCTCTCCACCGAGCAGGACCGCCGCGAATGGGTCGAGGCGATCAGGGTGGCCCGCAGGCTCCTCGATCAGCCCGCACTCGCCCCCTACAACGACGGGGAGATCTCGCCCGGCCCGTCCGTGGAGACGGACGAGGAGATCCTCGCCTGGGTCGCCAAGGACGGCGAGACCGCCCTGCACCCCTCCTGCACCTGCAAGATGGGCACCGACGAGATGTCCGTCGTCGACCCGCAGAGCATGCGGGTGCACGGTCTCGACGGGCTGCGGGTGGTGGACGCTTCGGTGATGCCGTACGTCACCAACGGCAACATCTACGCGCCGGTGATGATGATCGCCGAGAAGGCGGCCGACCTCATCCTCGGCAAGGAGCCGCCGGCGCCGTCCAAGGCCGCGTACTACCGGCACCGCGACGCCCAGAAGCAGGCCGGGTAGCCGGTGGGCACCGGGACCCTGCGGGCGCTGCTCGCCCGCGGGGCCGGAGCCGTCGGGTGCTGGACCGGCCGGGTGGCCGACACCCCCGGTGGAGTGCAGCTCCGGTGGCCGAATCGGGACATGCAGACCCCTTGACGGGTGTCCGTCCATTCGGCCAGGGTGTTCCACCACAAGCAATACAGTGCACAATGCGCAACGAAATTTCGAAGGGCGCGGCAGTGGCAGATCTGTATGTGGACGGAGAATGGCGCGCCGCGGTGGCCGGCGGCCTCCGGGAGATCCGCTGTCCGGCGGACGGTACGCCGGTCGCGACGGTCTCGGAGGCGACCCGCGCCGACGCCGAGGCGGCGATCGCCGCGGCCCGGCGCGCCTTCGACGACGGCCCCTGGCCGCGTACCCCCGAGCGCGAGCGCGGCGCACTGCTGCTGCGCACCGCCGACCTGATCGAGCGCGACGCCAAGGAGTTCGCCCGGGCCGAGTCGCTGGACACCGGCAAGCGGCTGGTGGAGAGCGAGTACGACATCGCCGACGTCGTCTCCTGCTTCCGCTACTACGGAGGGCTCGCCGGTACCGACGCCGGCCGGGTGATCGACACCGGCCGCGACGACGCCGTCAGCCGCGTGGTCTACGAACCCGTCGGTGTGTGCGGACTGATCACCCCCTGGAACTACCCACTGCTGCAGGCTAGTTGGAAGGTCGCTCCGGCGCTCCTGGCCGGCAACACGATCGTCCTCAAACCGAGCGAGCTCACCCCCTCCAGCTCCGTCCTGCTGATGAAGGCGCTGGAGGAGGCCGGGCTCCCGCCCGGTGCCGCCAACCTCGTCCTGGGCGCCGGGCCCGAGGCCGGCGCCCCGCTCTCCGAGCACCCCGCCGTCGACATGGTCTCCTTCACCGGCGGCCTGGAGACCGGCAGACGGATCATGGCCGCCGCCGCCACCACCGTGAAGAAGGTGGCGCTGGAACTCGGTGGCAAGAACCCCAACGTGATCTTCGCCGACGCCGACTTCGAGACGGCCGTGGACTTCGCCCTCACGGCCGTCTTTCTGCACTCCGGGCAGGTCTGCTCGGCCGGTGCCCGCCTGATCGTCGAGGACTCCCTGCACGACCGCCTGGTCGACGAGGTCGTCCGCCGCGCCCGGCGTATCCGCCTCGGCGGACCCTTCGACCCCGAGGCCGAGACCGGCGCGCTGATCTCCGCCCAGCACCGGGACAAGGTCGAGGCGTACGTGGCGGCCGGCCTCGCCGAGGGTGCCGTACTCCGCTGCGGCGGGCAGCGGCCCGCCGACCCCGCCCTCGCGAACGGCCACTACTACCCGCCGACCGTCCTCGACGAGTGCCGGCAGGACATGCGCGTGGTGCACGAGGAGTCCTTCGGTCCCGTCCTCACCGTCGAGCGCTTCACCGACGAGGACGACGCCGTACGCATCGCCAACGACACCGAGTACGGACTCGCCGGAGCCGTGTGGACCCAGGACGCCGGAAAGGCCCAGCGGGTCGCCCGACGGCTGCGCCACGGCACGGTGTGGATCAACGACTACCACCCCTACGTGCCGCAAGCGGAATGGGGTGGCTTCGGGCACTCGGGCGTGGGCCGGGAGCTGGGGCCGACCGGCCTGAACGAGTACCGAGAGCCCAAACACATCTGGCAGAACATCCACCCCCGGCCGCAGCACTGGTTCCGCGGCTGAACGCCGAAAAGAGGTCGATCGTGACCCCAACACAGACCGAGGTGCCGCAGCGGCGCGGCACACCCCAGGACTCGGACGCCACTCCGGTCATCTCCGTGCGCAATCTGTGGAAGGTGTTCGGGCCGAAGGCCGACCGGGTGCCGGGCTCAGAGGAGCTGTGCGGTCTCTCCCGCCGTGAGCTCATGGACCGCACGGGATGCACCGCCGCCGTGCGCGACGTGAACTTCGAGGTGGCGCCGGGCGAGGTCTTCGTCGTCATGGGTCTGTCCGGCTCCGGCAAGTCCACGCTGGTGCGATGTCTGACCCGGCTGATCGAACCCACCGCCGGTGAGGTCGTCTTCGAGGGCCAGGACATCCGCGAGGCGGACGACAAGCGCCTGCGCGAGCTGCGCCGCCGCAAGTTCTCCATGGTCTTCCAGCACTTCGGGCTGCTGCCCCACCGCCGAGTGGTCGACAACGTGGCCTTCGGCCTGGAGATCCGCGGGATGAGCAGGGCCGAACGCACCCGGCGGGCCCTGGAGGTCGTCGAACTGGTGGGCCTCGCCGGCTACGAGAACTCGTACCCCGACCAGCTCTCCGGCGGTATGCAGCAGCGCGTCGGCCTCGCCCGGGCCCTGGCCGGGGATCCGGACGTCCTCTTCTTCGACGAGCCGTTCTCCGCGCTCGACCCGCTGATCCGCCGCGACATGCAGAACGAGGTCATCCGGCTGCACCACGAGGTCGGCAAGACCATGGTGTTCATCACCCACGACCTCTCCGAGGCGCTCAAGCTGGGCGACCGCATCCTGATCATGCGCGACGGCAAGATGGTCCAGTGCGGCACCGGCGACGAGCTGGTGGGCGCCCCCGCCGACGACTACGTGCGCGAGTTCGTCAAGGACGTGCCGCGCGGCGATGTGCTCACCCTGCGGTGGATCATGCGCCCGGCCGGGCCCGACGATGCCCTGGACGGGCCCGAATTGGGGCCGGACGTCGTGGTGCGCGAGGCCACCCGCGCCGTCCTCGCGGCCGACCGGCCGGTCAAGGTCGTCGAGAACGGCAAGCTGCTCGGCATCGTCGGCGACGAGGAGATCCTCTCCGTGGTCGCCGGGCGGGAAGGCGGCGCGTGATGACCGTCGCCATCGAGAAACCCGAGAAGCCCGAGAAGACAGCGACGGCAGAGCCGGCCGCTGCCGCCAGAGGGACACGCAAGGTCGGCCGGCCTGTGCTGGCCGGTGCGATCGTGGTCGTCTGGCTGGTGCTGTTCGCCGTGCTGCGCGGCAAGGAGACCCTGTCCCTGGCGGCGGCCGACCTCACCGACCTGCACCGGTGGCTCAACGACCTCAACGACTCCATCGGCGCCGACCGCAACTCCAACCCGCTCTTCCTGTACTTCTTCAACGAGATCCGGCTGGTCATCGACAACCTGGTGACCTTCGTCCAGCACTTGATCTCCCAGCCGTCCGGCGCCCGCCCGGTCCCGCAGATCGGCTGGCTCGGCGTCGTCGGCCTCGCGGGCTACGTCTCCTGGGCCGTGGGCAACTGGCGGGTCGCGCTGCTGGCCGTGGCCGGCTTCACCTTCATGGGGCTGCAGGGCCTGTGGCAGCCGAGCATGGACACCCTGGCGCTGACCCTCTCCGCGGTCTTCGTCGCGCTGCTGTTCGCGATCCCGCTGGGTGTGTGGGCGGGGCTGTCCGACCGGTTCAACCGGATCATGACGCCGTTCCTGGACTTCATGCAGACGATGCCGACCTTCGTCTACCTGGCACCGCTGACCCTGTTCTTCCTCATCGGCGGGGCCTCCGCCACCATCGCCACCGTGATCTACGCGGCTCCGCCGGCGATCCGCATCACCGCACACGCCATCCGGAACGTGCCGGCGACGACGGTCGAGGCGGCCGACTCGATGGGCGCCACGCGCCGCCAGTCGCTGCAGAAGGTCCTGCTGCCGATGTCCAAGCGGACCGTGGTGATGGGCGTCAACCAGACCATCATGGCCGCCCTGGCCATGGTGACCATCGCGGCACTGATCAACGCGCCCGGCCTCGGCCCGGTCGTCATCCAGGCGCTGCAGTCGCTCGACGTCGGCACGGCCTTCAACGCCGGACTCGCCATCGTCGTCATGGCGATCGTCCTGGACCGGGTCACGACCGCGGCCGCCGCACGCGAGGAGAACGCACGGAACGCCGAGCACAGCTTCGCCAAGTGGCGCCGGCCCCTGCTGGGCGCCGGCGCCGCGGTCGCGGCGGTCCTGGTCTACCTCTCGCACACCTACGTGTGGGCGGCCGACTTCCCCGGCGACGGCACCGTCGGCAGCCACATCGCGAGCGCGGCGGACACCGCGACCAACTGGGCGCAGGACCATCTGTCGGGCGTGACCAACGCCATCCGCGACGTCATCACCAACGGGCTGCTCAACCCGTTCCAGACGCTGCTCACGGACTCTCCGTGGTGGCTCGTCGGCGCGGTGCTGGTCGCGCTCGGCGTGGTGCTCGGCGGCTGGAAGGCCGGGATCACCACGGCCGTGTGCGTGGGCCTGCTGGTCGGCACCGGTCTGTGGTCGGACGCCATGACCACGCTGGCCTCGACACTCGTCGCGACGGTGCTGGTGATGGTGCTCGGCATCGTCTTCGGCGTATGGATGGGGCGCAGCACGATGGTGGACCGGCTGATCCGGCCCAGTCTGGACGCGGCCCAGGTCATGCCGCCGTTCGTCTATCTGGTGCCGTTCCTCGCGTTGTTCGGTGCCAGCCGTTTCACGGCCATCGTCGCCGCGGTCGTCTACGGGGCGCCCGTCGCCATGAAGATCATCGCGGACGGGATCCGGGCCGTGCCCGAGACCACCGTGGAGGCGGCCACCTCCGCCGGGTGCAACACCTGGCAGATCATCACCAAGGTTCAACTGCCGATGTCACGCAGTGCCCTGACGCTCGCGACCAACCAGGGGCTGATCTACGTGCTGTCGATGGTTGTGGTGGGCGGCCTGGTAGGCGCGGGCGCCCTCGGCTACGACGTCGTGGCCGGATTCTCGCAGGGAGAGCTGTACGGCAAGGGGCTGGCGGCGGGACTCGCCATCGTACTGCTCGGAGTCATGTTCGACCGGATCACTCAGGCAGCGGCGCGACGCGCGAGCGCTTAAGGAGCACGACACCATGGCAAGACACTGGCGAGCCGGCGCGGCCGGCCTGGCCGTCCTCGGCCTCACGCTCACCGCATGTTCGGGCGCGAAGGTCGGTGACACCTCCTCGGGTTCGGACAACGCGGGCAGCTCCGGCAAGTGCGGCACGTTCAACCTCGCGGTCAACCCGTGGGTGGGCTACGAGGCGGACGCGGCGGTCGTCGCGTACGTGGCCGAGCACAGCCTCGGCTGCAAGGTCACCAAGAAGAACCTCAAGGAGGAGATCGCCTGGCAGGGCTTCGGCACCGGCGAGGTCGACGCCGTCCTGGAGAACTGGGGCCACGACGATCTGAAGAAGAAGTACATCACCGGGCAGAAGACCGCCGTCGACGCCGGCCAGACCGGTAACAAGGGCATCATCGGCTGGTACGTGCCGCCGTGGCTGGCCAAGGCGCACCCCGACATCCTCGACTGGAAGAACCTCGACAAGTACGCGTCCAACTTCAAGACCTCCGAGTCGGGCGGCAAGGGCCAGCTCCTGGACGGCGACCCGTCGTACGTCACCAACGACGCGGCGCTGGTGAAGAACCTGAAGCTGGACTTCAAGGTGGTGTACGCGGGCAGCGAGACCGCGCTCATCCAGGCCTTCCGCACCGCCGAGAAGAACAAGCAGTGGGTGATCGGCTACTTCTACGAGCCGCAGTGGTTCCTGTCCGAGGTCCCGCTGAAGAAGGTCTCCCTGCCGAAGTACACGACGGGCTGCGACGCCGTCGCCGAGAAGATCGCCTGCGACTATCCCGTGTACGACCTGAACAAGATCGTCAGTGCGAAGTTCGCCAAGTCCGGCAGCCCCGCCTACAACCTGGTGAAGAACTTCAACTGGACGAACGACGACCAGAACGAGGTCGCCAAGTACATCGCTCAGGACAAGATGTCCGACGACGCGGCGGCGAAGAAGTGGGTCGACGCCAACAAGGACAAGGTGGACGCCTGGCTCAAGTAGACCGGGTCGGGAGGACGGGTCGGACATGCCCGGCGGGCGGTGCGTGCAGGTGCGCGCCGCCCGCCGGGCATTGCCGTGTCCAGGGCCCTGTTACGGGCCGTTCCCCGACGTCACGGACCCCTTGACACCCCCTTCCCGGACGGGCACATTGAGTTGCGCAACCTGAACCACGTTGCGGAACAAGCAACTGCACCGGTCTCAATGTTCGGAGGTTGGGCGATGGCGGGACCCCGAGTGGTCATCATCGGAGCGGGTGTCGTGGGAGCGGCCCTGGCGGACGAGATCTCCGCACGCGGCTGGACCGAGGTGACCGTCGTCGACCAGGGCCCCCTCCCGGCCACGGGAGGATCCTCCTCGCACGCGCCGGGCCTGGTCTTCCAGACGAACCCCTCGAAGACCATGACCGAACTGGCGCGCTACACCGTCGAGAAGTTCTGCGCCCTCGACGTCGACGGCAAGCCCTGCTTCCTCCAGGTCGGCGGCCTGGAGGTGGCCACCAGCCCCGAGCGCCTCACCGAGCTGCGGCGCCGCCAGGGCTGGATCGCCTCCTGGGGCATCGAGTCGCGCCTGCTGACCCCCGACGAGTGCGTGGAGCAGCACCCGCTGGTCGACCGCGACAAGGTCCTCGGCGGTCTCCTCGTCCCCACCGACGGCCTCGCCAAGGCCGTCCTCGCCGTCGAGGCCCAGATCCGCCGGGCCACCGAGCGCGGTGTGCGCTTCCTCGCCCGCCACGAGGTCCTCGACGTGCGGCAGAGCGAGGGCCGCGTCGCCGGTGTGGTGACCGACCAGGGCGAGATCCCCGCCGACATCGTCGTCTGCTGCGCCGGCATCTGGGGACCGAAGATCGCCCGCATGGTCGGGATGAACCTGCCGCTCACCCCGCTCGCCCACCAGCTCGCCTGGACCGGCCCGATCCCCGCCCTCGCCGGCCAGACCGAGGAGGCGGTACGCCCGATCCTGCGCCACCAGGACGCCGACCTCTACTACCGCGACCGCTTCGACGCCCTCGGCATCGGCTACTACGGACACCGTCCCATGCCCGTCTCCGCCGACGACATCCTCTCCGTGGACGAGGCCGAACAGATGCCGTCGGTCCTGGAGTTCACCGAGGCGGACTTCGAGGACGCCTGGACCGAGACCCGGTCGCTGCTGCCCGCGACCCGCGAGGCCAAGGTCGAGGAGGGCATCAACGGCCTGTTCTCCTTCACCACCGACGGCTTCCCGCTGCTCGGCGAATCCCAGGACGTCCAGGGCTTCTGGGTAGCCGAGGCCGTGTGGGTCACCCACTCCGCGGGCGTCGGCCGGGCCGTCGCCGAATGGCTGGTCGACGGCTACTGCTCCTCCTTCGACCTGCACGAGTGCGACGTCAACCGCTTCGAGCCGCACCAGCTCTCCCCGGAGTATGTCCTGGCCCGCGACTGCCAGAACTTCGTCGAGGTCTACGACATCCTCCACCCCCTCCAGCCGAGCGGGAAGCCGCGCCCGATCCGCACCAGCCCCTTCTACGTCCGCCAGCAGGAGCACGGAGCGTTCTTCCTGGAGGCGAACGGCTGGGAGCGCCCCCAGTGGTACGAGGCGAACGCCGGGCTGGTCGAAGGCCGCGCCATCCCCACCCCCAACGACTGGGCCGCCCGCTACTGGTCGCCCATCGTCGGCGCCGAGGCCCAGGTCACCCGCGAGACCGTCGCCCTGTACGACATGACGGCCCTCAAGCGCCTGGAGGTCAGCGGCCCCGGTGCCGCCGGCTTCCTGGAGAGCCTGGTCACCGGCAAGGTCGCCAAGTCCGTCGGCTCGGTGACGTACACCCTGCTGCTGGACCACGACGGCGGCATCCGCAGCGACATCACCGTCGCCCGCCTCGCCCGCGACCTCTTCCAGGTGGGAGCCAACGGCAACCTGGACCTCGACTGGTTCACCCGCCACCTGCCCGCCGACGGTACCGTCCAGGTCCGCGACATCACCCCCGGCACCTGCTGCATCGGCCTGTGGGGCCCGCTCGCCCGCGAGGTGCTGCAGCCGCTCACCGACGAGGACTTCTCCGACGAGGGCCTCAAGTACTTCCGCGCCAAGCGCGCCTACATCGGCTCGGTTCCGGTCACTGCGATGCGCCTGTCCTACGTCGGTGAACTCGGCTGGGAGCTCTACACGACCGCCGACCAGGGCGCGAAGCTCTGGGACACCCTGTGGCAGGCGGCCGAGCCGCTCGGCGGCATCATCGCCGGCCGCGGCGCCTTCAACAGCCTCCGCCTGGAGAAGGGCTACCGCTCCTTCGGCACCGACATGACCTACGAGCACGACCCCTACGAGGCCGGCGTCGGCTTCGCCGTCAAGCCGGACAAGGGCGACTTCGTCGGCAAGGCCGCACTGGAGCGCCGCAAGGCAGACGTGCGGCGCAGGCTGAGCTGCCTCACCATCGACGACCCGCGGGCCGTCGTCATGGGCAAGGAGCCGGTCTACGACGGGGACCGCGCTGTCGGCTACGTGACCAGCGCCGCCCACGGCCACACCATCGGCAAGGGCATCGCCTATGCCTGGCTCCCGGTGGAGCTGGCCACCCCCGGTACCACGGTGCACATCGGCTACTTCGACCAGCGCGTCGAGGCGACCGTCGCCCAGGAGCCCCTGTTCGACCCGACCATGTCCCGCCTCCGTGGCTGACCTGGCGAAGGAGAACCGCCGGTGACCGCACAACTCCTCGACGGCAGGGCGACCGCCGCCGTCATCCGCCGTGAACTGGCCGAGCGCGTGGCCAAGGTGACCGCCGCCACCGGACGGCAGCCCGGCCTCGGCACCGTCCTGGTCGGGGACGACCCGGGCAGCCGCGCCTACGTCGCCGGGAAGCACCGCGACTGCGCGCAGGTGGGTATCGCCTCGCTCCGCCGCGAACTGCCCGCCGACGCCACCCAGCAGCAGGTCGAGGACGTCATCGACGAACTCAACGCCGACCCGGCCTGTACCGGCTACATCGTCCAACTGCCGCTCCCGCGCCACCTGGACGCGGGCGCCGTGCTGGAGCGCATGGACCCCGCCAAGGACGCCGACGGCCTGCACCCGGTCAACCTCGGCCGGCTCGTCCTCGGCGGCGACGCCCCACTGCCCTGCACTCCGCGGGGCATCGTCGAACTGCTGCGCCGCCACGAGGTCCCGCTGGCCGGAGCGCGGGTGTGCGTGATCGGCCGGGGCATCACCGTCGGGCGGCCGATCGGACTGCTCCTCACCCGCCGCTCGGAGAACGCCACCGTCACCCTGTGCCACACCGCGACCAAGGGCCTGGCCTGGCACGTACGCGAGGCGGACATCGTCGTCGCGGCGGCCGGCTCGCCCGGACTGATCACCCCGGACATGCTGCGCCCCGGCGCGACCGTCCTGGACGTCGGCATCACGCGCACCGAGCACGGGCTCGTCGGCGACGTCCATCCTCAGGCCGCCCAGGTCGCCGGACGGGTCGCGCCCATGCCCGGGGGAGTGGGACCCATGACCCGGGCGATGCTGCTGGCCAACGTCGTCGAGGCCGCCGAGAGGAACGCGAACGCCGTGTGAACGCACTGAACACCCCGCCGGCCGAGCTCGACCCGAGGTGGTCGGGGCGGAGTGTCGCACCTCCTATGAGCGGTCTCCGTCGTCTCCGCCGGGCCGGAGCATCTGGCTCGCGGCCAGCTCGCGATAGAGGGCACTGCGGGCGAGCAACTCCTCATGGCGTCCGCCGGCGGCGATGCGGCCGTCCTGCAGCAGCACGATGCGGTCCGCGTGCTGCACGGTGGACAGGCGGTGGGCGATGACCAGCAGTGCGCACTCCTGGGCGACTTCCTTCATGACGGTGGTCAGCGCCGCTTCATTGATCGCGTCGAGGTGGGAGGTGGGTTCGTCCAGCAGGAGCAGCGAGGGGCGGGCCAGCAACGCGCGGGCGAGGGCGATGCGCTGGCGTTCGCCGCCGGAGAGATTGCTGCCGCGTTCGCCGATGACCGCGGCCAGGCCGCCGGGCAGCCGGTCGACGACCTCCTCGAGCCGGGCCAGTTCGACCACGCGCCGGATCTCCGCCTCCGTGGCGTCGGGCACGGCGTAGGTGATGTTGTCGCGCAACGTGCCGTGGACGACATGGGTGTTCTGGTCGACGACGGCGATGCCCCGTCGGCATGCGTCACGGGTGAGCCCGGCCGCGGGCCGCCCGTCGAAGAGCAGGGCGCCCGTGTCCGGCTCGTAGAACCTCGCCACGAGGGCGAACACGGTGCTCTTGCCGGCCCCGGACCGGCCCACCAGGGCCACCTGCCGGCGCGGCGGAACCGCGAACGAGACGCCGCGGAGCACCGGCCGATCCGGTTCGTAGCCGAAGTGGACGTCGTGCAGGGCGAGAACGGGCCGTTCGCGGGTGACGGGCGGACCGGTCGGGCACGGTACGGGGGCGAAGTCTCCCCGGATCCGGGGCGCGGTGGGCTCCACCGGCAGCCGGAGCGCCCCGTCGATGCGCTGGTAGGCGCCCATTCCGCGCTGGACCAGGCCCACCGCACGGAAGACGGAGGACAGCGGCAGGGCGAGGTACGAGGCGTACAGCAGGAAGGCGACGAGGTCACCGAGGGATCCGGCGTTGCCGTTGACGCGCAGACCGCCGACGACCAGGACGATGAGAAAGGAGCCCTGCACGGCGAGTTCGACGGCGGAGCTCATGACCGAGGCGAGTTTCGCAGTGCGTACCCCGGCGTCGTAGGCCGCGTCGATGCGGGCGCCGATGCCGGCCGCCTCGCGCCCCTCGGCGCGGTGCACGCGAACCATCGACAGGGCGCCGAGGGCGCGCTCCAGATCGGCGGCGACGGCACCGACCGAGTCCTGCATGCGCGCGGACGCGCAGCGGATACCTGTGAGCAGCGAGGCGACGACCACGGCCGCCGCTGCCACGGTGCCGGCGACCAGGAGCAGCAGCAGGGGGTCGAGCCAGGCCATGAGGGCGATTGCCCCGGCGGCGACGAGGCTGCCCGTCACGAGATCGACCAGGGCCTGTGACACGACCTCCCGGAGCAAGGTGGTGTCGGCCGTCACCCGGGAGACGAGGTCACCGCACCGGTGGCGGTCGTATTCCCGCATCTCCAGCCGGAGCAGCCGTCCCACCAGCCCGTGACGGAGCTGCCGTACGACGCCTTCGCCCATCCGGTCCAGCAGGAAGCGCCCCGTGGCTCCCGTCGCCGCCTCGACCACGAACAGCGCGCCCA
Source organism: Streptomyces sp. NPDC044064 (assembly GCF_056434245.1). Lineage (NCBI taxonomy): Bacteria > Bacillati > Actinomycetota > Actinomycetes > Kitasatosporales > Streptomycetaceae > Streptomyces > Streptomyces sp. NPDC044064. Next base: position 90,870 of record NZ_JBWKFN010000027.1, read on the forward strand.
GCACTCCCAGCAGCGGCCAGACGACCTGCCCTCGGGCGTTCGCGTCCACGACGTGCTTGGCGACGAGCGGCTGGGCCAGTCCCAGGGCGGAGCACACGAGGGTCAGCACGGTGGCGACGGCGATGGAGCTCCGGTGCCCGGCGGTGAGCCGGTACATGGTGGCCACCGCCGCCCGGGTGGACGTGTCACCCTCGGCGGCCGGGGCCGGGCCGCCGTGCGCAGGCGCGTCGCCGGTCATCGGCCCGTCGGCCCCGGCAGCGGGTCGACGGCCATCAGCCGGGCGAGGTAGCCCTCGGGCAGCCCCTCGCCGACCGGACGTCCGTCCGCCTCGATCCAGGCATGCGCGGTGAACGGCGGGACGACACGTACACCGGTGCACCAGCTGGGCCAGGTACCGCCGAGCCGGCACAGCAGCGCAGCCCCCAGGGACCGGGGCAGACACCCCTTCGGTCCGGCGCAGGCCAGGCTGGCGGCGCACATCGCGTCGCGTGCGTTCTGGGCCTGCGCAGTGGTGGCGGGCGCGGCACCGCGCCGCAGCAGGCCGAGTACGGTACGGATGCGGTGGGGTGGCAGCATGGCCAGGGCGACGGCGGGCAGCAGGACGAGGCGGGCGGCCAGGCGCCGGGCCAGGGGCACACCGGTGGGCCGCTCCAGCGCGCTGGGCGTCGTCATGAGGCGAGCCCCGAGCCGCGCAGCTGCTGGACGAGCGCCTGGACGTCCCGCAGGGCCTGCGCCTGGTCGATGTCGAACTCCCGCACCAGGGCGGCGGCCGCGTCCGCCTCCTCGGCGCCGTCGAGCAGGGCCCGTACCACCAGCGTGGCGGTGGGGTTCAACTCCCAGTAGGTGCCTGCCCGTTCGTCCAGCAGTACGGTGCCGTAGTCGGTCTGGGCAGTGGAGACGTTGTCGCCGAACCGCAGGGGCATGTGAGGGCCTTTCTGGTACGGGGGTCCGGTCAGGGCTGTGGGACACGGCTGTGGCCGCGCTCCCTTCCACGCAGCCACACCTCGGCGGCGATCGTGGAGTACAGGATGGCCTCCGACAGTCCCGGGGAGGCGGGCCGCCGGGCGAGGCGGCGCAGCTCGGCGCCGTCCACCAGGCCGAGCTCCTCCAGCCGCGAGTTCTCCCACAGGGCGAGCAGGTCGCCGCGGTGCCGGCGCAGTCCGTCGGAGGCGTCCATGGCGGCCGTGGCCTTGTTGGCCCGCCGCAGGCAGGCGTCCGGCACGATGCCGCGCATCGCGGCGCTCAGCACGGGCTTGTACCGCCAGGGCGTGACGCGCTCGCTCGGACGTACGGCGAGACACGCCTCGATGACGCGGTCGTCGAGGAAGGGAGAGGCCATCGGCAGGCCGGCCCGGGCCGCCATCCGGTCCCACTGCCGGATGACACGGGTGCACGAGCGGATCTGCTCCAGGTCGGCGTGCAGTCCACGGTCCGGATGGAGCGGCGAGACCGTCGCCGCGGCGGCGAGCAGTGCCCGGCGGGCCATGCGTTCGGCGTCGGGAGTCACCCAGCCGAACACGCGCGGGGCCATGCCCCAGCCGAGACCCGTGGCGACGGTCGGAGGCGACGGGGCACGCAGTTCACCGGCGGCGCCGCCGAGCCACTTCCCGTACGGCCGGGAGTCCGCGAGAGCGCGGACCGTGCCGCCGAGCGGCCACTGCCACAGCGCCCGGAACCCCCGCAACTGCCGCAGGGCGAACAGCGGGCGGGTGCGCAGCAGCCGGTGGTAGTAGGCCTCGGAGCACCAGGCCACGTGGTCGCCGCCGATCCCGGTCAGATGCAGCCGGCTGCCGCGTGCCGCGAGACCGGGCAGATGGTGGAGGACCCGGGAGCGGTCCATGACACCGATGGTGGGCTCGTCGAGCAGGTCGTCGATACCGAGCAGGTCCTCGTAGACCAGTGGTGAGGTGTCGGCGTCCCAGACCACGTGCTCGACGTCCGGGAGGTACTCCATCGCCCGCTCGGCCCAGGACAGGTCGGTGTCCGCCGGATCGCGTCCCGGCCAGGTACTGGCCACCACACGGGCGGGGGAGCGGTCGGCAAGGAAGCAGACGGAGGTCGAGTCCAGGCCGCCGGACAGGTCGCAGCTCACCACGCCACCCTGCCGGGTTCGCGCCCCGACGGCCTCCGCCAGCGCCTGCCGGATCAGGGGCGCCGCTTCGGCGAGCGGCCGGACCGGCTCCGGCGGCGTCCACCACCGCGTGTGCCGTACGGTGCGCCCGTCCGCGGCGACGACCACGGCGTCCTGCGGAGCGACGGCGGTGACCGGACGCCACATCGACGTCTCGAACAGCGGATACGGGGCGGGCCACAGCAGCCTTGCGGCCAGTTCCTCCACGTCGGGGTCGAGGCCCAGGACGGCGGCGAGCGTGTCGGCCCTGGTCGCGGCCACCCGCACGCCGTCGATCTCCGCGTGGAAGACGAGCCGAAGTCCGGAGGCCGTGCCCTGCACCCTGATCCGTCCGTCGAGGGTGCCGACGAGATGGAAACTGCCGGGCAGGGACCGGGCCAGGGCGTCGAGCTCCGCGAGATCACGCAACCGTGCGGTCCGGCGCCGCAGTTCGTCGGGGTCGACCGGGCAGCAGCCGACGACGGCGATGCGGGTGGCGCCCACGCCCGCCGTGACCACCTCGTCGTCGTGCCAGTGGCCGACCAGCCAGGGCCGGCCCGACGCATGCGCGAGGGTCCGGCTTCCGGGGCGGGCGAAGAAGCGGGCCACGGCGGCCGCGTCCGCACGGTCCGTGAAGACCGCGAAGTGCGCGTCGCCGGGGCCCGTCCCCGCACTCTCGTGCAGTTCAGTCATGACGTCGGTCGATGACCGTCGGTCGTCAGTTCTTGCTCAGGATCAGCCGGTCGTTGCCGTGGCGCCCCAGGAGCCCGGTCTCCTTCCGGAACGTACCGAGCCGGACGAGCGTCGGCGCCTCATAGGCCTTCTTCATGACCACTCCTCACATACGGGTTTCCCGGCCACTTCCCCTGACCGACGGCCGTGCTCGTCGGGAGCCCGGCCCAGGAAGTGGACGCAGCACATAGCTAGCTGCAGAGCGTGAGATCGGGGCAAGAGCCCCCAGGAAGGTCGGATAATAGAGAAAATCTGGATCGATCGGGTTGTGCGCCCCGTCGCGATCTGGGCGTGAACGCAGCGGTGTTGGTGTGCGACCCGGGTGTGCGCATGCGCGAACAAACGTTTTTACGTGGTACCTCGCCGCGCCTCTCGGGCGCGCCGGACGGCGGCTGAGGGTGGGCGCCGCCGGGCGCTCGGCGCCCGCGGCCGTGCTCCCTTTTTCGCCCCTCCGCCCGAGAATCAACTGGGTTCGAACGCAGAGGCGACAGCCGCTATGATCTCCGCGGCAAGGCTGTAGCGCAGAGGTCGTCGCGCCCAAGCATCAAGCTGGAGGACGTCGGTTCGAATCCGGCCAGCCTTGCCGCCCTTGTCGTGGAGGAAAGTCGATTGGCGTCGGTTCGTCCTGGGCGGGCGGAGGGCGATGCCGCCCTCGGCGAGCCGGGCACCGGCGATGGACCGGTGGAGTGGTGATGACGCAGCCGACGCCCGTACGCTGCCCCGCGATCGAGCACCCCGACATCCCGATGAGCGATCCCGCGGCTCTGGAGCCGCTGCTCGCCCGTCTGCGGTCCACCCGGCCGGTCGAGGCCGACGAGACCTTCCCGCTCGGCACGGTGCGCGCGGACGGACGTGTCGACCTGTGCAAGCAGGGCCTCGGAGCGGCCGGCGCCGCCCGGCTGATGCCCGTCGCCGCCGCCTCCGCGCACGCCGGGCACGTCCTGCTCGGCACCAACGCCATCGGGAACGAGGGAGCCCGCACGGTCGCCGGCGCGCTGGCCGACGGCCACGGCCTGCGCACGCTGTACCTCGGCTGCAACCGCATCGGCCCCGAGGGCGTCACCGCGCTCGCCGATGCGCTGACGACGGACGGCACCGTCCGCGCCCTGTGGCTCAAGCGCAACCCGGTGGGCGACGAAGGCGCCCGCGCGCTCGCCGCGATGCTCCGCCGCAACACCACGCTGCGCACCCTCGACCTGGTCAACACCGGTCTCACCACCCACGGTCTGCGAGCCCTGTTCGACGCCCTCACCGACCGGCCCAGCCCGGTCGAACGCCTCTTCCTCGGCGGCAACGGCCTGACCGCCGACGCGGCCCCGCTGCTGGCGGCGCTGATCCGTGAGGCGGGTGTGCGCGAGCTGTACCTCCCGGCCAACCACCTCGGTGACGAGGGCGCCGCGATCCTCGCCGCCGCGGCCGACCCCGCACGACCGGTGCGCCTGGGCCTCGGCGGCAACGGGATCGGCCCCGTCGGAGCCCGGGCCCTCGCCGACTCCCTCGGCGGGATCGAGGCACTCGACCTGGGCCGCCCGCCGTCGGAACGCAGCCTCGGGGCCCCCGCCAACACCACCGGCGACGAGGGCGCCCACGCGCTGGCCGCCGCCCTGCCGGGCAGCCCGCTGCGCCGGCTGGAACTGTGCCACACCGGACTGACCGGCCGGGGCGCGAAGACGCTGCTGGCCGCCGTGCCCGACAACTCGTCCCTGGAGTACGTCGGTCTGGGGCCCGGCCTGCCCCGCAAGGTGAAGCGGTCCTTCACCCAGCGACTGCGGCCCGTCGGCAGGGCGCATGCCGACCTGCGCGCGATAGGGAGTGTCTACCGTTGAGCTCTCACATCGAACTGCGTTGCTTCCCCGCGGACGAGGCGTCGAGCCGGCGCCGGATCCGCCGGTACGCGGTGCCCGGCCGGATGATCGAGCGCGCGACCGAACGCCGTCTGGCCGGTGACTGGCGCGGCGCCTGCGCCGCGGCGAACGTCGACGTCGCCTTCGACCTGGCGGAGGTCGCCGGCCACTGTGGCGACGAGGTCGCCGCGGCTCTCGAGGACGACCTGCGCCACTTCGCCCCCGACCTGCTGCGCTGGCACCTGCCGCGCGTGCTCGGCGGGCGGACCACACTCGCCACGGACACGACGGTCGTCCTCGCGCGCTACCGCCCCAAGGCAGCGGACGAGGGCCGCCGGGCCACGCCGTACCTGCACATCACCACTCCCGCGATGATCGACGGACCGCAGCGGATCGCCCTGCGGTTCAGTACGGTGACGGACGAGCAGGCCGCGGGCGTCTTCGGGCGCACCACGCAGGACTGGCGGTACGCGCGGCACCTGTGGGACGCACGGCACGCCGCCGAGCTGCGCGAACGGTGCGGCGGCGGCACGGACAGGCCGCCGTTCCTGCACGCCGACGCCACCCCGCGCGGCACGGACGAACTGCCCGCGGCCGACCCCGGCGACGGCGACCCGGCGGCACGGGCCGAGTGGGTCACGCTGCTGCACCAGAAGGGCGAGACCCAGGCCGCCTTCGCGGCCGCCGGCATCGAGCTGGACCTGACACCCCCGCAGAAGTCGGGCTGGTACCAGGTGGATCCGGAGCAGCTCCTCGGCGGGCTCGCGATCGACCACACCCGTCTGGAGCCGGAAGTCCGCCGGCACATGGCCGAGGGTGTCGGTGACCGCTTTCTCATCGCCGCGCACTGGCGGACCTACATCCTGCTGGAGCCCGTGGACGCCGGCGGGCTGCTGGCGCGGGCTGTCGACCGGGACGACGTGAAGGGCGAGCCCATCCTCGCCGCGGCCCTGTGGCGCAGGCTCCCCGACCTGGACCTGATGCGCGGCGGAGGCATCGCCGCGGAGCACCTGCATCCGCTCGTCCGTCAGGCGCTGTTCCCCGCCCTCCGGGCCCCGGACAGCCCGGTCGGCCCGCCAGGGGCACCGGCTCCCGCACCCGTACGGGTCAGGTGCCGCGGGGAATGGCACGAGGTGGCCTTCCGGCCCGGCGGCCTGCTGCACATGCCGCACAGCGACGAGGAACAGCAGCGCGAGCGCGCCATGCGCGCCTTCGGCGGTGCCGTCGCCGGATGCTTCGCCGTGGAGCAGACGTGGACCTCCGGAGAGGGCCGTCTGCCGAAGGCGCTGCGAGCACAACGCCACGAACTGTTCCTGCGCGCCCAGCACGGTGACACTCACGGCGTGCTGGAGCTCCTGGACGCCGGTGTCGACCCCCGCGTGCGCGACGCCGGCGGCCGCACCTTGCTGCACGTACTGAACCTCCTCGACCACGAGACGCTGCTGCCGCGGCTGCTGGCGGAGGGACTGGATCTGGAGGCCCGGGACCGGCGGGAGCGCACGCCGCTGTTCGTGGCGGTCAACGACCTCGGTTCGAAGGCGCTGGTGGAGGCGCTCGTCGCCGCCGGGGCGCGACTCGACGTGATCGACCAGTCCGAGCTGTCGCTCGCCCAGCTCGTCCGCCGGTACAAGCGGCCCGACCTGGCCTTCCTCCGGGAACGCGTGCAGGAGGAGCATCCGGGCGTCGGCGCCGAGTGGTGGGACGAATGGATGGACGACCAGGACGAGTACTACTCCGATGAAGCCGACGAAGCCGACGACGAGGAAGAAACAGCCCCTTGAGCACCGACCGTACCGTCCCCACCGCGCCGTCCGGCCCGCTGGCGGCCGCGGACGAACTCAACCGCAGGCTGCGCTCACGACGGACCGAGCCCGCCGCGAACCCGCAGCTGGAGGCGCTCGCCCTCGCCGTGACGGCCAATCAGCCCGTGCTGCTGTGGGGCGAGCCGGGAATCGGCAAGTCGGCCGCCCTGGAGCAGCTCGCCGCCGGGCTCGGTCTGCCGCTGGAGACGGTCATCGCCAGTGTGCACGAGCCCTCCGACTTCGCCGGGCTGCCGATCGTCGGTGACGACCCCGCCGTGACCGGTGTCCCGATGGCTCCACCGGACTGGGCGGTCCGCCTCGCCCGGGCCGGACAGGGCCTGCTCTTCTTCGACGAGCTGTCCTCCGCACCGCCGGCCGTGCAGGCCGCGCTGCTGCGCGTGGTGCTCGAACGACGGGTCGGCAGCCTGGTCCTGCCGGAGGCGGTGCGCATCGTCGCCGCCGCCAACCCGCCGTCCAGCGCGGCGGACGGCTGGCATCTCAGTCCGCCGCTCGCCAACCGGTTCGTCCACCTCGAATGGACCCACGACCCCCGGACGGTGGCCCGCGGCATGGCCGGCACCTGGCCGGAGCTGACCGTGCCCCTCGTCTCCGCAGGCAAGGTCCCCGGTGCGGTCGCACGGGCCCGCGGTGCGATCTCCGGCTTCCTCACGGCCCGGCCCGGCCTGGTCCACCACATCCCCGGCGACGCCGAGAGCCGCGGCCGGTCCTGGCCGTCCCCTCGTACCTGGGAGATGGCACTCAAGCTGCTCGCCGCCGGGTACGCGGCCGGCGCCGGCCGCGAGGCGCTGGCCGCCGCGCTCACCGGCGCCGTCGGGGGCGGCGCGGGCATCGAGCTGCTGTCCTACCTCGAACACCTCGATCTGCCCGACCCCGACCGGGTCCTCGCCGACCCGGACGCCTTCGCCCTGCCCGACCGCGGCGACCGGCAACTGGCGTTCCTCATCGCGGTGGTCGCCGCCATCCAGAGCGACCTCACCCGGCCCCGGTGGGAGGCCGGCTGGGCGGTGCTGGCGAAGGCCGTCGACGCGGGCGTACCGGACGTGGCCGCCCGGGCCGCCACCGACCTCGCGGCGATGCGGCGCCTCGACTGGCCCGTACCGCCCGGCATCGACGGGTTTCTGGACCTGCTGCAGATGTCCGGGGCGCTGCCCGGCGCCGGCCGGTGAGCAGTGCGGGGACGACGGAGGAATCCCGCCGCCCCCTGGACATGACCAAGCTGCTCGGCGCCCGTTCCCGGGCGGCGAGCGACCGGCCCTATCTGGCCTCGGCGTTGTACGCCCTGACCGTCGTCCCGAGCACAGAGGTCCGGACGATGGGCGTGGACCGGCACTGGCGCTGCTACGTGTCGCCCGCCTTCGTCGACGCGACGCCGGTGCCCGAGCTCGCGGGCGTATGGGTGCACGAGGCGGCGCACCTGCTGCGCGACCATCACGGCCGGGCGGACCGTCTCCCGGCCGCCGCCCAGCGCGACTGGCACCGTGTCAACGTCGCGCAGGACTGCGAGATCAACGACGACCTGCTCGCCGACGGCCTGCGGCTGCCCGAGGGGCGCATGGAACCCCGCCTCTTCGGCCTCCCCGAGGGCCAGTTGTTCGAGGTGTACCTGGACCGGCTGCCGCCGCATGTGCGGGCGCCGGACTGCGGATCGGGCGCCCACGGCCGGCCCGCGCCCTGGGAACTCCCCGACTCCGCCGGCCCCGCACGGCTCGGCGACGTCGAGGCGCAGGCCCTGCGGCGGCAGACCGCCGACGCGATGCGCGCCCATCAGCGCACCCGTGGCACCCTGCCCGCGGGCTGGCAGCGTTGGGCCGAGGAGGTCCTGGAGCCCACGGTGGACTGGCGGCGGGCGCTGTCCGGCGCGGTCCGGGAGGCCGCCGCATGGGCCGGCGGAGCCGTCGACTACACCTACCGCCGCCCCTCGCGCCGCACCCCGGCGCTGCGCGGTGTCGTCCTGCCGAGCCTGCGCCGGCCGTTGCCGCGGGTGGCCGTCGTCATCGACACCTCCGGTTCGATGGGCGACGCCGAACTGGCCGCCGCCCTCGCGGAGGTGACGGGCGTCCTGCGCGAGGTGGGCGTACGGGGCAACCGCGTGACCGTGCTCGCGTGCGACGCCGACGTGCAGGCCGTGTCCCGGGTGGCCGCCACCGAGCAGATCACCCTGGGCGGCGGTGGCGGCACGGACATGCGCGTCGGCATCGAGGCGGCGCTCGCGACGCCGGACCGCCCGAGCATCGTCGTCGTCCTCACCGACGGGTACACCCCCTGGCCCGACGAGAGCCCGCCCTGCCGTGTCGTCGCGGCCCTGATCGGCTCCGCCGCACCACAGCCCCCGAGCTGGGTGGAGACGGTACGCATTCCCACCTGACACGGGGAGCCCGGCGCACTCCCGGCTCACAGCAGCAGCGGAAGACTCACCAGGGCCGCGCCGCTCGCGCCGAGCGCCGCCAGGATCGAGGCCGGCCAGTTGCGGGACTGGGCGTACGTCAGCAGACCGGCCAGCAGTCCCGCCACCACCGCGGCCAGGAGTATGAGTGCCCAGCGCAGTGACAGCCGCTCCGGCGGCGGCGTGGGCGAGGTCGGTTCGGGCATACGGCTCTCCTGCGGCTGCGTCAGAACGGGGACGAGGCAGCCCTGCGTCAGCTGCCGCGCGTTGACTCCGGCCCTGCGACGGCGCACATCCACCCGCTCCGGCCGGTCCTGGGCGATACCGAAACCTTTCGAATGGGTGACCACGCTACTCATGTGATCTAGGTCAGAGAAGGCCTCTGATGCTTCGTCAACGGGCCTCGGAGTCGCATGGCAGGGGATGGAGCGCTCCGGCGCGCGCCCCCAGGGCGTTCCGTGCTTCTTCAGGCGGTGTCCGGACGGCTGACCAGTCTGCCGCTGTGACCTAGCATCTGCGCCATGACTGGTCCCGAAGCCGACCCGCCCGAAGGAACCGAGGACGCGTTACGGGGCTCCACCGCGAGGGTGGTGGAGCGACTGGGCTGCCAGATCGTGGAAGGCGGCAAGCCCCGCGACCACCACCTCACCGTGGACGCCGTCACGCAGGAGTTCGAAGTCACCCGGCCCATGGCCCGCGAAGCCCTGCAGTCGCTGCACCAGAAGGGCCTGGTGAATCTGCAGCCCCGGATCGGGGCCACCGTCCAGGCGCTGGAGCGGTGGGACCTGCTGGACCCCGACGTGATCGCGTGGCGTCTGGAGGTGGCCCCCGACAGCCAGATGCGGTCACTGACCGAGCTGCGCGAGGTGATCGAGCCCCGGGCGGCCAGGCTGGCCGCCGAGAGCCGGTCCGCGGAGATCTGCCACGACCTCACCAGCCACGCCCGCACCCTGCTCGCCCTCAGCGAGGACCCGGACTTCGCGCAGCCACTCGAGGGCGCGGCGATCCGGCAGCGCTTCAGGGACGTGGACGCGGCCTTCCACCGGACGCTCCTCGCCGGCTCGCGCAACGAGCTGTTCGTGCGCCTCTCCTATCCGGTCGTCATGGCACTGAACCACCGCATCGACAGGAACTGGGCCGGCGCTCTCCAGGAGGCGATGATCACGCCGACGCGGGCCGTTGCCGGCACCGACACCGTCCAGAGCTATCCCACCCGGCCGGAACCGATCGCCATGTGGCTGCACATGGGTCTGGCCTACGCCATCGACCAGGGTCTGGCCACGGCCGCCGAGGCCTTCGCCGAGGCCCTCCTCGCCGAGATCCGCAGCGGACGGCTGCACGATCCCGGCGTGCGCGACCGACTGCGGGCGGGCCTGGACGGGTTCAACACCAACGGGCTGCCACCCGCTCATCGAACCGGGTTCCAGGAGGCCATGTCGGGCTTGTTCCACGCCCGGCGCGCACCCGTTGTCGTCATGGGCGTGAGCGGGTGCGGCAAGAGCACCGTGGGCCGCTACCTGGCGGACTCGCTCAGGGTGCCGTTCGAGGAGGGGGACAGCTTCCATCCCCGGCGCAACGTCCGGTCGATGGAGAACCGCACCCCTCTCGACGACCGCAGCCGCAGTCCGTGGCTGGCCGCCCTCGCGGGCCGTATGCGGGCAGCGGGTGCGGAGGAGGGACTGGTGATCACCTGCTCCGCACTCAGGCGCATCTACCGCGAGTTGCTGCGCGTGGCCCGGCCCGACGCGTTCTTCGTGCACCTGACGATCGACCGGGAGACGGCCACCACCCGTGTGGAGAGCAGGAAGTCGCACTTCATGCCCGCCGCTCTGGTGTCCTCGCAGTTCGAGGACCTGGAACCGCTCGAGGACGACGAGGCAGGGATGACCGTCGACGCCACCCTGCCGCTCGAACGCATCGTCGCCGAGGTCCAGACCGTGCTGGCCCGTCGCACCCGGGGCCGCTGACCCGGGTGTCGTCCGGGCGCGGCCACCGCACATGACCGCCGCGCCCTCCGAGAGGACCGCCCGAACCGACCGACCGCCCGAACCGCCCGAACCGACCGACCGAACGGAACGACCGAACCGCCGGAAAGTGGGGGATCCACCATGCAGATCGTGTCCGCCGAGGTGATCGTCACCAGCCCGGGACGGAACTTCGTCACCCTGCGCATCACCACCGAGGACGGCGTCGTAGGCCTGGGCGACGCCACGCTCAACGGCCGCGAGCTGGCCGTCCACTCCTACCTGGACAGCCATGTCGTGCCCCTGCTCGTCGGGAGCGACGCCTCCCGCATCGAGGACACCTGGCAGCAGCTCTACCGAGGGGCGTACTGGCGGCGCGGCCCCGTGACCATGGCGGCCGTCGCGGCCGTGGACACCGCGCTGTGGGACATCAAGGCCAAGTACGCGGGGATGCCCCTCTACCAGCTCCTCGGCGGGGCGTCCCGCACCGGCGCCCTCGCCTATGGACACGCCTCCGGCCGCGACGTGCCCGAACTGCTCGACTCCATCCGGGCGCACCGGGAGCGGGGCTACCGTGCCATCCGCATACAGACCGGGATACCCGGCTTCGACTCCGTGTACGGCGTGGCCGCGTCGAGCGCCGGCGGCGGAGACCGCTACGACTACGAGCCCGCGCGCCCCGTCGGCGGCGGCCGGTCCCTGCTCACCGTGGAGACCTGGGACACACGCGCCTACCTACGGCACCTGCCCGGCGTCTTCGAGGCCGTGCGGGCGGAGTTCGGCCCGGAACTCCCGTTGCTCCACGACGGACACCACCGGATGACCCCGATCGAGGCCGCCAGGTTGGGCAAGGCACTGGAACCGTACGACCTGTTCTGGCTGGAGGACGCCACACCCGCGGAGGACCAGGCGGCCCTGCGCCTGATCCGGCAGCACACGACGACACCGCTGGCCATCGGCGAGGTCTTCAACTCCGTGTACGACTACACCACGTTGCTCAGCGAGCGCCTGATCGACTACGTGCGCTCCGCGGTGACCCACACCGGCGGCGTCACCGCGATGAAGAAGCTGCTCGACCTCGCTGCCGTCTACGGCGTCAGGTCCGGGATGCACGGTCCCACCGACATCTCCCCGGTGGGCATGGCAGCCGCCCTCCATCTGGACCTGGCCGTGCACAACTTCGGCATCCAGGAGTACATGCGCCACTCCGAGCCCACCCTGGAGGTGTTCCGCACCTCCTACCGGTTCGAGCAGGGCCTGCTGCATCCGTCCGACACGCCGGGTCTGGGCGTCGACCTCGACATCGAGGCGGCACGTCACTTCCCCTATCAGCAGGCGTACTTGCCCATCAGCAGGTTGCAGGACGGGACCGTGCACGACTGGTGAGAGCCGGTGGGACGCCGCTGGTGCGTCCGGGGCCGGTGCGACCGGCCGTCCGGTGCGTCCGCCGTGGCAGGGGCTCCTAGGGGATGGCCAGTTCGGCCCAGATCGTCTTCCCGGACGAGGTGTACCGAGTGCCCCAGCGCTGAGACATCTGGGCGACGAGGAACAGGCCGCGGCCGCCCTCGTCGTCCCGGCGCGCTCGCCGTAGGTGGGGTGCGGTGTGCGCGTTGTCGGAGACCTCGCACAGCAGGGAGCGGTCCTTGATCAGCCGCAGCATGACGGGCCCGGTGGCGTACCGGATGCTGTTGGTGACCAGCTCGCTCACCACGAGCTCGGCGGTGAACGACAGTTCGGACAGGCCCCAGTTCTCCAACTGGCGCTCGGCGATCGTGCGCGCGTGCGCCACCATGGCCGGGTCGGGCGGCAGTTCCAGGTCCGCCACCCGGTCGGCGTCGAGACGCCGCGTGCGGACGAGCAACAACGTGGCATCGTCGGCCTGCGGTCCGGGCGGCCGGGCCGACAGCGCCCGGTCACACAGTTCCTCCAGCGGGCAGCGTTGCCAGGTCAGCACATGGGCAAGCCGGTCGATTCCACTGTCGATGTCGGTGCGCCGGTCCTCCACGACGCCGTCGGTGAAGAACGCCACCACGCTGCCGCTGGGGAGGTTCAGGTCGACGTTCTCGTAGGGCAGGCCGCCCAGCCCCAGGGGCGGTCCCGGCGCCAGCGCCGACAGGGCCACCGAGCCGCTCGCATCGGCCACGATCGGCGGGGGATGGCCCGCGCTCGCCCAGGAGCACCGGCCGTTGACCGGGTTGTAGATCGCGTACAGGCAGGTCACCCCGAGCGACTCGTCGCTCAGCCCGTCGTTCCCGTGGGGTTCCGCGTCCTGCGCGACCAGGCCGTCCAGCCGGGTGAGCAGTTCGGCCGGGTCCAGGTCCAGCAGGGCCAGGGTCCGCACGGTGGCGCGCAGCCGGCCCATGGTCGCGGCCGCGTGCATGCCGTGGCCCACCACGTCGCCGACGGTCAGGCCCACTCTGGCACCGGACAGCGGGATCAGGTCGAACCAGTCGCCGCCCACGCCCACGCGGCTGTCGGCGGGCAGATAGCGGTACGCCACGTCGACCGCGCTCTGCTCGGGCAGGTGCTGGGGCAGCAGGCTGCGCTGCAGCACCAGGGCCGCCGCATGCTGGCTGGTGTAACGGCGCGCGTTGTCGATGCCGACGGCGGCGCGCTCGGCCAGTTCCATGGCGAGCGTCTGCTCCTCGGGTCCGAAGGGGTCGGGGTTGCTGCTGCGCCGGAAGGTGGCAAGGCCCAGGACCGTATTGCGGGTGAGCAGCGGCACGAAGAGGCAGGAGTGCGAGGGGGCCGGTCGCTCCCCGCGCGGCGCGTCGGGCTGGGAGTCGTCGACGACGAGGCGGCCGGTGCCCAGACTCTGCGCCTGCGGTGACGACGGTGGGTAGGAGACGGGACTGGTCCGGAACTCTTCCGGCGTCCTGCCGTGCATCCGCAGCAGACTGTGCCCCGGCGCCGAGCCCGTCGGCGGCTGCCGGCCCTCCATGACCGCCGGCGGCAGGTCCACCAGCACTTCGTCGGCCAGCTGCGGCACTGCCACGTCGGCGAGCTCCGCGGCCGTACGCCGGACGTCCAGCGACGCACCGATGCGCTTTCCCGCCCGCACCAGCAACGACAGCCGTTCCTGGGCACGGTAGCGCTCGGTGATGTCCAGGGACTCCTCGAACAGGCCGAGCAGTTCGCCGCGGGCATCCACCAGCCGGTGGTACGAGCAGGACCAGACGTGCTCGCGCACCGGGTCGGCCGGGGCCCGGCCGCGATAGTGCATGCCCATGATCGGATCGCCCGTCGTCATGACGTGCTCCATGATCTGGTCCTCGTCCGGGGGGTGGTGCCGGGAGATGAATTCGCCCTCCGGAAAGAGATCCGCGGCCGGCCGGCCGATGTAGTCGGCGATCCCCGCGAGCTCCTGATCGGTGGAGACGTTCCCCCAGACGACGCGCATGTCGGTGTCGAAGATCGTCAGGCCCACGGTCGACTCGGTCGCCAGCCCCTGCAGCATCGCCAGCTGCGCCTCCCAGCCGCGAAGCGCCTCCAGCTCGGCCGCGACCACGACGGTCGCGGCGACACCGAGGTGATCGAGCGGGCTGAACGTCACGGCCGCGCGCAGGGTGCGTCCGTCCCGGCAGGAGAGGTCCAGGACGGTGCTGCGGGGCCTGTGCGTCCTGCAGAGAGCGGACAGTCGCTGCCCGGGGCCCGCTGCCAGCAGCCGGCCGGCCGGCTTTCCGAGTACGTCCTCGGGCGAATGCCCGAGGAGGCGCTGGGCCGAGGCACCCCACCCGGAGACGTTGCCTTCGGCGTCCAGTACCGCGGCGGCGGCTTTGGAGAGGTCCAGAGGACTGTGGAAATCTACGTCGGCGGCATTCGGAAAACGATCCATGACACCGCTTCCCTTCGTGCTCCCTCAGCATCCCGTGCCGCACGACGGACGACAACCGCACGCGCGATCGCCACCGCCGCGCTCCACCGGCAGCCCTTCACCAGGTGCGTGACCATCAGCGCGGCCGGCCCGGGGCCGAGCGCGACAAGGACCGTCGGGTGGCGCATCCCCGCCACCCGGCACCGAAAGTGCCCCGCCGATCAGCACGGCGGCGACGATGGCGGGTATCCGCACCAACAGCAGCAGGTGTGTGCCGCTGGTGTCGCGCGGTCCCTTTCGGTGCCGGCTTCGATCTCCGCTGCCGGTCGGAGGACCCCGAGTGTCCGCAGCCGGTCACCGAACGTGACGTGGAGCGGCACCACCGAACCGCCACACCACGCGACGGCACGCCGGCGGCGGCCACGAGGTGTGCGCTGCCCCGGTCCGGGTCGACCATGGACGAAGGCAGAACGCCCGCCGGTACGGCACGAGCCAAGGCGCCGAGCCGGAAGGAACATGAGGCATGGGCACGACGGACGCTTCCAGAGCAGACGAAGGCCGGCCGGTGGTCGGCCGTGCCGGGCCGCCCAGTGGCCTGCTCGATCTGCTCAGTGTCGCCGCCGTGGTGCTGAACGCGCAGGGCCAGGTGGTGTTCTGGAGCCCGAAGGCCGAGGAGCTGTTCGGCTACACCGCGGCGGAGGCGCTGGGCCGGAACGCGGCTCGGCTGACGGTCCACGAGGAGCAGCAGGACGAGGTGATCAAGCTGTTCGCCGAGATCATGGTGTCCGGCACCGACTGGGCCGGGGCCTTCCCGATCCGGCACAAGGACGGCAGCACCCGCCTCGTGGAGTTCCGCAACATGCGGCTGCTGGACGACCTCGGTGAGGTCTACGCCCTGGGTCTCGCCGCGGACCAGGCGACCGTCGAGCGGGTCGAGCGTGATGCCGCACTGGCCGTGCGTCTGGTGTCCCAGTCCCCGGTCGGGCTGGCCATTCTGGACCCGGACCTGCGGTACCTCGCCGTGAACCCCGCTCTCGAACGCATCACCGGTACGTCCGCCTCCGAGCGTCTCGGCAGGCGGGCCGGCGAGGTCCTGACCTACCTGGACACGGACCCCGAGGTACGGCTGCGCCGGGTCCTGGAGACGGGTGAGTCGGTCGTGGACCGGGACATCGTCTGCCGTCCCCCCGGCGACCCCGACCACGAGCATGCCTGGTCGGTCTCGTACTACCGGCTGGAGGACTCCGGCGGGCGGGTGCTGGGCCTGGCCTACTCCGTCATCGACGTCACCGAGCGTTATCGGGCTGCCGCGGAGGCGGCGCAGGCCCGGCAGCGGCTGGCCCATATCGCCAGGGCTTCCGCCTGCGTGGGCACCACCCTCGATCTGGAGACGACAGCGCGCGAGCTGGCCGACGTCGTCGTACCGGTCCTGGCCGATGTGGCAGCCGTGGACATACTCGACAGCGCCCTTGACGGCCGGACCGCGTCACACGAGGGTCCGGCCCTCTTCCGCGCCCTGGCCGTCAGGTCGGCCCACTCCTCCGAGGCGGTCCCGGCGGCCGACCCCCCGGGGGAACTCGCCTCCTACGACGACGACCGTCTGATCACCCAGTGCGTGCGCGCCCGTCGACCGGTTCTGGTGCCCCGCACCACCCCTCGGGATCTGGCGCGCATCGCCCGGGACGGTGAGGCCGCCACCCTCCTCGCGGAGGCCGGCGTGCACTCCTACCTGGCGGTACCGCTCATGGCCCGGGGCGAAGTCCTCGGCGCTCTCGACCTCAAGCGCACCCGGAACCCCGCACCCTTCGACGAGGACGACGCGTTCCTCGCCCGGGAGCTGGCGGCCCGGGCCGCGGTCTGCATCGACAACGCGCGCGGATACCAGGCCCAGCGCCATGCGGCCCTCACCCTCCAGCGCAGCATGCTTCCCGAGCCCCCGGCACACCTGCCCGGCCTGACGGTCGCCTGCCGCTACCAGCCCGCCGGCGCCATGAGCGAGGTCGGCGGCGACTGGTACGACGCCATACCCTGCCAGGGCGACCGGACGGCCCTGGTCGTCGGCGACGTCATGGGCAGCGGCATCAACGCCGCCGCCACCATGGGGCAACTCCGCAGCGCCGCCCGCGCCTTCGCCGAGGTCGCCCTGGCCCCCGCCGAGGCCCTGCGCCACCTGGATCACCTGACCGAAGGTGTCGAGCAGACCATCACGACCTGCATCTACTGCGTCTACGACCCGCACCGGGGCCAGTGCGAGATCTGCCTCGCCGGCCACCTTCCCCCGGTCCTGATGCGCGTCGGCCACGCGGCAGAGCTGCTCGACCTTCCCACCGGCGCACCGCTGGGTGTCGGCGGGGTGCCCTTCGAGTCCACCACCATCGCCTTCCGCCCCGGCGACGAACTGGCCCTCTACACCGACGGCCTGGTCGAGACCCGGAGCGAACCCATCGACGCCCGCCTGAACACCCTCCTCGACGCACTCACCGCGACGCGCGGCCAGGATCTGGAAGACACCTGCGACCGCATCCTGGAGATTCTGCGCTCGCCCGGCGGCGAGGACGACGTCGCGCTGCTCGTCGCCCGAGCCCAGCCCTGAACCGGCCGACGGCGCGTCAGGCCGCAGACGGCACAGGCTTCACCGTGCGGCACAGGACCGAATCCCGCGGCTGCAGCAGCGCTCCGCCCTCGCACGGCCCTGCGCTCGTGACGGTGACCGGCCCCGGCGAGCCCCCACGAGAACCATCAGCACCCGCACGCGCGTCCTGATCTGCGGTGCCATCAGTCACCTACGACCGGGGAGGAATCGTGCAGCAGCCGCGGACGGCGCTCGCCCAGCGCATAGCCGAGCGGAGAAGGGGTGACGACGATCCCCGTGCACTCGTCGGCGAGATGCGGCGCTCGGTCCTCCTGGTGCCGGTGGCCGGCGGAGGCCTCTGGTCGGTGCCTTCGGGCGGGGTGCGGTGGATCTGCGGGTTCACCGACGAGGCCGCGCTGGCCCGGTTCGCCCTGCACCACGGGCCCGGTGATCAGCCCATGGACTACGCGGCGCTGCTCGGTGCGCGCATCGTGGACGAGATCGTGCCCGCCCTGGGCGAGCCGGCCGGCCTCGCCGTCGACATCGCCACCGAGGACGGGTCGATGTTCTTCCCGCCGGTCGTCGGCATCGTTGCGGACGAGGTCGCCGTCGACACCGGTCGGGCGGGGGAGGTGCGGCCGTGAGCGGAGACGGAGCGGACCTCCAGCTCGACAAGGAATCCGTCGCCAAGTTCACCCAGGGCGTCGGTGCGACCATCGACCAGCTCGGTGAACTCGGCGGCGCCACCGGTTCGGTGATGGGAAAGGGTTTCTCGGAGCTGGCGATGACGGGGATGGAGGCCGGACACCACGGCCTCTCGGTCGACTTCGAGGACTTCTGCGAGCGCTGGGAGTGGGGCGTGCGCGCCCTGGTGCGGGACGCCAGCGAGATCGCGAACCGGCTCGGCCTGGCGGCGGGCACCCAGTGGGAGAACGACCAGTACATCGCGGGCTCGCTCAAGGTGGGCGCCAACTCCGTGTTCGGCGGGAACCCGCACGCCAGCGAGGAGGAGATCGCCAAGCAGGGCTGGGGCGACATCTTCACGCCCGACTATCTGCACCCGGACTGGAGCCCGGAGTCGTTCGACAAGGCCGGCCACGACATGTCGCAGACGTGGAAGGACACCGGCCGCTCCGTTCTCACCGAGGGGCAGGGCGGCCTGCAGTCGCAGATGCTCAACCAGGTCGCGGGCGTGTCCGACGACCAGTGGAACAAGGCGCTGGACGACACCTTCGGGCCGTCGCCGCAGGAGCGCGCGCAGCAGCAACAGCAGGGTGATTCCGGGGGGAACTGACAGTGGGTATCGGCGACTTCATCAGCGACATCACGCCCGACTCGGTCGAGGACGCGGTCGAGGACGGCGTCGAGTGGGTGGGCGACCGGGTCGAGGACGCGGGCAACTGGACCGCCGACCGGTTGCAGGACGTCGGCTGGAAGTCCGGCGCCGACTGGGTGCGCGAACAGTCCCGTTCGGTCGCCAACCGGCTGGGCGCCGAGGTCGACGAGATGGATCTCGGGCAGACCGAGGACAAGACCAAGCTGATCTACGGCAGTCCGAGCAAGATCAATTCCATCGCCGGGAAGCTCCGCGCCTTCCAGTCGTCGTTCGACGACACCGGCGACGGCCTCAAGGGCCTCGACTCGTCCCGGCTCAAGGGCGAGGCGGCAGACGCGCTGCGCACCGCGGTGAGCACCCAGCCGCCGAAGTGGTACAACGCCGCCGACTCCTGCGCGAAGGCGGTCGGCGCGCTCGAGTCGTTCGCCGACACCGTCACCTGGGCGCAGGGACGGGCGCAGACGGCGATCGACAAGTGGAAGGAGGGGGTCAAGGCGTCCGAGGACGCTGCCGACGCCCACCGCAAGAAGATCGACGACTACAACCGCGCCGTCGACCACTACAACGCCCAGCCCGCGGACAAGCGCGATCCGGCCTCGCTCCCTCCCAAGCCCGCACAGGCCTTCGACGACCCCGGCAAGACGCTGATGAAGGAGGCTCAGGACATCCTCGCCGAGGCCCGCAAGCAGCGGAACTCGGCGGCGGAGACCGCGAGCTCCGCGGTCCGCGCCGCCCGCGACATGGCGCCGAAGAAGCCGTCGTACTCCGAGCAGTTGCGCGACGGGTACGAAGAAGTGCAGATCATGCAGGACCACGTCGCCGGCGGTCTCATCAAGGGCACGGCCGGCATCGTGAACTTCGTCCGCAGTGTCGACCCCATGGACCCGTACAACCTCACGCACCCGGCCGAGTACGCGACGTCCCTCAACAGCCTGGCCGCGGGCCTGGTGGTGGCTGCCAACGACCCCGTGGGCGCCGGCACCCAGATGGTCAAGGACTTCATGAAGGACCCGTCCGAGGGCGTCGGCCGGCTGATCCCCGACCTGGTGCTGACCGTGGCCACCGACGGCGGCGGGGCCGCGGTGAAGGGAGCGCGCCTGGCCGAGGAGGCCTCCGACGCGTCCCGGGTGCGCAGGCTGGTGGACGACGCCGAGGACGGGGCGCACCGGCGTCCGGACGGTGAGCGCACCACCGACGGCTCCGACCCGGTGGACCTCGCCACGGGCCGGATGTTCCTGCCCCAGACCGACGTCGAGATCCCAGGCATCCTGCCGCTGGTCTTCACCCGCCGCACCGAGTCCGGCCTGGCGACCGGCCGCTTCCTGGGCCCGTCCTGGTCGTCCACGGTCGACGAGCGGCTGGCGATCGACGCGATCGGCGTCGTCCATGTCACCGCCGACGGCCTGCTGGTCACCTATCCGCATCCGGTACCCGGCGATCCCACCCGGCCACGGTCGGGCAGGGCCCGCACACTGCTCGCCCGTGACACCGACGGCGCGTACACGCTCACCGACCCCGACTCGGGCGTGGTCCGTCACTTCGCCGCCCCGGCGGGCGCCGAACCCGGCGGTGACGGAACCGCATGGCTGTCCGGCATCACCGAACGCAACGGTCACGGCATCACCGTCGACCGGGCCGAGGACGGGCTGCCGCTGGCCCTCGTCCACTCGGCGGGGCACCAGGTGAGGCTGACCACCGCCGACGGCCGGGTGACCGCGCTCTCCCTGGCCGGCGCGGCAGAGGGCGGCGCGGACCTGCCACTGATGGGTTACGGCTACGAGGACGGCGACCTCACCACCGTGACCAGGCCGTCCGGCGCCGCCACCACCTTCCGCTACGACGAGCGCCACCGGGTCGTCGCCTGGATCGACTCCAACGGACGCCGCTACGACTACGTCTACGACGACCAGGACCGGGTCGTCGCCGAGGGCGGCGAGGCCGGCCACGTCCAGATCACCCTGGCGTACACCGAACCGGACGCCACGACCGGCCACCGGACGACCGTCCTGACCACAGCCGACGGCCGGGCCACCCGGCACCTGATCGGCCCGGGCTGCCACATCCTCGCCACGACCGACGCACTCGGCGCCACCACCCGGTTCCGCCACGACAGGAGCGGCAACCTGCTGTCCCGTACCGACCCGCTCGGCGCCACCACCGCCCTGACGTACGACGAGCAGGGCCGGCTGGTCTCGGCCGTCCGTCCGGACGGCTCCGAACTGCGCATCGTGCGCGGGCCGTCGGGCCTGCCGATGGAGGTCGTGGGACCGGACGGCGCCCGCACGACGTACACGTACGACGAGCGCGGCAACCGTACGGCGGTCACCGACCCGGCCGGTCACACCACCCACTGCGCCTACGACGACGCAGGCCGGCTCACCTCC
Organism: Streptomyces sp. NPDC044064; assembly: GCF_056434245.1. Lineage (NCBI taxonomy): Bacteria > Bacillati > Actinomycetota > Actinomycetes > Kitasatosporales > Streptomycetaceae > Streptomyces > Streptomyces sp. NPDC044064. Next base: position 111,832 of record NZ_JBWKFN010000027.1, read on the forward strand.
GTCACCGACGCGCTCGGGGACACGACCCGCGTGGAGTGCGACGCGGCGGGGCTCGTCGTGGCGGTGACCGACCCGTCCGGCGCCACCACCCGCACCGAGCGGAACGGGCTCGGCCGCCCGGTCCGCGTCACCGACCCGACGGGCGGGGCCACCCGGCTCGCCTGGCACGCGGACGGGTGGCTCGCCCGGCGCACCGGCCCGGGCGGCGCCACCGAATCATGGACCTACGACGGCGAGGGCAACTGCCTGACCCACACCGACGCCGCCGGCGGCGTGTCGAGCTACGAGTACACCCACTTCGACCTCCCGCTCGCCACCGCCCGGCCCGACGGCGGCCGCCACGAGTTCGAGCACGACAACGACCTGCGCCTCACCAGGGTCACCAACCCGCAGGGGCTGACGTGGAGTTACGAGTACGACGCGGTCGGCAACATCGTGTCCGAGACCGACTTCGACGGGCGCACCCTGACCTACCGGGTGGACCCCGCGGGCCGGCTCACCGAGCGGGCCGACGCCCTCGGCGGGACCATCTCCTTCGAGCGCGACCCGCTCGGCCAGGTGCTCCGCAAGAACGTCGACGGGCGGGTGACGACCTACGCGTACGACCGGGCGGGCCGCCTCCTGGAGGCGGTCGGACCGGACAGCGAACTGCGCTACCAGTACGACCGCCGCGGCCAGGTCAAGACCGAGCTGGTGGACGGCCAACCGCTGGTCCACTCCTACGACGCCCTGGGGCGGCGTGTCCGCCGGACGACACCCACCGGCCATGTCACGTCCTACGCCTACGCCTCCGACGGGCTTCCCCTGCGGCTCACTACGGGTGGCCGCCGGGTCGACTTCACCCACGACGCCGCCGGCCGCGAGCTGGCCCGCGTCTTCGGGGACGCGCTCACCATGACGTCGGCCTGGGACGAGGCCGGACGGCTCTCCGCGCAGCACGTCACCGCCGGGGCCCGGGCCGTCAACAGCCGTGCCTACGCCTACCGCGCCGACGGGCACCTGCTGTCCCTCGCCGACCGGCTGGCCGGCACCCGCACCTTCGATCTGGACCCGATGGGCCGGGTCACCGCCGTACACGCCCCGGGCTGGACGGAGCGGTACGCGTACGACGACACGGGCAACCAGACCTCGGCGTCCTGGCCGGACCGGCATCCCGGCAGCGAGGCGACGGGGGAGCGCGCCTACAGCGGCACGAGCATCACCCGCGCCGGAGGCGTCCGCTTCGAGCACGACGCCCTCGGCCGGGTCACCCTGCGGCAGAAGACCCGGCTGTCCCGAAAGCCCGACAGCTGGCGCTACGAGTGGGACACGGAGAGCCGCCTCACCTCCGTCACCACCCCCGACGGGACCCGGTGGCGCTACCGCTACGACCCCCTCGGCCGGCGCACCGCCAAGCAGCGCCTGGCTGCCGACGGCGAGAGCGTGGCCGAGGAGGTCCGTTTCACCTGGGACGGCCTCACCCTGTGCGAGCAGACCAGCCACCGGCCGGACGCCCCGCACACGGTCGCCCTCACCTGGGACCACCGGGACGTCGTGCCCCTGGCCCAGACCGAGCGCATCCTGACGGCCGACAACAGCCAGTCGGAGATCGACCGGCGCTTCTTCGCCATCGCCACCGACCTCGTCGGCACGCCGACCGAACTCATCGACGAGACGGGCGACATCGCCTGGCGCACCCGGAGCACGCTCTGGGGCACCACGGCCTGGTCCCGGGACAGTGGCGCCTATACCCCGCTGCGGTTCCCCGGCCAGTACTACGACCCCGAGACCGGTCTCCACTACAACTGCTTCCGCCACTACGACCCCGAGACCGGCCGTTACACCTCCCCGGACCCGCTGGGTCTGGCCCCCGCGCCGAATCCCGTGGGCTATGTCGCCAACCCGTTCGCGGGGTGCGACCCGCTGGGCCTGATGCCCAAGTACACGAAGGAGGAGAAGGCACAGCAGGCCAGGGAGAAGGCCGTCAAGACCGCGGACGACGTCATCGAGCGGGCGCAGGGCGGCCGGATGCGCAAGGACGGCGGCTATCACGCGGACACCCGGCACGAGTTCACCGACGAGCGCGTGCTGGAGATCCTGAAGAACCCGGACGCGGTGTACCACTCCTCGGCGGGCAGCGGGAACCTGATCTTCCGTCAGGGCGACGACGTCGTGATCGCCCGGGGCGGCGGCGCCGGAGCCGGCAACGTCGTCACCGCGTACGGTCCCTCGGGCATCAAGGGGACCTCCGGGGCGGAGGCACTCGGTGGCCTGCCCACCGATCCCGGTGGGCCGATCACCCACGCGGACGTCGTGGAGGGCAGGATTCCGGGCAAGAACGGCGGCTACATGGCTCCGGCGGAGCAGATCAGATGATGAGGCAGGACGATATGAAGATCACGCTCGACGACGACTGGACCGCGACGGTGACGGGTGAACCCCTGTCCGTCACCCCGGGCTTCGACTTCTCGAGCCCCGGTGTGCACCTCGCGCCGTACGCGAGCCGGGAGGAACGCGAGCGCTTCCTCCTGGACACCTTCGGCAGCCAGGAGTGGCTGTGGGACACCCCGGACACGCTCGGGTTCGACCGGGCGAGCCGGGAGCTGGTCGGAGCCGAGTTCCGGCTGCCGCACGAGTCCGCCTCCGCCGAGGACTGTGCCCGCCTCCTCTCCGCACCGCCCGTCCTCCCGGGCGGGCTGCGCGCGGACGAGGAGCGGAACTGCCGTCTGGAGGTGACCTCGGTGCTGTGCCGAGCGCCCGGGGACGCCGTACTGACCTCACTGCGTGACCTCGACGTCCTCGACGAACCGCTGGAGGGCCGCATCGGCATCGCCCAGGACCTGGCGCTCCTGGTCCAGCACGGCACCGTCGTCGGCTGGAGCCTCACCGATCCGGCGCGCTATCTGACGACCGCATACGCCGCCCCCGACCCCGCCCCGCCGTCCCCGGCCACCCGCCGGCTGCTCAGTGCCTGCCTCGACCTGATCACCGACCCGCTGCTCGACGAAGTGCAGGACCGCGAACCGGCCGCCCTGGACCGGCTCCGGGAGACCCACGAGGCTCTGCGCGCCCAGCAGGAGGACCGGCATCGCGCCGACGCCCTGCTCTCGCTCATCGGCAATCTGGTGGAGGACTACGGGGACAGGTGATGATCGGCCGGGGAGGCCGAGGCGCACCCGGTGCCGCGGGCCGTCGCGTGCGCCACCGCCTCCTGCGGCGTTCCGCCCGTCGTCACAGACGCTCGGCAGAGCCGATCTCGCGCAGCATGCCGAAGGCTCGCAGGAGGGGCGCCGGGCCCGTGTCCGTGATGCCGGACGCGCGGCGTGCCCGGCGGGTCCGCAGGACGGCACGCACCGCGGAGAGAGCGGCGCAGGCGATCACGGCCGCCTTGAGGTCGGCGTCCGGGGTGTCCGGCGGCAGTCTGCGCCGGACCAGGACGGTGAGCCGCTCCTCGAAGTCGGAGAAGGCCTGCACCAGGCGGGCCGTGACGACGACTTCCATGTCCTCGAGCGGGTGGCTGAGGGCGGTCAGGGTGGAGGCCGCGAACGGTTTGGCCGCCTCCAGCAGGGCGTTGCACACCGCGTCGAGAGGCTCCTCGTCCGCCGGACGCTCCGACAGGGCGTTCTCCACGTAGGCGAAGATCTCGACGCCGTCCGGCAGCAGCAGTGCTTCCTTGCTGTCGAAATAGCGGAAGAACGTGCGCGCGGAGACGTTCGCGTATGCGGCGATGTCCGCAACCGTCGTGGCCTCGAAGCCGCGTTCCTTGAACAGGCGTGCGGCCCCTTCGAGGAGCAGGCGCCGCGTCTCCTCCTTCTTGCGTTCACGCAGTCCAGCAGGGGTGATCTCACTCGGCATGGGTCGAAGCCTCCGCCATGGTGTCGTGGCTGTCAATTGGCACGCGTGTCACGCGAGAGCTGTCGCAGACGCAAAGTGTCATGGATGCCAATTGTCATACGTGCCACTTCTTCTCTAGAGTTCGTGTCACTCGTGACACTTTCCTTGGAGACCACGGTGCCCCGACCCTCACAACACCCCACGGCGCCGGCCGACGCCCGCACCGATACGCGTCCGCCGGTGAACCCCGACCCGGTACCCGGCGGACTCGGCCGCCTCGGCCGTTTCTGCGCCCGGCATCCGGCCACGGTCGTCGCCGCCTGGCTGCTGGTCCTCGTCGCCGCCCTGGTCGGGCGGCACCTCGCCGCGCCCACCTTCAGCGACCAGGTCAGCCTGCCCGGCACCGCATCCCACACCGGAGCCGACCTCCTGGCCGCCTCCATGCCCGAAGCGGGCCGGCCCAGCGGCAAGGTCGTCTTCCACGCGGACTCCGGCACCGTGGCCGGCCGGCGGTCCGCCCTCGGCCGAACCCTGGCCGACCTGCGCGACCTGCCCCACGTCACCGCCGCTTCCGCACTCGTGACCAGCGACGACGGACGCACGGCGTACACCACCGTCTCCTTCGACCAGCAGCTGAAGAACCTCGGCCACGACTACACCGGGCGACTCGACACGGCGACGGAGCCCGCCCGGGCGGCAGGGCTGGACGTCGCCTACGGAGGCGACCTCGAACAGGTGGTCCGGGAACCGGCCGACGACAAGCTGAGCGAGGGCGTGGGCGTCGTCACCGCCCTGGTCATCCTGCTGCTGACCTTCGGCAGCGTCCTCGCCGCGTTGCTGCCGCTGGCCACCGCGCTGATCAGCGTCGGAGTCGGCCTCGGCGTCGTGGGCATCGTCGCCGCCACGCTGTCGTTCGCGACCTCCGCCACGACGCTCGCCGGCATGATCGGCCTGGGCGTCGGGATCGACTACGCCCTGTTCCTGACGACGCGCTTCCGCCAGGACCTCATGGACGGACGCGATCCGGTCGACGCCGCGGCCCGCACGGCACACACCAGCGGACGCGCCGTTCTCATCGCCGCCCTGACCGTGGCCGTCGCCATGCTGAGCCTGTACGCGTGCGGACTGAGCTTCATCGGCAAGATAGGGCTGGCGGCCACCCTCGCCGTGATCGTGACCGCCGCTGCCGCCCTCACCCTGGTCCCGGCGGCCCTGGGCCTGGTCGGCAGGCACATCGACCGGCTCCGACTGCGCCGCCCCGTCGCCGAGAGCGGGGGAGCCCGCGACGGCTGGCACCGCTACGCCGAACTCGTCTCCCGGCGCCCGTGGACCTTCCTGGCCATCGGCCTCGCCGTCCTCGGCGTGTGCTCCGTACCGCTGCTGTCCATGCGCCTCGGCCACGTCGACGCCGGTGCGGACCGACCAGGCAGCAGCACCCGCACCGCGTACGACTGGATCGCGCACGCCGACGGGCAGGGCTTCGGAGCGGGGGCGAACGGCCCGGTCGTCACCGTGGTCGACGTGAGCCACGCGAGCACGCCCGTCGACCGGATCTCGAACGACGTGACCGCGGCGCTGAACGACACCCACGGCGTGGCGTCCTTCACCCCCCTCAGGGCGAGCGCCGACGGAAAGATCCTCGTCACCACGGTCACCCCGACCACGGGCCCACAGGACGCCGCGACCGGCGCCCTGCTGGACACCCTCTCCGGGCGAACCCTGCCGAAGGCCCTCGACGGCACGGGCGCCGCGGCCTCTCTCACCGGCTCCGTGGCCGGCCAGGCCGACTTCCGCGACACGGTCGGCGAGCGGCTGCCGATCGTCATCGGCATCGTCCTGGTCCTCGCCTTCCTGTTGCTCATGACCGTCTTCCGCAGCGTGGTGATTCCGCTCAAGGCCGTCGTCCTCAACCTCCTCACCACGGCCGCGTCCTACGGCGTCCTCGTCGCCGTCTTCCAATGGGGCTGGGGCGACTCACTGCTGGGACTGTCCGAGCCGGTGCCGATCGAGTCGTACGTGCCGATGATGATGTTCGCGATCGTCTTCGGGCTGTCCATGGACTACGAGATCTTCCTGCTGTCCCGGATCGCCGAGGCCTGGCATCGCACCGGTGACAACCGGCTCGCCGTGGGGGAGGGACTGTCCGCGACGGCCCGCGTGATCTCCGCCGCGGCCTTCATCATGACCGCGGTGTTCCTGTCCTTCACCTCCTCGCCGACCGTGGTCGTGAAGATGCTCGCCCTGGGGCTCGCGATCAGCGTGATCGTCGACGCCACGGTGGTCCGCCTGATCCTCGTGCCGTCCGCCATGTTTCTCATGGGCAGGGCGAACTGGTGGCTGCCCCGCGGGCTCGACCGGGTCCTCCCGCGCCTGCACGCCTGATCATCCCGTCCCTCCGCCCACCGACCGATTCGGAGCAAGTGAGCTCGTGACCCGCATCCTTCGGAACAAGCCCCGCATCCTCGCCGCGATCGGCGCGGCACTGATCGCCCTGGTCTGCACGACCGATCTCCTGGTCGAGCACCGGACCGAGGAGCGGATCGACATCCAGGCGTCGCGCCGGCTGAAGCCGCAAGGCCCGGTGCACGCCGACCTCACCACGCCGCTCGCGGGGCTGCGCACCCTCGGCGGGGAGATCGGCGACGTCGAGCTGAGCGCCAGGGGCGTACACCGCCAGCACGCGGTGATGGATGTGAACGTCCGCCTGAAGGACGTCACGACGGACGGCGACAGCGCCGGCGGCACCGGGACCGCCACCGTCGGATACGACCAGGTGGCCCGTCGCATGGGCGCACTGGGGGACGGTCTGACAGCCGGTGGCCAGGACGGCGATCTGATCCTCGGCGGGAGCGTCGGCCGCCTCGGGCTCCCGGTCACCGTACGGGCCGAGGTGTCCACGACCCCGGACGCCTTCACCGTCACGCCCACGACGGTGACCGTTCTCGGCCGCAGCATGGCGGTCGACGACCTCGACGCCCTGCCGGCCGCCTCCGGGCTGCGGGACAAGCTCGAACCCCGGACCGTGGCCGTCACCGGACTGCCCCATGGCGTCGCACTGACCTCGGCGCGCGCCACCGACGACGGCCTCGTGCTCGCCTTCTCGATCGCGGCGGGCCCGACACCGGGCGCAGGCGGGGGAGCCGCCTGACGGTCCGAACGGCCGCACGCCCGGAGCCCCGCCGCCCGTCGCCGTCCGTGCCGTGCCGGACGCGGTCACACCCTCCTCGCCCGCCGTGTGAGGGTGGCGCAACCGAACTTCCCCTGCGGCCTTACGGATCGGAAACCGCCCGGGCCGGCGGTCGGGCTAGCTTCATGACGTATGAGGGTGTGGGAGCCGTTACGGCCACTGCTCGGCAGGCTCGGTGCAGTCCGCAAGGGCCGTTCGTACAAGCGGAGTTCGGGCAGGAGCAGTTCAGGGAGCCGCCACCGCGGCCGAACCGGTCCGGGCCGGCGGCCGCTGCCCGGCTGGCGCAGCATCAGGGGCCGGGTGGCGGTGGTCATCACGGTCCCGATCTGCCTGCTGCTGGCGGTGGCGGGTCTCGCCGTGCACGACCGCGTCCAGGACCTCGACGCTGCCCGGACGACCCGTACCGAGGTCGGTCTCAGCCTGCGGATCCAGGCCCTGGTGCACCAGCTGCAACGCGAACGCGGCCTGACCAACGGCCTGTTGGGGGGTGAGAAGGCGTTCCGGCCCGCGCTGGACGCCACGCGCACGCGCGTGGCGTCGTCACTGCGCGCAATGCGGGGTGACAGCGTCGTCGAGGGTGTCGTCCGGCGGAATCTGGGGCGGCTCGCCGACATCCGTGCCGCTGCCGACCGGGGCACCGCCGACAGGGCGGCGACCCTCACCTTCTACACCGACGCGATCGACGCCCTCGATGCCGTCGACCCGGTCACGGAGACCGCGACACGCGCCGACCGCCGACTGAGCGACGGGCTCGCGGCACTGCGGGAGCTGGCCGCGGCCGAGGAGTCCGTCGCTCTCGAACGCGGACTCCTCAACGGCGTGTTCGCCGAAGGAGCCTTCCACGGCCGCGAGTACCTCACCTTCACCGAGGTGCGCGCCACCCGCGTCGCCGCCCTGGCCCGCTTCCGGCACGTCGCCACTGCACCTCAACGCGCCGCCCTGGAACGGGCCTTCGCGACGGCGGACGCCCGACGCGCCATCACCTACGAGAACCGGGCGGACGCCGCCCCCGACGGTTCCGCACTGCGCGCCGACCCCGGCACCTGGTGGAACGCGATGACCGTGCTCGTCGACGACCTGTACGCCGTCCAGCTGTCGGTCGGCCACGACGTACGGGACCGGGCCGACCGGCTCAGCCACGACGCCGGGACGGGCCTCGCCGTCTGCCTCGGCGCGGGGACGCTCGTGGCCGCCCTGCTCGCGGGCCTCGCCGCCTTCGCCTCCCGCTCCCTCACACGCCCGCTCGGCGCGCTCACCGCGACCGCCCACGACGTGGCACGGCACCGACTGCCCGCGACCGTCGCCCGTATCCAGCAGGCCCCGCAGGATCACCTGGAGCCCCTCCTGACGGCGGACGGCCCCGACCACCGCGATGCGCGGCTGCTCGGCGGCACGACGGAGATCACCGAGGTCGCAGCCTCCCTGCACCAGGTGGAGCGCACCGCTCTCCACCTCGCGGCCCAGCAGGCCGGCCTGCGCCGCAACACCACCGAGTCGCTCGCCAATCTCGGCCGGCGCAACCAGAACCTCGTGCGCCGGCAGCTCGCCCTCATCACCCGACTTGAACGGCAGGAACTCGACCCGGACGCCCTCGCCGAGCTGTTCGAGCTCGACCACCTCGCCACCCGTATGCGGCGCAACGCCGAGAACCTGCTGGTCCTGGCCGGGCAGAATCCGCCGCGGCCCACGGCGGCACCGGCCGACGGTCTGGAAGTCGTCCAGTCCGCCGTCGCCGAGGTGGAGCAGTACCGGCGGGTGCTGATCGCGCCGGTGGAGCCGGTGCGGGTGCGCGGACACGCCGTCGCCGATGTCGTGCATCTCCTTGCCGAACTCATCGAGAACGGGCTGATGTTCTCGCCGCCGGCCGAACCCGTCGAGGTGCACGGCTGGTACGACACCGAGGACGACACGTACTGCTTCGCCGTCGTCGACCACGGCGTCGGCATGTCCGAAGCCGACAAGGAACGCGCCCACACCCGCTTCGCCGGCTCCGGGGAGGAGGCCCTCCTCGCCGCGCCCACCCGGTTCCTCGGCCACCTCGTCGTCGGCCGACTCGCCCACCGCCTCGGTGAAGGCACCCAGGTCCACCTCTTCGACACCACCGGCGGCGGTCTGTCCGCACTCCTCGCCCTCCCCGGGCGTCTGCTCGCCCCCGCGAAGGATTCCGCCGCCTCCGCCCGGCCCGCCCGGCCCGCCGTCTCCTCCCTGCTCAACGGCTTCAGAGCAGGTGTCGCCCGTGGCGAGGCCCGCACCACTCAAGGAGCTTCATCATGACCACCGCCGTCCAGAGCTTCGGCTGGCTCATCTCGCAGTTCGTCCGCACCGCCGACGGCGTCACCGATGCCGTCGCCGTCTCCTCCGACGGCCTGCTCATGGCCGCCTCGGACAGCCTCGGCCGAGACCGGGCCGACCACCTCGCCGCCGTCGTCTCCGGCATCACCAGCCTCGCCCAGAACGCGGCGACGGCGCACGGCTTCCACGGCATGAAACTCGTCATGATCGAGATGCTCGGCGGCTTCCTCCTGGTCGGGCGCATCCGCGACGGAAGCTGCCTCGGCGTCCTGGCGGCCGAAGGGTGCGACGTCGGTCTGGTCGGTTACGAAATGGCCGTCCTCGCCGACCGCGCCGGTGAACTGCTCACCCCGCAGCTGGTACGCGAACTCCACTCCGCGCCCATGGCCGCGGGACAGATGTAGCCGGCGGCGGCCGCCATCTGGAGCAGGCCGCGTCCGGTGGGGAACACCGGTTCGGCGCGGCGGTCCGCGGGGTCGTCGGCCACTGTGCCGGGTCACCGGACGTTTTTGTCCGACCGGGCCTGGTCGCTCGCTCCGGTCGGCAGAAGACGTGCTGTACGAGCACCCCGCGGTCGCCGACGCCGCGGTCGTTCTCGAACCGGGTGCCCGGGCGACACCCGACGAGCTGCGCGAGTACGTCAGACGTCAGGTCGCCGCCTACAAGTACCCGCGGAGGGTGTGGATCGCCGATGCACTGCCCGAGGGACCCACCGGCAAGATCCTCAAGAGGGAGATCGTCCCGCCGGCCGGGGTCAGTTCCGCAGCGACGACAGCGCGGCAGCGACCCGATCGGACGCCTCCGGCGGGGTCGAGGCGTGCGGGGAGAGCCTGAGCGAGCCGGTGCGCACCGTCGGAGTGACACCCTCGGCATGCAGGGACTTCGCGACGAGGGACGGATCGTGGTCCGGCATCGTGAAGGAGAGGACGCCCGCGCGCCGCGCCGGGTCGGTGGGGGAGAGGACCTGGCCGCCGTGCTCCCGGACGACATCGGTGAGTTCGGCGATCCGCGCGGCGATCGCGGCCTCGATCGCCGTGACGGTGTGCCGCTCGACGAGGTCCAGCGCGGCCGCGAACGAGGCGGCCGTCACCGGGCTGAGATTGGTGATCGACCACCGCCGCGCGTCCGGGGCGGGCGGGTGCTCCGCTCCGTCGAAGAGGCCGACGTCCTCGACGCCCGTCCATCCGGTGAGTACCGGCTCCAGGGATTCCAGCGCGCGATCGGACAGCGTCGCGAAGCCGGTGGCCCATCCCGCGCGCAGCCACTTCTGACCGCCCGCGACCAGCACGTCGGCCGCGTCCCAGGGCATCACGGCCACGCCGAACGCCTGGATGGCGTCCACGATCAGCAGCCGGTCCGGTCCGATCGCCTCGCGCAGGGCCGCCAGGTCGGCACGGAAGCCGGAGCGGAAGTCGACGGCGCTGACGGACACGGCCACGACGTCGTCGGTCAGCGCGGCGCGGACCAGGTCGGGGGTGACCCCGCCGCCGGGCGCCGGGTCGAGCCAGCGCGGCGTGGCCCGGCCCAGGTCCGCCGTGCGGCGCCACGGATAGTGGTTGGCCGGGAAGTCGGTGCGCGGCGCCAGGACCACACCGTCCCGGATGCCGAGGGCGGCGTGGAACAGACCGGTGGACGCGTTGGGGAGCAGCACGGTGTGCCGGGCGTCCGTGCCCGCGAGCCGGGCGGCAGTGTCCCGGGCGACTCCTTCCGCGCCCATCAGCGTGTCAACGGTGGTGTGGTCGGCGCCGGCGGACTCCTCCATGGCGCGCGCGGTGGCGGCCACGGCGTCCCGCGACGGCGGACCGAACCGTGCGAAGTCGAGATACCCGGCGGGCGTGTCGAAGTGGGCTGCGTACGACGTGAGCACGGGGCTCGTCCTTTCGGGACGGTGCGGGTGGGGCGGTGGGGGGCGCCGCCGAAGTCGTAGCGTAGATCGCCCGGGTTCGCCGGGTGAACGCGGGCCGACCCGATCCCGAACCCTCCGGGCCGCCGGGAGGCGTCAGGCGCCCGGAGCTTCCAGCGTCGCCGGGGTGGGGCCGTCGGGGCGGACGGTGATGCCGTACGCCGCCTTCGTGGGGACGGAGGAGAAGGCCGGGATGTGGGCCGGGAGCAGGTGTTCCAGCAGGATGGTCGTCTCACGGAGCGCGAACTGCAGGCCGAGGCAGGCGCGGGCGCCGATGCCGAAGGGGAAGTAGGCGCCCGGGTGGGCGGGGCGCCCGTCCGATGTGAGGAAGCGCCGGGGGTCGAAGCGCTCGGGATCCGGCCACAGTCCGGGATCGCGGTGCGTGAGGTAGGGGCAGGTCAGGATGTCGGTGCCTGCCTCGACCGCGTAGCCGGCGAGGGTGTCGTCCTCGGTGGCGTGGCGGGGCAGGATCCAGGCGGAGGGGTAGAGCCGGAGCGTCTCGTGAACCAGGGCCTGGATGGCCTGGCGGCGTTGTGCCGAGCCTTCGGCGCCGGCGGCGAGAACCTGTTCGCGGGTGGCGGGGTGCCGGTCGAGGAGCAGGTAGAGCCACGTCAGGGTGCTCGCCGTGGTCTCGTGCCCGGCCACGAGCAGCGTGACCAGCTCGTCGCGGATCAGCCGGTCGGTGTACTCGGGGCGCTCGGCGGAGGCCTCGACCAGGACGTGCAGCAGGCCCGGGCCGTCGGGGCCGGCCGCCCCGTCGCGGGCGGCCTCGATGGCGTGCCGGGCGACCGCGTCGATCCTGGCGAGATCGGCGGCGACGGCGCCCTCGGCGTCGGTGGCACCGGCGGGCAGCGTCGGAAGGGCGGCCGCCACGGCCGCGACGGCGGCCAGTTCGTGCTCGGTTCCGTCGTCGAGAGGGTGCCCGGTGAGTGAGCGCCAGATGGCGTCCAGGGCGAAGCGGCGCATCTCCCGGGCGACATCGATGGTCTGCCCCGTACGGGCGTAGCCGTTCCAGCGCCCGGCTGTGGTCCGGGCGGCCCCGACGATCCGCTGTTCGTAGCGGCGCATCCCGGTGCCGGTGAACTGGGACTGCAACAGGCGGCGTTGCTGCTTCCACGCCGTACCCGTGGCGGCGAGGACGCCGTCGCCGATCAGCAGGCGGGCGCGGTGGGAGCGCTTGACGTACCGGTCCGGGTGCCGGGCGAGTACGTGCTGGACCGCCTCCGGGTCGGTGACCAGAACCGTGGGCGTGGGTGCCGGCCCGAGACGGAACGCGGCGACCCCGCCCAACCGCTCCCGCACCTGGGCCAGCAGGCCGACCAGTTCGCCGCCCTCCGAACGCCACCGCTCCACGAGCCCGGGCTCGGCTTCGGGAACCGGCCGTCCTGTTCCGGGAAGGCGGGGAAGGGTGTCGGGACTGGCTTCGGTGTCCATGGTTCCTCTCCTGGTCAACCGATGGGCGTGGTCGCGATGGAGCGCCGGCACCACGGACTGTACGGGAGCGGGCGCATCCGGTGACAGGCCGTCTCCGTGTGGCCGCCTCGGAAACGGGACGGCCGCCGGGCACCCCAAGGAGGGGGCCGGCGGCCGTACTTCGTTGTGCGTACGCGGCCGGGGCTCAGTGCCCGGCAGAGCCCTCGGGGCGTGCGTGGCGGGGCAGGAGGAACGCGAGCAGGAAGGTCAGGGCGAGCATGCCGTCCACGATCCACAGCACCGTCTGCATGACGGATCCGAAGCCGCTCTGGAAGGCCGACGACGCGGTGGACTTGAGCGCCGCCGGTATCCGGGCCCCGGCCTGCGGCGAGGTCACGGCGGACCGGGTGTCCTTCTCCAGCCGCGTGCAGGACGCCGGGGTCGCAGCGGGATCCTTGGCGACGGCGCGGTCCGAGGCGCAGGCGCGCAGGTCCGTCACGATGCGGTCCCGAGCGGCGGGCGCGACGTGCGCGGCGGCCAACTGGCCCCGCAGACTGCCCGAGTGGTGGTCCACGGCGGAGGCGATCCCGCCGCCCAGCAGGCCGAAGAACACGGTGCCGAGGATGGCTACGCCGAAGGCGCCGCCGAGCTGCTGCATCGCGGTCATCGTGCCGGACGCCGAACCCGTCTCGTGCTGCTCGACACTGGCGAGCACGATGTCGAAGAACGGTGCCATGAGCAGGCCCATGCCGATGCCGGTGACGAGCAGGGAGGGCAGGAGCTGCCAGGGGCCGACACCGCTGCCGACCATGTCGAGGGTCAGCCACACGCCGAACACACCGAGCGCCATGACCAGCGTGCCGGCCTGCAGTACGGCCCGCCCGAACCGGGCGACCCCCTGGGCGATCCCGAAGCCGACGATCATGCCGCCGGACCAGGGCACCATCACCAGGCCGGCCTTGAGCGGCGAATAGCCGAGGCCGATCTGGGTGTAGAGGTTGAAGACCAGCATGAAGCCCTGCATGGTCGAGAAGAAGACCAGCCCGAGGGCCATGCCGCCGCTGAACCCGCGCTTGCGGAACAGGCTGGGGACGACCAGCGGGTCCCGGCCGTCCTTGCTGCGGCGCGACTCGTACTTGGCGAAGAAGGCGAACACGGCCACCGAGGCGCCCATCATCACGAACGTCCACACGGGCCAGTCGTACTCACGGCCCTGGACCAGCGGGAAGATGATGAGCAGTGCGGCCAGCGAGACCAGGAGCATGCCGGCGATGTCGAGGCGCGGCTTGGTCCCGGAGCGGCCCCGCGGCAGATAGCGCAGGGCACCGAGGAAGGCCGCGGCACCCAGCGGCAGGTTGATCAGGAAGATCATCCGCCAGCCGGTGCCGAAGTAGTCGGCGTCCACCAGCCAGCCCGCCAGGATCGGCCCGCACACCGCGGACAGTCCCATGACCGGGCCGAACATGCCGAAGGCCTTCTGCGACTCCTTCGGCGGGAACATCTCCTTGATCATGCCGAGGCCCTGCGGCAGCATCACCGCGCCGAACAGGCCCTGGACGACGCGTGCGCCGATCAGCATCTCGGGCGACACGGATATCGCGCACAGCAGCGAGCCCAGGGTGAAGCCGGCGGCTCCCACCAGGAACATCCGGCGGCGCCCGTGAATGTCGCCGAGCCGCCCTCCGGTGACGAGGCCGACGGCCATCGAGAGCGTGTACGCGGCGGCGAGCCACTGCAGGGTGGAGGCGCCGCCGCCCAGGTCGGCCCGCATGGAGGGGCCGGCGATGTTCGTGACGACTGCGTCGAGGAGATCCATCACCTCGGCCGCGAGGATCACGAAGAGCGCAGCCCAGCGCCACCGGTAGGGCGCTGGCGAGTCGGTGGGCGTCTCGGTGGACGCGACACCGGTGGTGGACATCGGAACTCCTCGCACATGGGCCGCGCCGCGGTGAGGTCCGCGGGCGCGGTGGGACGGATGGATGTGACTGCCCGGTGCGCTGGTGCTGGTACGCCCCGGGGAGACGGGTGACCGGACGCGCGGCAGAACACTGTTCACACTAACAGAACAGTGCTCACCGAGAGAACGGCGTTCATTAAGATATAGCGCAAGCGCGGCGCCGAGACAAGATATATCGCGTTTGTCGCCATGCGGGCCGCTCAGTAAGGTGAACACTGTTCTCCCGGTGCCTAAACTGTCGGCATGACCGACGCGGCCTCGAACACCCCCGCAACCCCTCCGCCGTCCCCCTGGGAGCGCGAGCGCCCCACGCGCACCCGCGTCGCCCCCGCGCGTGCACCGCTGTCCCGCGAGCGGGTCGTCCAAGCCGCCTTCACCGTGCTGGACCGCCAGGGGCTCGACGGGCTGTCGATGCGCCAGGTCGCGGCCGAGCTGGGGGTCACGGTCTCCGCCCTCTACGCCCACGTCAGGTCCAAGGACGACCTCCTGGAGCTGATGTACACCCGGCTCTTCGACGGCTTCGAAATGCCCGAACCCGACCCGGAGCGATGGCAGGAGCAGGTGCGGGACTACGCCCGCTCCGGACGGCGACGCCTGCGGTCCCACCGGGACATGGCCAGGATCTCCATGGCCCACGTCCCCTTCACCGCCGAACTGCTGCCGCACGTCGAGGCGTTGCTCGCCATATTCCGCACCGCCGGGCTGCCCGACCGCATCGCGGCGGAGGCTGGGGACCTCATCTCCACCTACATCGACGGGTTCGTCCTGGAGGAGGGCATGTGGCAGGACCGGGCCGACCAGCACGGCGGTGACGGTTCCTCCCTGGCCCGCCCCGACTGGCGCGAGATGGCCGAGGAGATGCGGAACTACTTCTCGGCCCTGCCCGAAGAGGACTTCCCCCATCTGCGCGCCCTGTCCGGGCTGATGGTGTCGGACTCCTCCGACGAGCGGTTCGACATCGGCGTCGAGATCATCCTGCGCGGCCTCGCCAGCTACCTGCCGGACCGGGAGAAGGGCCGGCCGGGCGATTGACGCCGGCCGGCCGGGCACCGGCACCATGGCCCGGGGCGCGGCCGCGCATCCGGCGCTCCTCAGCCCACCGCGTGCGCCGTCGCCAGGGTGAACACAGCGGTCACCCACGTCCACAGCAGCGACAGTGCGAGGTGGCCCGCCGTCCGCAGCCGGTGCCCCCGCCACAGCCGCGGTGAGAAGTAGGCGAACTCCATGACCCAGCGCAGGCCCCAGAACAGGGTCTGTCCGCACAGCAGTGCCGTCGGCAGCGGCGCGCCGCTCAACAGCTCATGGGAGAACGCCAGCGGCAGCGCGCCGAGCAGCACGCAGGTCAGGCCGATGAAGAACACGTGCGCGTAGGAGACCTGACGGGTGAGCAGGCTGCTGCCGCCGAGGTCGCCCGGCCAGCCGAGGATGCGCGGCAGGACCACGTGCAGCAGCCCCATGCCCACGAGCGCCAGGCCGACCAGGCGCAACTGCGAGGTGAGCGTGAGCAGTTCGGTCACGCCGGCTCCCTGGTGAAGGCGAACGCCGTGACCAGGCCCGCGACGCGGCGCTCGGCCGCCGGACGCAGCCCGGCATGCGCGGCCAGCCGGAGCCACTCTCCGCGAGGGAAGAAGTGCCAGGCTCCCGGTCCGAAGACGGCCGTGTTCGCGCCGTCCCGCAGGTGCTCCACCAGGACCAGGCGCCCGCCGGGGCGCAGCGCCCGGGCGCACTGCGCGAACAGCCGCTCCCTGTCCCGCGCCCGCCGCAGCTCATGGGCGGCGAACACCAGGAACACGGCGTCCGCCATGGCCGGGGGCACGGGCAGCGCCTCCGCCCGGCCGGGTACCGCGTGCGGCGGCGGGGGCACCCTGCGCCGGGCGCGGCGCACCGACCCCTCGGTCATCACGGCCGGGTCGTACAGGTCGACGGTGGTCTGCCGGGAGGCCGGCCAGCGGGCGGCCAGCGGGACGCTCGCCTCGTCGAGGCCGGTGCCCACCACCACGTGCGCGGTCGGCGCCTGCGGCAGCAGCGCGTCCAGCCAGTCGTAGCCGTACAGTTCCGAGCGGTCGTAGACGAGCCAGCTCGCGACCGTGGCGGAGGCGAGCAGACCGACCGCGGCGGCGGAGCCGGCCCGGGCCATGGTGCGCAGGGGCGGTGGCAGCCGGCGGGCGACTGCGGCCGAGGCCGCCGCCGTGGCCAGACCGGCCGTGTACCGCGGCCAGTTGTAGGCGATCACGTCCCGGACGCCGGAGCGGCGGATCACCGCTCACCGCCGGTCTCGGTCCGGCGCAGGCCCCGTTCCCAGCCGTACTCCAGATCGGCGACGTGGAAGGCGTTGGCGAGGACCGGCCGCGTTCCGGCGAACGGGGCGTGGTCGAAGAACGTCAGCCGGCGCACGTCCACGGAGACCGGCTGCGGGTCCCAGTGCGTGCGGACCGCCTTGACCACGATCATCGAGCGGGTCTGCGGTTCGTACTCGAAGGTGTACGGGAGCGGGCCCGCGAAGCGCCGGGCGGCGCGCGCGTCCGCGAACGGGCTGCCGGCGGGCAGCGGCGCCGGCGCGCTGCCGAGATCGGCCCGCACGTGCAGATCCGCCCGGCCGTCGGCGCTGTCCACCCGGAACTCCAGCAGGCCGGACTCGACACGGGTGCCGATCCGGGCCAGGCGGTAGTTGTAGCGGGTCATCAGATTGCCGCCGAGCGCCATCACCCTGCTGTCGGTGTCGCTGCGCAGGATGCGCAGTCCGCGCATGACGCGGCCGCCCGGGGTGCGGAAGCGGGTGAAGACCCGGTAGCCGGTGAGGAGGTAGTCCGCCCCGAGGCGGACGGGCAGGCCCGCCGGCCGCAGGGCGCGGGTGTCGACCAGCGCGGCCGCCACGAACCCGTGCTCCCCATAGGTGTCCAGTTCCAGGCCCGGCGGCACCAGCGGGTACAGCAGCTCGGCGGGCAGCGCGTACGTCAGCACCAGCGAGTGCGCGAAGCGCGTGCGTATGGGCACGGGATGACGCTGCAGCAGATACCTCACGGCTCGATCCTCCGATCCGCGCCCTCGCCCCCGAGGCGCACCACGCGCACCACACCCCACAGCACCGAGCTGTCCTGCGCCGCCCAACCCGGCCCGCCAGGGCCCGGCTCCCGGGCGCTGCGCAGCACCACCACGCCGCCCGGCCGCACCGCGTGGCGCACGGCCGCCCGCAGCCGCCGGGCGAAGCCGGGGCCGGGCCCGTCCAGCACGTTGGAGAGCGTCACCGCGTCGAAGGCACCGCACGGCGCCTGCTCCAACGCGCGCACCACGTCGTCGTGGACCAGCCGGACGCCCGGTGCCCGGGGCGGTGGAGTGCGCGGCGGCTCGGCCCCTGCCAGCAGCCGCCACAGCCACGGATTGCTCGCGTTGGGATGCCCGCACACGGTCCGCTCGAGGCGCCGCCTCAGCACCTCGTCGAAACGCTGCGGGACGACACCGGCGAACGACGGTCGCAGGGCCACCGCCAGGGCTCCGCCGGGCCGCAGTGCGACCCGCATCAGCCGGCGCAGACCCGGGGTGTCCAACTCCTCCCGCCAGCGGCGGGCTTGCTCCTGCGGATCGTCGAGGGCCAGGAAGTCGTGCAGCTCCGCCCGGCGCCAGGCGGGCAGCAGCCGGGCCGCGGTGCCCCGGCCCAGGCGCATGACCGCCTCGGCCGTTCCCTCCCGGGTCGCACCGCCGGCCAGCCGCTCGCGCGTGTAGGCGAGCTGCACCGGATTGACGTCCACGGCCGTCACGTCGTACCCCGCCGCATCCAGGGCCGCCGCCGTGTCACCTGCCGAGGCGATGCACAGCACCCGTGCGCCCGCCGGCGGGAAGACCGCCAGCTCGACACCCCAGTCCTCGTACATCCGCCCGAAGAGCAGGCGCGGGCCGCCGAACCCGCCGAGCAGCCGACCGTGCGCCCAGGGTGTCCCGCTCACTCGTCCTCCGTCCACGACACCAGCCAGATCAGCGCCAGGAAGGCCAGGTCCTGTGTCACGAGCCGCCCGGGCTCGTCGATCCGGTCGGCGCCGAAGAGCAGGCCGCCCGTGTTGAACGCCACCACCAGCACGGTCTGTACGATCGCGGCCGCCCGCGCCCGACGCCCGCTCAGCACCCACACGCCGATCGCGACCTCGGCCAGGCCGATCGCGAGGAGCGCCCCCGTCACCGCCCATTCGGGCAGGAACGGCACGTCCCCCACGATCGCCCGCTGATCCGCCCGCCCCGGCCAGATCTTGCACCAGAACCCCTCGTAGAACCACACCAGAGCGATCGCCCACCGCGCCGCCCAGCCCCGCCATGTCTTGTCCACGCGGTGATCATGCCTGCTGCCCTCCCGCGAGCCACCTCCACCCCCCTGACCGGCAACCCTGGTGGGACAGGGGAGCAGGAATCACCCGTCCATGCGTGCCGCCGGGAGTTTGGGCCCGTACGCGAGCAGAAGAAGCTCCTGAGCCGGGCGCAGCACCTGAGTGCCCCTGCCGTACGACCACTCCAGATCGGTGGCGCGCAGTTCGATGTCGACGAGGTCCGCCTTGAAGAAGCGAAGTGTTCGCGGCGCGACGGTGTCCAGGACGATCCGCAGGCGCTCCTGCGGGACCTGCCGGCCGAGGCCGGCAGCCCTCGCCGATCGGCCGCTCATCTGCCTTCCCCGCGGCACCGGTCTGCGCGGGACACTCGAACGCGCCTGCGCCCAGGCCGGTTTCTCCCCTCGCATCGCCTTCGAAGCCGCCGCGCCGACCCTGGTGGCGCGCCTCGCGGCCCGAGGTCTCGGGGTTGCCGTCGTCCCGGAGCTCCCGTCCGGGACCGCGGCCGCCTTCGGCCTGCGCACCCTCCCGCTGACCGCTCCGGGCCTGCGCGGCCGGATCGCTCTCGCCTGGCCGGCGCACGGGCCCGCCACTTTGGCGGCGAAGGCCCTCCTCGCCCGGCTCAGGGAGGCCTTCCCGCCCGTCGACCCCGCAACGGTTCACGAACGCAGGCGGCATCGCCCTCAGGGCTGAGCGAAACGGCGCTGCACGTCGGGCCGCGTCCTGAGCCGCTCCGGATAGCCGGGACCCATCCGCACGGACGTGTCCTCGGATCGCATCGGCTCGCCGCACGAGGAGCAGACCACCTCGGCGTGGGCGTCGTGGTCGCACGCGTCGTGATGGAGCGTGACGGGTACGCCCTCGTCACCCGCGAGCCACCGGTCGCCCCAGCGGGTGAGGGCGGCGAGGACCGGGAAGAAGTCGCACCCCTTCTCCGTCAGGCGGTACTCGTGGCGCGGAGGCTCGCTCTCGTAGAGCCGCCTCTCCATGAGTCCTTCGTCGACGAGTCGGCGCAGCCGGTCGGTCAGCGTGTTGCGGGCGATGCCCAGCTGCTGCTGGAACTCGTCGAACCGGCAGCTGCCGTAGAAGGCCTCCCGCAGGATCAGCGACGTCCAGGCGTCACCGATGATGTCCACCGTGCGGGCCACGGAGCACGGCCAGTCGGCGAAGGACGGGCGCGCGGGACTCATGAGAGGTCACCCGCTTCACGGACCAGCTCGATCGCGCGGCCCAGCGTGGCGAGCCGGGCGTCCAGGGTGTCACCGGCCGGGTAGAGACGGACGGTGTTCACACCGGCGTCGCGCCACACGCGCAGCCGCTGCCGCACCATGTCCTCGGTGCCGATCAGCGTGGTGGCGAGCACCATCTCGTCGGTGACCAGTTGCGCAGCTCCGTCCCGGTCACCCGCCTGCCACCGCTCGCGTACCTCCGCGGCCACCTCCGCCCAGCCCTGGCGGCTGTACGCCTGGTTGTAGAAGTTGGTCGAGGCCGAGCCCATCCCGCCGAGGCTGAAGGCCAGCTCCTTCTTGCGGCCGGCGACCATGGCGCCCAGCGCCTCCTCGTCCGGCGCGAACGACACCTCGGCACCCTGGCAGACGTCCAGGTCGGCGCGGCCGCGCCCGCTGCGGGCCAGGCCTTCGTCGAGCGGCGCGAAGTAGGCCTGCGCCGCGCCTTCCGGTACGAAGCTCGTGCCGAGCCAGCCGTCCGCGACCTGCCCCGTCAGCCGGAGCATGGCGGGGGACAGGGCGGCCAGATAGACCGGTATCCGGTGCTCGGCGCGCATGGAGAGCCGCATGGGCCGGGCGTCCCCGTCCGGCAGCGGGATCCGGAACTCGCTTCCGGAGTAGGAGATCCTGGCGCCCTCCACCGCCTGGCGCACGATCTCCACGGTCTCGCGGACGCGGGCCAGCGGCCGGGCGAAGGGGACCCCGTGCAGCCCCTCCATCACCTGCGGGCCGGAGGGGCCCAGGCCCAGCAGGAAGCGCCCGCCGGAGAGGTTGGACAAGGTGATGGCCGTCTGGGCCAGCGCCACCGGGGTGCGCGTGCCGACCTGCATGACCGCCGAGCCGAGCAGCATGCGGTCCGTGCGGGCAGCGTAGAAGCCCAGGGCGGAGGGCGCGTCGGAGCCCCATGCCTCGGCGACCCAGCAGATGTCGAGCCCCAGCTTCTCGGCCTCGACCACGAAGTCCGTCTGGTCCGACCAGGCCTCCCCGCCCGCCGCCTCGATCGTCGTCGCGGTCCGCATCACGCCTCCGCACGCTTCTTGAGGTGTTCCAGGGTGACGGAGATGTTGCGCTCGAACTCGCGCAGGCGCACGAACACGATCTTCTGTTCCTTCTCCGGCATCGCGTCGATGGCGACGGACAGGCCGGAACGTCCCGGACCCATCTGCATCCACTGGGAGAGTTCGGTCCCGCCGTCCCTGGGCGTGAGCCGGAAGCGCCAGACGGCGCTCGGATCGGCGGGGTCCTGCACCGCCCAGGCGAACACCCGCGGCGGTTCGCACTCGACGACGTGGGAGGTGGTCTCCCACTCCCCGTACGCCTCGTGGCTGCTGCGCCCCACGAACCGGGCGCCGACGGCCGGCCCGGTGACGCCGTCGAGCCACTCCACCGACTGCAGCTCGTCGCTCATGGCCGGCATCAGGCCCACGTCCGAGACCAGCTTCCACACCCGCTCCGGCGGTGCGTCGATCCACGTCGTCACTTCGACCGTCGGTTCGTCCGCGTACCGCGCGCCCGTCCACTCCATCGCGAGACCGGCCTCCTCGTCGTCATCGACTCCTGAGGAGAGCGTTGCGTAACGAGACTTAGCCAGTCAAGGTGTCTGTTGCGAGATCTTCGCGGGAACAGGCCGGGCGGTGCTCAACCGCCGGGCGGCGGTTCCGGCTTGGTCCAGTCGGGGTCGGCCCAGCGGCCCGGCTCCTGCGGGCCGGGCAGATCCGGGCGGTACCCGGGATCCCGCTCCCGCCGCAGCCTGACGCTCGTGTGCAGCAGGGCGTCGTCGGGCAGGGGACGGGAGCGCCGGCCCACGAGGAACCACAGCGGGCCGTTGTCGTGCACCGGAGCGCCGGCGAAGTTCTCGGTGACCGCGCAGGTCGTGCCGTAGGCCTGGGGCCGGAACACCAGGTCCTGGGTGACGCCGTCGGTGATCCACTTGAGCGGGATCGTGGAGAGCAGGGGGTCGTCCTCGGCATGCGCGAAGGTGCCGCCGACATCGGAGTGCACCCCGGTGAACCACACCTCTTCAGCGGTGTCCTGACGCGGCGCCGGGCGGGGTGTCACCAGGAACTCGTGGTAGGGGCGGCGGGTCTCGTCGAGCGACACCGCATGCCGGATGCGGGCGACGTTCGGCAACTGGTGCGTGTACGGCCACTGCAGACTGCCCAGCCGCAGCAGGCCGGCCGCCTTCACGGTGTCCCAGACACCGAGGTAGGCCACCGGCAGGGCGTGGTGGGAGACCTGGCGCGGGTTGTTCTGCTTCACCTCCGCCCACAGCGGCTCGTTCTCCGTGCGCCGGCAGAACGCGTGCGAGAACCGCGCGACCTCTTTCTCGCTCCGGTCGACGTCCTGGTTGAAGGAGTACTTCGCCACGGCGTACGGCACCAGGTTCTCCGAGCCCGGGCGCATGAGGCCGGGCTTGTTGAGCATCCCGACGAGCGCCCGGGCGGTGTAGGCACCGCGGCTGAAGCCGAACACGTACACCTGGTCGCCCGGTTGCCAGTTCCGCATCAGGTACGTGTACGCCTCGGCGAGATTGGTCCGCAGCCCGCTGCCGAAGGCCAGCCCCCACAGGCGGGAGAGCCGGCGGCCTACCGGTCCGTTGGCGGTGGCCGACGACATCGTCCCGACGCCGGGGTCGTAGTAGACGAGCTGGCGTGCCGGATCGTCCGCGTCCAGCATCTCCACCAGCCTGACCACGTTCGTGGGATGGCTGGCGCCCACCTGGTTGCCCGTCCCGTCCAGGCAGACGACGATCGCGCGAGGCATGCCGTCCTCCCTGCTAGCCGGAGTTGGGTCCGCCGTGCCGTGCCGCGGCGGCGGACAGGGGGCCGGAGGCGGTGTGCCGGCCCGGGGAGACCTGCCGGGCGAAGGCCTGCATGGCCACGTCGCTGTTCGCCGGCAGGACCGCCATCAGCCCGCGGTTCTGCGCCTCCGCGATCGTCGCGGCGGCCTCGCTGCCCTCGGGGACGAAGGCCAGGCGGACGTGTCCGTCGCCCGAGCCGCGGCGGTCCACCGGGGTGACGGCACCGTGGGTGCCGTCGGGCAGGGTCACCCAGAGCTGGAAGTCGTCGAACCGGACGAAGTCCGCGCCCTTCACGGGCCAGGGATAGTGGTGCTCACCCGGCACCTTGGGCAGGATCCCCTGGTGATTCCCGCGGCTCAGCGGCACACAGGAGTTGAACAGGCAGTCGGTCCAGGCCTCGACCCCGTCGGCGTCCTTGATGGGCGTGCGCAGCAGCTCCTCGGCGTGCCCGTAGCCCAGTTCCGCCAGGGCGGGCAGGGTGAGCGGGAAGGCGTCGACCAGCTCGGCGGCCTCCTGCCGGAGCCGGTCGACCTTCTCGGGATCGGCGCAGAACTGCATGCTCCACTCGATGCCGACCCGGGCGCGGTACATCAGCCAGTGGTCGCGTCCCTTGACCCACAGGCTGCCGCCGTGGTGCATCTCCCAGTGCTCGGAACCGTTCGGTCCCGCCCCTGGATCGACGGGTCTCGGCCCGTAGGGCAGGTCCGGATCCTCCATGGCGTGCAGGATCGCGTGGGCCGCCTTCTTGGCGGCGACGAAGTGCGACGATTCAAACCGCTTCGGGTGTTTGACGAGGCGGATCTTCCAAGGATGGTTCTCCGACTCGACGCCGCCCGGCTGAAGTTCGGTGTGGGTCATGGCTGTTCCTCGGCCGGCCCCACGGCCTGTCACCGGCTCGCGGGGCGGAGTTCCCCTGAGTCCATCGTGCGCCTCGAAGGGGGAGACCGCGAGTCGAGCGGAGACACCGTCAGATCTCGGCGAGGACGGCTCGCGACGGCTGTTTCCTCTTCAAGGAACCCGGGAGCGGTGTTGACCGGCCGCCGCATCCTTCCGGGCCGGACGGGTAGTCGCAGCACGACAGGAGGAGCGGTGACCGGCCATGGCTACGAGGACCGACAGGACGTCCGGCAGGGCAGGAAGCCTGACAGAACCCCGATCCACGGGAGCACAGCGATGCCTCTCCGATTCCTGATTCTCGACCACCCCCGAATCCGGCTGTTCCTCGGGCACCCCGTCCTTGCGTTCGCCAGCGCGTCCGAAGGGCACGCGCACCGCCATCGCAACGCGTCGCACGGCAAGGAACCGGACTCACCCGGTCCCGTCCCGCGGGACCCGCCGCCCAAGGAGGACATCCCGGAGGAGGCGAAGGAACCTCCCCCCGGCCCGGACGAACGGAAAGGCGACGGCGGTGAGGACGGCGGCGCGGCGCCGGAACCGCCGGATTGAGCCGACCCGTGCGAGGGAGCGAGCCGAGCACCACCCGGAGCGCGGGGGCCGTCGGGGCCCGTGACGGGCGGTGGGGTCAGAAGCGGGGTGCCGGTTCCGAGTAGCGGAGCAGTACGCCCACGCCCTCGTGCAGCCTCACCTGATGTTCGGGCACGAGGACGAGCTCGGCCCGGGTGCCGACCAGGGCGCGGGTGAGCACCGTGTCGGCACGCTCCTCGCGGACGTCCTGGAGGCCGTAGGAGCGCAGTTCCTGTTCGCCGAGGGCCAGTTGGCCCGGCTCCGGGCCGGCCCACAGACGGAGCGGCGACTCGGGGTGGTTGTTGAGGAAGAGGGCCTTGACCCGGCCGCGCTGCAGTGCGGAAACGGCCGGGGCAAGGCCCTCGGCCGACGCTCCGTCGTGTGCGCGCTGGGCGAGGAAGGCTGCCAGCAGGGACCGGTCGTGCTCGGCCATGCGCCCGCTGAAGAGGATGTCGAGCCGGTGCTCCAGCAGGGCCCGTCCTGGCCGGGACTCGCCGGCGCCCTCCAGGGTCCGGACCCGTCCGCGCAGGGCGGCGGGGAGGCGGCGGACGAGAATGCCGCGGGCCCACACGTCTCCCGCGACGACCACTGCCTCGGCGTCGATGCGCCGTGCGTGGCCCTCCAGCTCCCGGCCCAGTGCTCCGGCGGCGTTCAGCCAGTCGGCCACCGGGATCTCCTCGTGGACGCGGTGCCCTTGCGTGACCTTGGTCAGGGGCCACAGGCCGATCTCGGCCTCGATCCGCACCGTGCCGGGCGCGTCCGTGGAGTGACGGCCGCTGTAGTGGACGTGCACCACCACGTAGGGGATCTGGGGGAAGTGCTGGACGACCAGCGGCAGCGTGTCCGGCAGCGTTCCGAAGTGCGCGGAGTCCCTTGCGGGTGGGGCGGGCAGTTCGTCCAGCAGGACCAGCCGGCCGTGCGCGGTGAACACCGCCTGCCCGTGGGCGCCGGGGATGCCGGTGTCGCTCCCCACGGCCTCCGCCGCCGCGGTGAGGGCGTCCTGATCGGCGCCCTCGGAGGCAAGGGTGGCCCGCAGACGTCGCCAGCGCAGCTCTATGGCGGCGTCGGGATCCTCGATGAGGCTGTCGCGGGAGGTGTCCAGGTAGACCGAAGCGAAGGGGCCCGTGTGCTTGTACAGGGGTTCGAGGAAGGAAAGTCTCATGCTCCGCTCCCGAGCGCACTGTCGGACTGCGCGTCCGCACCGACAGGGGTCGGCCGAGGTCCGGGCTTACGTTCAGACCGGGTACCCGGCTCGGCACGGCTGTCACGCGAGCGCGGTCATGGACGGACGGCCCCCACCCCTCACCGAGTGTGACCGCTTCGGTATGCGATGACTCATGACCGCTCCGGCATGCCATGACTCATGACCGCTATGACCGTATCCTCGTCAATGCCGGGTTTTCGTAAATTGCGAT
This sequence comes from Streptomyces sp. NPDC044064, assembly GCF_056434245.1. Classification (NCBI taxonomy): domain Bacteria; kingdom Bacillati; phylum Actinomycetota; class Actinomycetes; order Kitasatosporales; family Streptomycetaceae; genus Streptomyces; species Streptomyces sp. NPDC044064. The sequence continues at coordinate 137,612 of NZ_JBWKFN010000027.1, forward strand.
AGACGCGAGTGCGAGCGAGGCGAGGCGTGGTGCGGTCCGGCAGGGAACCGACGCCCAGGCGGCGTACGACCGGCGGGGCAGGGCCCGCGCGTACCCGTGAGCGGTTCCTGCAGGGTGAGGCGGTCGAGGAAGGCGTACGGTCGCCGATCCTGGGTTCCTGGCAGCGCTCCCGGTCCCTGGGTCTTTCACCGGACCAGGCCGATCTTCCCTACCGTACGGATTTCGATCCGCACAGCAGGCTCGTCAGCGCGGCCCTCCCGGTCCTCGACCGGTTGCAGTTCACGTTCGCCGGCAGTCAGATGAACATCTCCGTCGCCGACGCGAACGGGATCGTCCTCCTGCGCCGCTTCGGCGACGCGTCCATGGTCCGAACCCTCCCCGCGTTCCAGCGCGTTCCGGGATTCGTGTTCGCCGAGCGGTACGCCGGGACCAACGGCATCGGTCTCGCGCTGGCGGAGCGTCAGCTCATCAGGGTCTACGGCGCCGAGCACTTCGCCGAGCGCGCCCAGGGCAACGCCTGCCGTGCGCTGCCCGTCCGTGACCCGCTCAGCGGGCGCATCGAGGGCGTCCTCTGCTTCGGCTATCCGCGCGGTGCCGAGAACCCGGCGCTCGCCACCGTGATCCGCAAGGCGGCCGAGGCCGTCGAACGGCGGCTGCTGGGGCAGAGCTCCGTGCGTGAGCGGGCGCTGCTGCGGTCGTACCTGAGCGCCAGGGCCGACGCCGCCGCGGGGTCGCACACCCGCATCGGCGTCGATGAGCTGGCCCCCGAGCTGCACCCCCGCGACCGGGCCGTCCTCCTGGACAGGGCCACCGAGCTGATCTCCTGCGCACAGCGGGGCGCCGTGGACGTGCGCCTGTCCGACGGCCGGCGGGTCACGCTCGTCAGCCGGCCGACGACGAGCGCCTCCGGGGTGGAGGGCATCGCCATCGAAGCCGTCCTGACCGGCCCCGCCTCCCGGCCGCCCGGCGCCGTCCCGAGCCGGGCCGACGACACCGTCGGCAGCGCCCGGCTCGCCGCCCTGTCCTTCCTGCGGCCGCCCGGAGACCGTCCTGTCCTCCTCGTACCGGACCGTGTCCACGTCGGCCCGACGCCCGGCCGTGCCGCCGCCGCGCCGGTCCGGAGCGGTGCCGACCGTGAGCGGGCCTACCCCACAACCCCCGACGGGGCGCCGGACCTTCACGCGGACTCCCGGCCGCTGGCGAGCGGGCTCGTGCTGGTGGGAGAGCCGACGGTGGGGGAGTACGCCCTGGCCGCGCGCCGCCGCCTGGAACTGCTCTCCGAGGCCAGCGCCCGCATCGGCACCACCCTGGACGTGCGCCGCACGGCCGAGGAACTCGCCGAGACGGCCATTCCGCGACTGGCCGACTTCGTCACGATCGACCTGCCCGAGTCCGTCCTGCGCGGCGAGGAGGCCGCCGACCCCCTCGGCGAGCTGCGCCGGACGGTCGTGCGCGGTATCCGCGAGGACCTGCCCTTCAGCCCGGTCGGCAAGCGGATCGACTTCGGCCCGACCACGCCGCAGCTGCGGTGCCTGGTCAGCGGGCAGGCGGTGCTGGAACCGGACCTGAAGATCGCCGCCGGCTGGCTCGCCCAGGACCCCGAACTCGGCGAACAGCTGCTGGCGGCCGTCCACTCCCTCATCACCGTCCCGCTGGTCGCCCGCGGCGTCGTCCTCGGCGTCGCCAGCTTCTACCGCTCGCAGGACCCCGCCCCCTTCGGCGACGACGACCGCTCGCTGGCCCAGGAGCTCGCCTCGCGCGCCGCCCTGTCCATGGACAACGCCCGCCAGTACACCCACGAACGCGCCATGGTCCTGGCCCTGCAGCGCAGCCTGCTCCCGCACTGTCTGCCCGACCTGGACGCCGTCGACGTCGCCCACCGCTATCTGCCCGCGGAGTCCGACGTGGGCGGCGACTGGTACGACGTCATCCCCCTCTCCGGCACGCGCGTGGGCCTCTTCGTCGGCGACGTCGTCGGCCACGGCATGCTGTCCGCCGCCACCATGGGGCGCCTGCGCACCGCCGCACGCAGCTTCGCCGAACTGGACTTCCCGCCGGACGAGGTCCTCGCTCATCTCGACAACGTCGTGGGGCGCCTCGACCGGGAGGATCCCGAGTCGGCGGACTTCGGCATCGTCGGAGCGACCTGTCTGTACGCCGTCTACGACCCGACCACGCTGCAGTGCGCCATGGCCCGAGCCGGCCACCCCCCGCCCGTGCTCGTCGGCCCCGACGGCACCGTCTCGCTCCCCGACCTGCCCGCCGGGCCTCCGCTCGGGCTCGGCGGCCTGCCCTTCGAGACGGCCGAGATGCACCTGCCGGAGGACAGCCAGCTGGTCCTGTACACCGACGGACTCATCGAGGACCGCGAGCGCGACGTCGACGACGTCCTTGACCACCTCTGCGGAGCCCTGGCGCACCCCGAGCACACCCCCGACGAGGCCTGCCAGACCGTGCTGGACCTAGTGGCGCCCGACCACCCCTACGACGACATCGCCCTGCTGGTCGCCCGTACCCACGCCGTGGACCGGAACCGGATCGCCACCTGGGACCTGGCCGCCGACCCGGCCCTCGTCGGCGAGGTCCGCGCGGACGCCGTACGACAACTGGCCGACTGGGGACTCGACGAGACCGCGTTCGCCGCGGAACTGATCCTCAGCGAGCTGGTCACGAACGCCGTCCGTCACGGCGCCGGGCCCATCGGGGTACGGCTGCTGCACGCCCACAACCTGATCTGCGAGGTCTCCGACGCCAGCAACACCGCGCCGCACCTGCGCCGGGCGGCCGGTACCGACGAGGGCGGCCGCGGTCTGTTCCTCGTGGCACAGCTGTCGCAGAGCTGGGGCACCCGCTACACCGCCCAGGGCAAGGTCATCTGGGCCGAATGCGCGCTGGACGCGGCCTGACGACCGGCTGAACCGGAATTAAGTGATATCCCCCGTTAGTATCCCTTTGTGCGTATGGGATGAACCAGCCAGGCCGAATCTCCGGAGATGTCCGTGCACGACGCTCCACCCCTGGTCCGTGTCCGCGGGCTCGGCAAGCGCTTCGGCGGAACCCTCGCGCTGACCGGGGTCGACCTGGACGTCCGGGCCGGCAGCGTCCTCGCCCTCCTCGGCCCCAACGGCGCGGGAAAGTCCACCCTCATCAAGGTGCTCGCGGGCGTCCACCACGCCGACGCGGGGCAGATCACCGTGGCCGGGCACCCGCTCGGCACCCGGGAGGCCTCCCGCAGCATGTCCTTCATCCACCAGGACCTCGGTCTGGTGGAGTGGATGACGGTCGCCGAGAACATCGCGCTGAGCACCGGATATCCGCGCCGCGCCGGGCTGATCTCCTGGCGGCGCACCAGGGAGCAGTGCACCGAAGCCCTGCGGACCGTCGCCGCACATCTCGACCCCGAGGCGACCGTCGCCCAACTGGCCCCCGCCGAACGCTCGCTGGTCGCCATCGCCCGAGCCCTCGCGACCCGGGCGAAGCTCATCGTCCTCGACGAGCCCACCGCCCGCCTCCCCGCGGTGGACTGCGCCAGGCTCTTCGGCGTCCTGCACGCCCTGCGCGCCCGAGGGCACGGCATCCTCTACGTCACCCACCGCCTCGACGAGGTGTACCAGGTGGCCGACACCTTCGCCGTCCTGCGCGACGGCCGCCTGGTCAGCCACGGTCCGGTGGCCGGCCACGGTCCCGCCCGCCTGGTGCGCGACATCGTCGGCGCGGAACCGGCCGACTTCCACCCCGCCGCAGTCCGTGCCCGCGGTCCGGCCCTCCTTGCCCTCGACCGCGTCAGCGCCCCGGGCGTGGGCCCGGTCAGCCTGGAACTCGCGGCCGGTGAAGTCCTGGGCCTGGTCGGGCTGACGGGCGCCGGGCACACGGACCTGGGCCGCGCCCTCGCGGGCGCCGGGCCGATCCTCGCAGGGCGGGTACTCCTCGGCGGCCGGCCCTACCACCCCCGCACCGTCGCGGACGCCGTGCGCCTCGGCGTCGGCCTGGTCTGCGCCGACCGGCAACGGGAGGGCTGCGCCACCGAACTGACGGTACGGGAGAACCTCCTGGCCAACCCCCGGGCGGGCGGCCGGCCGGCGCCGCACTGGATCAGCCCCGGCCAGGAACGTGCCTACGCCACCGCCCTGATCGACCGCTTCTCGGTACGTCCCCGTGACAGCGAGGCCCCCATCGCCGTCCTCTCCGGCGGCAACCAGCAGAAGGTCATGATCGGTCGGTGGCTGCGCGCGGACCCGCGTCTGCTGATCCTCGAGGAGCCGACGGCGAGCGTGGACATCGGCGCCCGCACCATGGTCCACCGCCTGCTCGACCAGGCCCTCGCCGCCGGCCTCGGAGCCCTGCTCGTCTCCACCGACTTCGAGGAGGTCACCCGCGTGTGCGGACGCGCCCTGGTCTTCGTACGCGGAACCCTGACGGCCGAGCTGAGCGGTGCGGGCCTGACGGTCTCCGGGCTCACCCGAGCCGCCTGCGCCCTGCCCGAGTCCGGAACCGCGACCACCTCGTGACCGCCTCGCCCGCCCCGCCGCGACCGCCCCGGCACCGGCCCGGCGGCCACCTGGCCGCCGCCTACGGCCTCCTGGCCCTGACGGCCCTGCTCCTCGTGGCCTTCTCCCTCGCCCTGCCCCGCACCTTCCCCACCCGGGAGACCGTCGACTCGATCCTGTCCACCCAGTCGATCCCGGCCATCCTTGCGCTCGCCGCCATGGTCCCCATCGTCACCCGCGCGTTCGACCTCTCCATCGGCTACGTCCTCGGCCTCGCGCACGTCATGGTGCTGCAGCTCATCGTCGACGGACACTGGCCCTGGCCGCTCGCCTGCCTCGCGGTACTCGTCGGAGCGGGGCTCGTGGGCGTCCTCAACGGCGTCATCGTCGAGTTCGGGCAGATCGACTCCTTCATCGCCACGCTCGGAACCGGCAGCATGCTGTACGCCGTGACCGGATGGGTCACCGGCGGTGCCCGCGTCGTCCCCGGGCCCCGAGGCCTCCCCACGGGCTTCACCGACCTCTACGACTCCACGTTCCTCGGTCTGCCCGTACCGGCCTTCTACGTGCTGGCCCTCGCAGCCGCCCTCTGGCTGGTCCTGGAGCGGCTGCCGCTCGGCCGGGGTCTCTACGTCGTCGGATCCAACCCGCGCGCCGCAGACCTGCTCGGCATCCCGACCCGCAGGTACACCGTCTACGCCTTCACCGCGTCCGGGCTGATCACCGGTTTCGCCGGGGTGCTGCTCGCGGCCCAGCTGCAGGTCGGCAACCCGAGCGTCGGCCTGGACTATCTGCTGCCCGCCTTCGCCGGCGCCCTCCTCGGCTCCACGGCCGTCAGACCCGGCCGCCCCAACGCCCTGGGCACGCTCGTCGCCGTCGCCGTCCTGGCCGTCGGTCTCACCGGCATCGCCCAGCTGGGCGGCGACTTCTGGACGACCCCGCTGTTCTACGGCGCCACTCTGCTCCTCGCCGTCGGCCTTGCGGGCTACTCCGCCCGCCGCCGTCTGCGCACCGGCACCGCGGCCACCGGCGACCTGCCCTCCGTGCCGTCCCCACCCCCGTGATCGCGCCGCTTCTCCGAGGAGTTCCCGTGCCCGGCACCCGCAGGGCCGCCCGCGGCCGCGTCACCGCCCGGCACACCGCCGCAGTCCTGCTGGCTGCGGCGGCAGCCACCCTTGCAGGCTGCGACCGCGGCTCCTCGGACGTGCGGGGAGGCTCCACCACGGGCCCGCCCGGCTGCCCCGCGGTGCAGACGAAGGCGCGGGCCGCGGTGGAACAGGCGGAGAAGACGGACATGCCCTGGGACGGACCCACGAACGGCCCCAGGGCTGTGCCCGGCAAGAACATCGTCTTCGTCGCGCAGACCATGACCAATCCCGGGGTCGCGGGCGCAGCGAAGGGCGTGCGGGAGGCCGCGCGCGTCATCGGCTGGAAGGTGCGGGTGATCGACGGCGGAGGCACTCCCGCCGGCATCCAGGCGGCCATGAGCCAGGCCGTGACCCTCAGGCCCTCGGGCATCGTCATCGGCGGCTTCGACCCCGACGCGACCTCCCAGCAGGTCGCCCGGGCCGCCGCGCAACGCATCCCGCTCGTCGGCTGGCACGCGCTCGCCTCCCCCGGTCCCAGCCGCCGTCCCCCGCTCTTCACCAACGTCACGACCCGGGTCGAGGACGTGGCGGCCATCAGCGGGCAGTGGATCATCTCGGACTCCGCCGGCCACGCCGGGGCCGTGCTCATCACCGACGCCTCGATCCCGTTCGCCAAGGACAAGTCCGAGCTGATCCGCAAGCAGCTCGCCACCTGCCCGGGCGTGGGGGGGGGGGGGGGGGGGGGGGGGGGGGGGGGGGGGGGGGGGGGGGGGGGGGGGGGGGGGGGGGGGGGGGGGGGGGGGGTGGGTGGGGGGGGGGGGGGGGGGGGGGGGGGGGGGGTGGGTGGGGGGGGGGGGGGTGGGGGGTGTGCAGATC
>NZ_JBWKFN010000028.1:0-22165 GCF_056434245.1 Streptomyces sp. NPDC044064
CCCCTCCAACCACACCGCACCCGGCACGTTGTACGTCGCCGACAACCCCTCCTGACGACCCAAGAACCACAAACCCTGCTGCCGAACAGAAGGCATGAACACCGTGGAGCTCCCTTTCTTCACGCCGGGTCGGCGGCTTTTCATCAGGCGGGGACGAGTTTTCGACAGGAGGGGGACCGTGCGCCTGGGGCGCTGGGCCTAGGAGGTGACGGCGCCCGCGAGGGCGTGCTGCGCGATCGCGTCGGCGTCACGGATGAAATCCCCCCATGGACCGGGGCGGGCGAAGCCGACCTGGGTGAACCAGCGGGTGTTCTCGGTGGGCACGCCGAGGACGTAGAGCCCCGTGCCCGGCCGGCCGGCACGGTCCACCGGGTGGAACGGGGCCTCCGTGACCGCGACGCCGCCGGTCTCGAACCGGTCGTCGGCGTCCTGGTTGACGAACTCGGTCCACAGGCCGCGCGAGCGCAGGTTCGCGGTCAGCGGTGCGGGGTCCCGGCCCAGGTCGGGGACGGGGACGCGGGCGTCGATGACGATGTCGACCGGTGTGCTCGACCCCACGACACAGGGTGAGGACATCGAGAACCGCCCGCTCGCGGGGTCGCCGTCGACACGGGTCTCCGGTCCGGCGACGCGCAGCAGACCGCCTTCCATCAGGGCGAGCAGTTGGCGTATGCGGACCGGGGGCGGGCCGGCCACCAGGACCGAGCTGGCGGGGACGTAGGCACCCAGGAAGTCGTCCCGGTGCGAGGCGGGGTTGAGCCGGCCGAAGTCGACGCACTCGCGCACCACCCAGCGGGTGTCCCGGATGACGTCGAGGGCGGCCATCAGAGGTGAGTCGACGTTTCCGCGCTCGGCCTCCGCGACGGTGGCGCGCAGCAGTCCGGCAAGCTCGGCGTCGAACTCCTTGGGGTCGTCGAAGGTGCGGCCGGCGAAGGGCCTTCCCAGTGCCCCCAGGTCGAGCGCGGCCAGGTCCGCGGCGCCGTGCCGAGCGGCGATGGCGCGGATGTCCGGCAGCGTGGCGCCGTCGCTGCTCGCCACCTCGTCCATGAAGGCGGAGGCGGCCCTTTCGCCGTGTGCTGCGCGCAGCGCGGTGGCGTGGTAGACGCAGTGGATCTCGGCCGTCAGCCGCGGCAGGACATCGGTGGCGAAGTCCAGGGTCGGTCCGGCGGCGTGGCGCCGTACGAGTTCGGGGGTGAACAGCAGGGGCCGGTAGACGTGTCCGGGCGGTCTGCGGTTGTCGCCCTTGGCCATGAGCGGGACCCCGCTGCGGGACCCGGCCACCAGGATGGGCTCGGCACCGCTGGGGTGGTACACGAGGTCTCCGTCCGCGCCCTCGGTGAACCGGCCGCCTCGCCCGGTGGTGAAGGCGGCCATGACGTCGAAGAACGACAGGCCGAGGCCGAGGACCCCGACGGCCGTGCCGGCCGGGACGGTGTCCAGGGGCATGTCCGCCGGTGAGTCGCCCCTGATGCAGCGCAGTCCGGGGTGACGGGCGGCGAACTCCGTGAGGTCCCGCAGGGGGTCGTCGGCCGGGGGCCGGGCGTGGCCGGTGGTCAGGACTGCCCGGTCCACATCGAGAGGGGCCCCGGCGGTCAGTGTCAGGCGGTGGCCGTCAGCCGTCGGCTCCAGGTCGAGTACGGAGTCCTGTACGCGGGTGAGCCGGACGTGCGAGGGCAGCCCGGACTCGATGACGTCCAGGGCGAAGCGCAGATATCGGCCGTAGAACGCACGGGGGGCGTACCCCTCGGGTCCCGGGTCGTCGGGGAGGTGGGCGTGCCACCATTGGCCGAGCGACGGCCCTGCCCCGGCTCGGGCGGGGCCGCCGTCCGGTGCGCCCGAGAAGGCGGTGATCAGGCCCACCGGGGTGTTCATCAGGAACCACTCGGGCTGATCGGTGCGGTAGACACGGCCGCATCCCACCTCGACCTCGTCGATCACGTACAGCTCGACCGGTCGGTGGGCCGGCTCCTGCGCGAGCCGGGCAGCCAACCGCTCGGTCACCATCAGCCCGCGGGGGCCGCTGCCGACGACGGCGATGCGCCAGGGCCGCGTCACGAGGCCACCTCCCTGCCGCCGGACGCGGCGGCGGGCCTGCGACGGTCCGAACGACGGGCGAGGAGCCGGCGGCGCGCCGGCGGTGTCGCGTCAGGGTGCAACCGGTGCAGCATGCGTGTGCCCAAGTCCTTGTCGTGGTGCGGCGCGGCTCCGACGGGCCGCGGGCCTGGTGTAGTCGTTGGTCCGGCGTTCCGGTCCGCCTCAGGCGTGCGACGTGAGGGGGCGGCCTCCGTTGTAGGCGACCATGTCGCGGTAGGCCGCGGCGGTGTCGATGCGCGCCCCCGCTTCGACGCCGTCGAGTTCGGCGTAGGCGCGGTGCAGGTTGCCCACGATGCGCTCGGCGTCCAGGAGGTCGGCGAAGGGGCCCAGGTCGGTCTCCAGGGCCGCCGCCAGGGGCGTGAGTCCGGCGGCCTTCGCCCGGCGGGCGAGGTCCTCCACGAAGCGGAGGTAGGCGAGCATCTCGTCGATCACCTCGGGGCCGCTGACGGGGCCGTGGCCCGAGACGATCGTCCGGGCGCCCAAGGGGCGTACGACCTTCTCGAGCACCTCGATGGTGCCGCCGAGCGAGCCCATCAGGACGAACGGCGTGCCGCCCTTGAAGAGCAGGTCCCCCGCGAACAGCACGGAGTGGGAAGGGAGATGGACGATCGAGTCGTTCGTCGTGTGCGCCGGCCTCCCGACGTGTCTGACGTCGCAGCGCAGGTCGTCCGCCCACAGGGTGATTTCGCTGGTGTACGTCAGGAAGGGCGGGGCCAGTTGGAACTCGCCCCACTCCACGTCGTTCCACACACCGCGGTTGACCGGTCGGCCGAAGGCCATGACCTCGGCGCGGGTCTGCTCGTGGCCCACGATCGTGGCGCCGGGCAGGAGGTGGTTGCCGAAGGTGTGGTCGGCGTGATGGTGGGTGTTGACCAGGGTCCGGACCGGGGCGCGCGTGACGTCGGCGATCGCGTCGAGATAGGTGCGGGTCCTGCGTTCGGTGGCGCATGTGTCGATGCTGATGACGCCCTGCCGGCTGGTGATGAAGCCGGTGTTGTTGAGGAACCAGCTGCCGTCCGGCTGCACATAGGCGTGCACCCCGTCGGCGACCTCCACCGTCCGCGCGGAGAGTGCGCGGCTCATGTGCCGCTCCGCTCCGCGCCCGGGACCACGGGAACGCTGCCCTTCACCGAGGGGAAGTCCGGCAGCGGGACGCCGATGCCCTTCTCCTTCGCGCTGCGGTACGCGTAGGCGGCCACGGCCACGTCCTGGAGGGGGGAGCCCACCGACTTGAACAGGGTGCGCTTGGGCAGCGGGCCGTCGGCGGGGCGCCCGCACAGTTCGGCGAGTGTGATGACCCGTGCGGGGTCCAGGGCGCCGGTCTTGGCGGCGACGATGGCGTCGCCCGACTCCTCCAGGGCCTGCGCGCGATCCACGACGATGAGTTCGGGGAAGCGCCACACCTCGGAGTCCAGCTCGCGCTCCTCGGGCAGCGTCGATCCGGTGGAGCTGATGTGCGCCGTGTCGGGGATCCAGTCGGCGTAGAAGGCCGGTCCCCGGCCGCCGGTGTTCGTGGCCACCATGACGAGGTCGGCGGCGGCGGCCGTCGCCGCTCCGTCCGCGCTCGGCTCGATGTCGATGCGCAGCCGCTCGGACAGCTCCGTGGCGAACAGCTCGCGCCGCTCCTTGCGGGGGCTGTGCACCACCATGCGTTCGACGTCGATGAGCCGGCTGAGCACGGTGGCCTGCATCCGCGCCTCGGCGCCGGAGCCGATGATGCCGACCTTCGTGGCGTTCGGTGCGAGGCGGGCCGCCGCGAGGGCCGCGGTGGACGCCGTACGCAGGACGGTGAGGTGGTTGCCGTCCAGGGCGGCGAGGAATTCACCGGTGTGGATGTCGAAGAGGTTGATCTGGAACCTCACCGTGCTGCCCACCAGGTGGAACTCCTTGTACCCGACCACGCCGAGGCCGGGCAGGGAGGCGGCCATGAGGCGCAGCCAGCCCGATCCGAAGCGCAGGTTCACCCGCTCGGTGATCACCGCGTTTCCGGCGTACTCCTCCTGATACGCCGCTTGGAGTGCGTCGAGTACCCCGTGGACGTCCGTGGCCTGTTTGACATCGTCGTTGCTGAGAATCAGCGCCATCTGTCCCTCTTCTCACAGTCGCGTCGGGCGTCGGTCACTGCGGTCTGTTCACCACGAGATCCATGACCTCGTCCAGAACGAAGTGCCCGGCGGTGAGGTGGTGGAGCGTGAAGTCCTCGGTCGTCTCGGCGCGCCATGCCGCGAGGTCGTCGAAGGTCACGAAGGGGTCGTCGCGTCCGCCCACCGCGACGATCGATGCGTCCAGCGGCTGGGCCGGGACGTACGGTGCCTCCTCGACCAGGCGGAAGTCGCTGCGCAGGGTCGTCTCGAACAGCTCCATCGCCTCGGGGTCCTCGAGCAGGGAGGTGTCGAGGCCGCCGTACTTCGCGACGCGCTCGAAGAACTGTGCGCGTGGCAGCAGGTGAAGGGATTCGGAGGTGCGCCGGCTCGGTCCCGGGATGGACGAGACCACCAGGGCCTTGGGTCGCGGCCTGCCCTTGTCCCGCAGGCGGCGCGCCAGTTCGAGCCCGACGACGCTGCCGGAGCAGTGTCCGAGGATGATGTACGGCCGGTCGGTCAGCGGTGTGACCGCTCTTTCCAGTTCGTCGACGAGCCGTTGGAGATCCTCGAAGAGGGGCTCGTCGATACGGCTCTCCCGTCCGGGGAATCGGATCGCGCAGAGTTCGACGTCGTGCCCGACCCGCTTGGCCCAGGGACTGAACGCCGCCGCCCCGGCGCCCGCGTGCGGGAGGCAGAACAGCCGAAGCGCGGGCTCAGCGATCCGCTGGGGACGGACGATCCATCTCTTGGCGGCGAGGAGACCGCGCGGGTCCGACGCCGGTGAGAACCCAGCCACGTTATGCCACCTGCCAGGCGAAGACGGTGTGCAGATCGGTCTCGCGGTATTCCTTCGCCTGCCGGACATGGGTGCGCATGCCCTTGCTCTCGAAGAGGGAGATCACCGTGGCGAGCGCGCCGTCGCGATCGGCGACCTCGACCGCCGCGTTGGCGATCTTCGGCCAGAACTCGTCGCCGATGCCCCGCAGCACGGGGATCTCGAATCCCTCCACGTCGACCTTGAGGAAGTCGACGCGGTCGATGCCGGCGTCCGCGACGAACGTGTCCACGCGTCGCACGACGCAGTCCACGGACCGCCGCTCGTCGAGGGCGTCGTCGACGAGGTCCTCCACCTCGTCGACGAACGCGTCCCGCAGGTCCTCGTCGAGAGAGTCGGCGACACTGCCGATGAACGACGCGGCGAGCGCCCTGTCGGCCTTGGGGTCGGCGTCGAAACCGGACATCATCGTGTAGTTCGGGTAGTACGTGAGCCGCCGGCTCTGGTCGGTGTCGCCCAGGGCGATGTTGTGCAGCCGCACGCCGGGCAGATGGCCGGTGTTGCGCCGCAGGACGTCGAAGACGTCCGGGACCGGCTCGAAGGAGAACACCTCTGCGTCGGGCCAGTTGTGCAGGGCGAACAGGGTGAACAGGCCGATGTTGGCGCCGATGTCGAGAACGATCGGTCGCTCCCCGAGGCGGACCCCGTGCGGCGGGATGTAGGACTCGTCGTGAAAGATCTCCCGGTACAGGTAGTCCGTCTCGTTGCCGTTGAGGCTGTACACGGAAAGACCGTTGGGGAGTTTTCGCCGCACCGGCACCGTCGGAGCTCCTTCACCTGCTGCCATGGCCCCGAGGCTAGGCACCGGCCGGGGCGCGCAGCGGCAGTACCGGAGGCGGCCGGTAGGCGGATTCCCTCGTCGCAGGCCCTGTGACCAGCGGTGCGCACTGCCGACGAGACGCCGCCGATACTGCCGTTCCCCCGGTGATCGGCCCCGTACCGTACCGGCGTCATCCCTGAACGTGGAGGAGCACGCATATGGCGGCGGCACTGAGCCACGCGGTCCGCGTCCGACTGACCGACAAGGCGCGGGTAGAGGACGTGGCGCAACGGTTGGGCACCGTCGAGGCGCCTCGCATACGCGTGGCGGAAGCGGCGGCGCCCTCGGATGACTCTCGTACGTCCCAGGCCTGGCGCACGGCGGCGGGCGAGGGCGCGGGCGGCGTACGGGCGTTGCTGCTGCGCTACCCGGACGGACCCGCCGACCTGGTCGTCGTCGGGCCGCGCGGGCAGTGCGACCAGGCCGCGCTGCGCCGTCTGGCTGCCGCGTTGGCCGACGGTGACCTGCCGGCGGCCCGCGCGGAGTTCGAGCGTGCGCCCGTCGGCGACGCCCGGCCGGGTCCGGCGTTCGCCGGCGCGCCCGACTGGGGGAACGCCGACGCATCGGGCGGGCTGTTCGCCACCACACAGGTGGCCCTTGCGCTCGACATGCCTGACGACGAGGTCTCTTGGCGCGCCGCGCTCGCCGTGACCCTCTCCCGGTACGCCGGCGACTGGGACGGGAGCGACGCGGGAGACGAGGTCGTGATCGGCACCGCCGCGGGTGCCGTCGCCCTGCATGTGCAGGGCACCCTCGACGAGGTGCGGGGCCAGGAGCCGGTGTACGTGGACCTGCCGGTCCTCGCGGGGATCCTGCCGGGCCTGGCCGAGAAGCCGCGCGCGGGCGAGGAGTACGTCCCCTGCCTTGAGCCGGCCTTTCCGCTGACGTTCTCGGTCACCCGCGAGGAGGACGGCCGGCCGCTGCTGCGCTGCGACTTTCTGCCGGGCCATGTGTCGTCGGCGACCGCCGGACGGTTCACCCGCCATGTGGCCCATGTGCACACCCAGTTGACGTACTCGCCGGACCTCGCCGCCGCCGATGTCGTGCTTCTCGACGACGAGGAGCGGGCCGCGGTCGCGCGCCTCGGCACCTCGGCCACGGCACCGCACCTGACGGCGAACACGGTGCACGAGGCGTTCGCCCGCATCGTCGCCGCCGCACCGGACTCCGTCGCCGTACGCGAGGACGACATCGAGCTGACCTACACCGAGGTCGATCAGCTGGCGACGTTCTGGGCTCTGGGCCTGAGGGCCCGGGGCGTGCGCCCCGGTGACCGGGTCGGCGTGTGTCTGGAGCGCTCGGCGGAACTGGTCGTCGCACTGCTCGGCGTGCTCAAGGCCGGGGCCGCGTACGTACCGATCGACCCCTCCTATCCCGCCGAGCGCCTCGCCTACACGACGGACGACGCCGCCGTGCGCCTGGTGATCACCACGCTCGCCGAGTTCCCTCGTCAGGGCGGGCATCAGGTGCTGACGCCCGCCGACCTGGTCGCCGACGAGTCCATGGACACGACCATGCTCGACGGGACGACCGGGTCACAGGACACCGCGTATGTGATCTACACGTCCGGATCCACCGGTCGCCCCAAGGGAGTCGCCGTTCCGCACGGCAATGTCCTGAGCCTTGTCGAGGCCACCCGCGAGGACTTCGGGCTCGGGCGGACGGATGTGTGGACGCTGTTCCACTCGAGCGCCTTCGACTTCTCGGTCTGGGAGATGTGGGGCTGCCTCCTGACCGGCGGCTGCCTGGTGATCGTGCCGTACTTCACCTCGCGCGACCCCGAACAGTTCCGGGACCTGCTGGTGCGCGAGGGCGTCACGGTGCTGAACCAGACGCCGTCGGCGTTCAGCCATCTCCTCGCCGTCGACCATGCGGCGGTGTCCGTGCGCCTGGTCATCATGGGCGGAGAGCCACTGGACTCCAGGATGCTGCTGACCTGGTTCGACGAGCATCCCGAGGACCGGTGCCGCGTGGTGAACATGTTCGGGATCACGGAGACCACCGTCCATGTCACCGCGCAGACCCTGAGCCGGGAGCTGGCCCTCGACGCCACGCGCTCGGTGGGGCGGCCCCTGCCGGGATGGCATGTGTACATCAGGGACAGCCGGGGCCGCCTCGTGCCGCCGGGTGTCGCCGGTGAGATCCACGTCGGCGGCGCCGGTGTCGCGCAGGCCTACGTCAATCAGCCGGCCCTGACGGCGGAGCGGTTCCTGCCCGATCCGTACCAGGGGGGCAGGATGTACCGCAGCGGCGACCGGGGGCGGCTGCGCCCCGACGGCGCCCTGGAACACCTCGGCCGCATCGACAGCCAGGTCAAGGTGCGGGGCTTCCGTATCGAACTGGACGAAATCCGCTCGGTGCTGCTCGAGGACGCGTCCGTGCGGGCCGCCGCCGTGGTGGTGCGCCGGGCGGACGGCAACGGCACGACGGACGCCCGCATCGACGCGTACGTGGTGCTCGACGGCGGCACCGGCGAGGAGCTGGCCGCGGTCCGCAAGCGCGCCGCGAGCGTGCTGCCCGACTACATGGTGCCCGCGACGGTGACGGAGCTGAGCGCGCTGCCCCTGACCACCAGCGGAAAGGTCGATATGGCCGCGCTTCCGGCGCCGGCCCTCACCCGGCGCGCCGTACAGGACGACTCGCCGACGGCCGACGACGAACTGGCGGCGCGGCTGCAGAGGTTGTGGACCGAGCTGCTCGGTGTCCCGATCGGGCTGGACGACGACTTCTTCGAGGCCGGCGGCAACTCGGTCCTCGCCGTGAGGAGTTCGGCCGTGCAGCGCGCGGAGGGCCTGCCCACCCTGAGGCTGCGGCAGTTCTACCGGCACCCCACGATTCGCGCCGTGGTGGCGGCGCTCAGCGCGACCGGCGCCTGAGCGTCCGCCGCCCGCCCCACGGCGAACCGCTTCGGCCCCGTGGCCCCCTCGTAAAGAGGCGGGGCCACGGGGCCGATGTGCATGTGGAACAGGGTTGTGCGGGCAGCAAGGGTGGTTCAGAACGCGGCGTGCGGGAGGGCGTCGATACGCAGATCCCGTTCGACGCGCTTGATGCGCTGGCGGTCGGCCTGCAGTCGGCTGCGGTCGTGTCCGGCGAGCACGACCCGTCCGAGCACCGAGCATCCGTCCGACGTCAGCCTGGCCCGGCCCCCATGGGGCACGGACACCGTCGAGCGCACCGCCGTGGGCAGCTTCGCGAGGTCGCTCAACGACTCGGGGTTGCGGATCACGCCCTGGCGGTGTGCCGTCACCAAGACGGACATCACATGGCGCAGCAGTCGATAGCCCGCCGTGTGCCGGTGCTGCCGTCCGTGGAAGAAGTCGACGAGACGGTCGAGTTGGGTGCGGCCGGTCGCCAGCCCGGACAGGAAGCCCATGTGGCCGCCGACGAGCCGGGGGTTCAGCCCGATGAGTACGGGCCCTTCAGGACGGAGCATGACCTCCGTGTGCATGGGACCGAACCGCACGCCGAGGGCATCGAGCACGCCGCGCACGTAGGGGAGCAGCCGGTCGCACACCGGATCGTCCGGGGCGATGAGCTCGACCGAGTCGTAGATGCCGACCAAAGATCCGGAGGAACGCTTGATGCAGCGGGTGACGCCGCAGACCTCGTGGACGCCGCCCACCGTGAACGTGTCGACGCTGTACTCGGTCCCTCGTACCCACTCCTGGACCAGGACCGCCGGCTCGACCTCGCCCAGTGCGTTACGGCGCCCGGCCATCGCGTCGAAGGCCGTGCGCAGTTGCTCGCCCGGGCGCACCCGACGCACGGCGTCGGTGCCCGCGCTGCGCGCAGGTTTCACGATCACCCACAGGGCGTCGTGGAGCCCGGTGTCCCGCAGCCAGTCCTGCACCTCGGCGAACGACGCCGTGTGGACCTGGCGCAGGGAGGGGAGTCCGGCGCGGGCGAGGACGCGCTGCATGGCCGCCTTGTCGCGGCGTGCGGCGGACAGGTCGGCCGGGTTGGCGTACTCGGGAAAGAGACGCGCGCACAGCGCGTCGGTGAGTGCGCTGCCGGTCTCCAGACCGGTCACCACGCCCACGGCACCCAGTCGGCTCAGCTGCCGGCCGAGTCCGGCGATGTCTCCGGTGAACGTCAGACGGTGATCGAAATCCGCGGGTCGCCAGGTGTGGGCCAGGGGGTTCGGCGGTCGCTCCGCCGTGGTGAGGGCGACGCAGGACCACCCTTGCACACGGAACGCGGGGGCGATCTGCGCCCCCGGTCCGTAGGGGTCCACCACGGCGAGGATGGGGGCGGACGTCGTCATCGACGGTCCGTGACACGTCGTCTGCCCCGCGTCATGCGCCGGTTCCGAGATGGGGGGCGATGCGTTCGAGGATCGCCGGGTCTCCCTTGTAGGGGAACTCCTCGCGGGGTTGGTGGATCACCAGGTCGGTGAAGCCGATCTCGGCGAAGGCACCCGAGGCGTCGACGAAGGAGGCGGCGGACTCGACGACGCCACCGACCATGGCGCCGGTCAGTACGAGACGGCCGATGGTGGCCGGATCGCGGCCGATCTCGGCACAGGCCTCGTCGAGGGCCTCCGACTGCTTCCGGAACAGCGGAAGGAGCTTGTCGTAGGCCTGCGGCTCGAAGTTGCCCGCGGTACCGGCCGTCACCCAGACGTCGGCGTACCGGGCGGCCAGGCGCATACCACGGGGGCCCGTGGCCGCCACGGCGAAGGGCAGCCGGGGCCGCTGCACGCAGCCGGGCCGCACATGCACCTCGTGCGCCGTGAAGTGGGCACCCTCGTAGGACGTCTCCGGTGAGCGGAGCAGCCGGTCGGTGAGTTCCACGAACTCGGCGAAGCGGGCCGCCCGCTCGGGCGCGGGCAAGGGCCGGCCGCCCGTCGCGGCGTCGTCGTAGGCGCCGGTGCCCGCGCCCATGCCGCAGATGATCCGGCCGTCGGAGATGTCGTCGAGGGCCATCAACTCCTTGGCGAAGGTCACCGGGTGGCGGAACGTCGGGCTGGCCACCATGGTGCCGAGCCGGATGCGCGAGGTGGCCGCCGCGGCTGCCGTGAGGGTGGGCACGGCCCCGAACCAGGGCTTGTCCCGCAGCCACCGCCACATCAGGTGGTCATAGGTCCAGGCGTGGTCGAATCCCAGTTCCTCGGCCCGCACCCAGTTGGCCCTGGCCTCGGACCAGCGCCTGTCCGGGAGAATCAGCAGTCCGTAGCGCATGTCCTCTTCCCTGTCACACCGATTCCAGCTGCACGCCGAGGGCCTCGGCATCGAGCCCGGTCGCGTGCCCGGCGAGGCGCAGCAGCACCGCGAGCACGTCACGTTCGCACTCGACGACGCCCCGCTCGCGCAGTTCCGCCGGCAGGTCCTCGTCGTCGGCCGCGTCGTGGAGGCCGTTGGCCAGCAGATCCAGCGCCACCGCCTCAAGGCGGCGAAGGAGCTGCGCGACGATCTCGGACTGCGACTGGGGCAGGCGCACCGTCAGGAAGTAGTTGTCGTAGAGCGTGCCGAGCATCTGCGGGCTGCGGACCTCGGTCCGGGTCGCCTCCTGCAGCAGCGAGCGCCCATCGGGAACCAGTCGGGCCGCGACCCCGGAGTGGATCGTGTGGTGCACCGCGACGGCCTGGCGCAGCTGCGCCCCGGCGGGGCTGTCGGCCCACCGGGCGGCGCCACGGCCGCGGAGCAGCGGTCGGACCGCGCCGAAGTCGGGTGCCCAGGTGCCGCTGAATCCCGGGTGCTGCAGAAACATCGACGGCCTGATGAGCGACTCGTAGACGTCGCGTGGACAGGAGCTCGTGTAGAGCAGCATCGCGCAGTATCCGCGTACGTACGCGGTCATCGCCGCGAGCGCGTCCGCGCGACCCGCGTCCTCGGCCGCGCGCATCTGCTGGCCGAGGAGCCGCCACAGCAGGAAGGACACCTGGTGACCGGTGATCCAGCGGAACCAGTAGACCTGCGCGTCCGCGCGACCCGACGCCGGGGCCGGCAGCGCGGCGCTGCCCGGGGCCGCGGTCGCGAGCAGCGTCGGACACAGCTGTTTCACATCCAGCTCGGACGGCGCGTGGGGCGGGGGCGTCGTGTCACCGGGCTCAAGGGGCTCGGGGAGCAGCAGGGCTTCCAGACCGTAGGCGCAGTCGCCGAAGTCCCAGCCCGCCGGTGTGCCGAGGTCGGCCGACATCGAGTCGTAGCTGATGTTCATGAACGGTCCGGCACGTAGGTGAACTCGAACTCGAGGCCGTTGACGTCGAAGGTGTAGAAGCTCTGCACGCCGTCCGCGTCGATCACGATGTCCGTGGGCTGTTCCGGCCTCGCGAAGTGGTATCGCCCGGAGTCGAACAACGCCACCCACCGGTCCCGCCACTGAGCGAGCTCCTCGGGCGAGGTCGTCGCCACGCAGGTGTGCTGGAACTGGGTGGTGTTCCCGCCTGGCAGCCGATCGTCGTGACCGGTGCGCTCGAACAGGTGCAGCCGGAAATCCCCGATCTCCACCTCGGTCAGCCGGGTGATTCCCGGAAGGCGGCTGATGGTCAGCTCCGAGAATTTGTCCAGCGTCCATGTCTCCTGGGCACCGAAGTACTCCCGATACCAGGCCAGAGAGTTGTCCAGGTCCGCCGTCTGTATACCGATGTGATGAAAAGTTGACATTTCTTCCCTGTCAGATCGCCCGGAACGTGATATGGCACCCGACTGCCATTGCCAGGTGAATGCGTTGCGGCACGCCGACGCCCGCCCACGAGCTTCCACGCGCGGACGGGCCGGCGGACGATGTCCGGAATCGGGAACCGGAATCGGGGGAACCCGAATCGAGAGCGGGGATCGGGAACCCGAATCGGGAGCGGGAATCGGGGAACCGCGGACGACCGCCTGTTCCGTCACGTCATCCCCGAACGTGCAACGCCATCAGCTCGCGAGTGCGGCCTCGATACGCGCGATGTTCGTGTGCCGATAGAGGCCCTCCACCGTCTTCACGATGGCCTCGTTGCCGCTGCGTCGGGCGATCTCATGCATCGTGCTCCACACGAAGTCGTGGCCACCGTCCCTGCGGTAGTGCTTCTTCACCACGATCGCCATGATCTGCATCATGTTCTCCTCGTCGATGACCGAGGAGAGCGACAGAAGACCGTCCCGCTCGGCGTCGCCCAGGACGGGCCGGTCGCAGAGGTTGGCCTCCGGGATGCCACCGGAGAGCTCGGACGGGAACTTGAACAGGTCCTGGATGTCGTCCACATCGGCGACGTCGATCAGCAGATGGACGCGGCGCGTGTCACCGACCACGCCGGCACTGTGGGGACGAGTGACGTCGATAAACCAGACCTCGCCCTCCTTCATCCGGTAGACCGAGTCGGACTCGTTGAACATGGCGTCCTCACCGGTCGAGAGCACCACGTGCACACGGTGAGCGATGCGCTGCTTGGAGGAGTCGTCGAGCTCGACGTAGTCGCAGTGCGGGATCAGCACGCTGTTGGTGAGCGCGATCATGCGGGCGAAGGTGATGTGCTCGGTGTTGAAGTACGTGCTCAGGATTTCCCGGACATACGGCATCCGCTCGCCGTCCGCGGTGAATGCGGAGGGCTCCGAGTGGTCGTAGTCCGACAGCACTCCGCCCTCGCCGCCGCCCGGGGCCATCAGCATGGCGCTTTTCCAGGGCCGACCGCAGACGAACTCGTCGTAAGGCTCCGCGTAGTGGATGTCGAGACTGCGCTCCAGATCCTTCAGCAGCCGCTCCCGGTCGAAATCAATCTTTCCGATCAACTGCGTACGCATGGCTGACTCCTTGACTGGTCATTCGACCGTGCAGGCCCTTGGGCTTTTCCAGCCTAGGAACGTTTTCCTCGGGTGATCGGCGGTATCAGGGGCAGAGCGGAGGCAGCCTGGTGCGCTCGGACATCCAAGGGTGCCCACGTCCGGCCGCCCCTGGCGGCAGGCTCGCAGGCCGGTCGGCTCCAGCACCAGCTGTTCGACGCCCGCTACGGCGCAGGCAGTTGGTGATGCCGTGCGGCAGCGCCGAGCGCCGGCGCGTGCGCCACGGCTGATCCGCGAACGCTCCGCGCGAGCAGGGCTCGCCGCAAGCGCGGCTCAGCGACCCACGCTACGAGGGCTGGCGACGACCGGGAACGGCCCCTGGCGGGCCGGCAGTCGCACGGTCCCGCCGAGGTCGTCCTCGCCCGCCGTCACCGATCGCCCGCGAGGTCGAGCTCGTCCCTCGGGGCCTCGGTGGGCGCCTGCACCGGCTGGGGCCGGCTCCACGGGCGCTCGATCAGCGCGGACACCGAGCGCCACCAGGGCTCGGCGGGCAGCTTGCCGCCAGCCCCTCCTGGTGGGCACGGCCCAAGGCGTCGCTCAGCACGCACACATGGGTGGCGTAGGGCACGCCGGTCTCGACGAGAACAGCCTTGTCCGGACCGGGGAGCGGCCCGCCTGTGTGCAGCGCCTCCGCCGCCAACCGTGTCCGTGTCAGTTGGGTACTCTCCCGCCGCCTCGGATTCGTCTTCAGCTCGTACAGGAGGATGTCCTGCTCGTGGTCGTCCCGGTCACGGAACACCGTCACGTCGCCGATACGAAGACAGTCGGTGATGTCATGCAGCAGTGCGAAGCTCCTGTTCTCAATCCACTGCTGCTCCGCGAACTGGATCTCATGGACCGTGCCCTCCTTACTGAGGGTCATCGGTCCTGGCGATTCGTTGCGGCGCAGCGCAAGTATGTAGCGCCGGTCGTACCGGAATGCCCGCCAGGCCATGGCGTCGCCGATGGACCGCAGTTGGCGCCCCACACGCTCCAGGGCGTCGGACTCCAGACGCCAGTCCTCCACGTCGTGAGGATCACCGACGACGAGATCAGGAGCGTCGGCAGGCAGCGACTGCCTCTTCCTGAGCCGCTTGATCACTCGCGAGCGCTCCGCACGCGCATGGTTCGCGGCGAGTGTGGCATGCAGAAGTTCCCGCTGGAACGTCACGAAGTCCTCGGCGCTGTGGCACTCGCGCAAGTCCTTGATGAACCCGACCAGCCGCTCACCGTTTTCCCGGTGGAACGGGTGCTTGACCAGCGCGTTCAGCCGGTCGGACGGCACATCGGTCAGCATCGGAGCCACAACAGCGATTCTGCCTAGGAGCAGGCGCCGCTCTCCACTGAATTCGCATGCTTGCATCCTTCGGCCCCAAAGGACCGTGCCCGTCACCATCCGCCTGAGGAGCACCAGACGTCGATCTGCCGCCGTGTCTGTCACTCAGCGTGCCTATGGCAGCGCCGTGGACGAACGGGGAACTCGTGTCGCAATCGCCCCGAGCAACGGCAAGCGCTGGGGAGAATATGGGGAGTCTCGACGGTCCTGGGGAGCGCGTAGGGAGAACCGACTGCATAACGCGGCACGTCCCTGAAAAACGGCGAAAGACTCATCTGCGCAGGTCACAGGCGCCCTAGACCTAATCGCCGCAGGTCAGACGCGTCTGGTAGACAACTTCACGACGTACGTGCCGAGGTCGTCGGCCTCGAAGACTCCGGGCACGGAGCCGCCCGACCTCAGGGGGGTCACATAGCGAACGGCAGTCACATCGCGCAGCACACCGGCCAGGGTAAGGCAGGGCGGGATCCGGCCGTCGGCGTGGATTCCCGGGCCGCGTGATCGCCGGGCTGGCAGCATGGTCCCGCGCGGCGCACCGGACCGGCGCCACGGATGACGAAGGGGACGCCGTATGCGTGGTGGCAGGGTCGCGGTCGTGGGCGGAAGCATCGCGGGCTGCGCGGCGGCACTCGCGCTGGCGCGGGGCGGGACCGAGACGATCACGGTGTACGAGCGCGCGTCGGGTCGCCTGGCCGACCGCGGGGTCGGACTCGCCGTGCACAACGCCCGCTACGCGGAGCTGGAGACGGCCGGCCATCTCGACGCATCGATGCCGTGGGTGCGGATGGTCCGCCGCCGCTGGTACGTACGCGACGACGTGGCGGCGAACGGCCCGCTGGGCCGCGTGCTCGCCGCGATGCCCTTCCCGTTCCGCACCTACACCTGGGGCCCGCTCTGGCATGAGCTGCGCCGCCGGGTGCCCGGGTCGGCGGACTTCCGGCCCGGCTCGGCCGTCGAAGCGGTCGAGGTGACACCGGACGGCGCCGAGGTGCACGCGAACGGGCGCACCGAGCGATACGACGTGGTGATCGGCGCGGACGGCTACCGCTCCACGGTGCGTGCGGCCCTGTACGCCGACGTCCGCCCCGGGTACGCCGGATACCTCGCCTGGCGCGGCGCCTACCCGTCGGCCCGGCTGCGCGACCCGCAGCTGTGGGCCGAGGACGAGTGCGCGTACGTCGTCTTCGAGGGCGGCCATCTCATCGTGTACCGCATCCCGGACGGGGCGGACGGCGGCCACCGGGTCAACTGGGTCCTGTACACGGCCCCGCCGCCGGGCCTCGACCAGGGCCTGGAGACCCCCACGAGCCTGCCTCCGGGCACGGCGGGCGACGGACTGCGCGCCCATCTGGCCCACGTCGCCGCCGATCTGCTGCCTCCCTACTGGGGCGACCTGGTCCGGGAGACGACTCACGACGAGCTGTTCCTGCAGCCCATGTACGACTTCACGGCGCCCCGCTACGCCGTGGGCCGTGCGCTGCTCATGGGCGACGCGGCCGCGGTGGCACGACCGCACACCGGCGCGGGTGCCGTCAAGGCGCTGCAGGACGCCACAGTCCTCCAGTCGGCTCTGATGTCGACGACCACCTGGTCCGAGGCCCTGGCCGCGTACGACGCCGAACGCGCGCCCGCCGGCCGGGTCATGGTCGACCTGGGGCGACGGCTCGGCCGGGCCCTGGTGCAGGAGACCCCGAGCTGGCGGACGCTCGACCAGACGGGCCTGGAGACCTGGTGGAAGCAGGCGGACGGGACAGGGGCGTTCGGGGGGCGGGAGCTGAAGGGCTAGGAGGTGTCCCGCGTCTCCGGCAGGACCCGCGGGACGGTCCCTAGCCCCGGTCGGCCAGCGGGTTCGGCAGCGGCAGGTAGCGCGCGTCCGCGCCGTCCGCTCCCGTCCAGCGCAGCAGCAGGTTGGTCTTGCCCGGCAGGGTCGGCGAGGCGAGCAGGGCAGGGATCTCGGGCAGGTCGTGGCGGGCGAGTTCGCGGCGGGCGGTGGGCCAGGGGTCGAAGCCCGGGTGGTGTTCGGCGAGGGCGGCGGCGACCTCGCTGAGGTGGTTGACGACCAGGCAGTAGACGAGCCGCTCCCAGCCCGCGGCCCGGGGCACGTCCGGCAGGACCTTGGCACCCTCGGCGTCCCGGAACAGCGCCTGCACGGGGGTGCCGGCCGCGTCCACGGCGACCAGCGTGTTCTGCAGGTGCGCCTCGATCACGACCCCGTGGGCGTCGAACGCCGTGAGAGCGGGCGGGACCACCTGCCGCAGGTACGCCTCCCACCAGGCGTCCGGATCGGCGGTGGCGGCCAGGGGGCTGCCCTCGAAGCCCTCCGCGACCCCGGCCGCGAGCAGCGGGGTCGCACTTGGCAGCAGGTGTCCGCGCAGCCCGTCCCGCACGAGCACGGCCAGCTCCTCGAAGGCGAAGGCGGCGGTGCGGTAGCCGCGGTCGCTCAGCCAGGCCGCGGGCGGGCCCATGGCGGCGAAGGCGGCGGTGGCGGCCGAATCGGTGCGGCGCAGTTTCAGCAGGTCATGGCGCCAGAGCCGACGGATGTCGTTGGTGATCCGCACATCCAGGCTGAACTTCAGGAACAGATCGCGCCGGGGCTCGTACACCGTACGGACAGCCGCCGTGGGCCAGACGTCGAAGGCGGTCGTACCGAGCCGGACCAGGCGGCCGTCGGCGAAGGCCGGGGCGAGGTCGCGGGCGACGAGGTCGAGCTGCCAGGGGTGGGCGGGCAGCAGCCGGTAGCCGGACGGGGCCGTGCCGACGGCGTCCAGGGCGCGCGTGTCACCCTCCTCGGCCACCTGGTCCTCGCGGACGCCGAGCAGCACCAGCGGGAAGTGCGCGTGGGCCTCGGGTGCGTACGGCAGCCAGGCCGCGACCGGGCCGCCGCCGCGCGCCTTGGGAGCCGGATGGTAGGGGTGACCGGTGATCAGGGACTGCTCGGAGCGCAGGTACGGGTCCTCGGGCGCCGTCGCCCCGGCGCGGGCGGTGAGCAGGGCGGCGACCGCGTCCCGGCTGTCGATCATCTCGGTGGGCAGGTCGCCGTTGGACAGCCCGGTGTGCCGGCGCAACTCCTCGGCGACGAGTTTGACCAGCTCGGAGTGGCCGAGCCGGTGCCAGTCCCCCGCGGCCTGCACCTCGGGGTCGGCGGGCCGCCGCCCCGGCCGCACCCGCAGCAGCCGGCCGGTCCCGGGCAGCCGGAAGACCGGCCGTGGCCCGGCGGCCGGGTACGGCTCGGCGACCTCTCGCAGCAGGCAGTTGAGCAGGGGGGCGGCCGCGTATGCGTCGGCGCGGTGTCCGACGGTGTCGGCGGGGGGGTTGAGGTCCACGCGATCCATTCGTTCTTCGTCCTGGGCCCGAGCGATCAGTATGAATGGCTTCTGACCATCGTGCCCCGAGCTGCCCGTGCCCGAGGAGCCTCCAGCCGGCCGATGCCGGGGCGGGCTATCCGCGCTCGGAGGTTTCCTCCAGCTGAATCCACTGAACGTTCATGTGTCTGCTGGCGAGTTCGGCACGCAGATTTGTCTCGGAGTCCGTCGTGCCGGTGGCCAGGAGGGTGTAGCGCTTGGTCCCGGCGCCGCGCGCGAGGAAGGCGGTGGCGTCGGGGATTCGCCCCTGTGCGGGTGGGGGCGGGAGGAAGGCGGGGTGCAGGAGGTGAAGGGCGTCCATGTTCACCGCAGGGCCGTGGCGAAGGACGGGGAGTTCGTTCTCGTCGGCCCCGTACATCCGGATCACCGCCCGTGCGGCCTCGTGGGCGGGGCCCACGGGCATGCCAGCGCCTACGCAGCGGTAGAACTGGGTGGCGAAGGTGATGGCCGTCTGGTCGCTCACCTTCGCGGGGTAGCCGATCGCGCACCCGGTGACTTCGGCCAGGTCCTGGGCGATGAGGTCGGTGGCGCAGGCGTTGAGCACCACGAGCCGCACCTTCTTGCCTGCGGCCGCCAGGAGGTCGCCCAGTCCTTGGGTGACCAGGGGCGCGTCACCGCCGTCCGAGGTCAGTACGCGCAAGCCGGTGTCGCTCGCGTGCCCGGAGAAGTGCAGCACCGTCGGCTCGTGGTCCAGCAGGTGGCCGAGGATGTCCTCGCCCTGCACTGCCTGGGCGGTGCGCAGGGCCAGCCCGTCGCGGTAGCGGGCCTCACGGATGACACGGTCGACCTGTCGTTGCTCCTCCCCGGTGTCCGGGCCGCCGAGCCGGCCGGCGACCGCGGACAGCATCAGGACGCCCGTCGGCTGTGGTCCGGTCATTCCTCGGGCGCCTGGACCGGTGGTGCGACGACCGCCTGGAGGATTTCGCCGAGCGCGGCGGCCCGGGTGGGGCGTGCGGCCATCAGGGCTGCGAGTTCGGCCACTGCTCGGTTGCGTTCGTCCGTGTCGGGGGTCTTTGCCTGTGCGGCAAGGCTCAGGATCTGTGCGGGTGCGGGATCTGCGGCCTGCACAGCCGCTCGGACGGCCGCGATGGGAGCGCTTGGCCCTCTCCTGACTTTCTCATTGTCGGAACCACCGCTCACAGCGCTGTCGTCGAGGGCCTGGGCTGCCAGCCAGTGCACCGCGGCTGCCCATGGGGCGTCGTACACGCCGTCCTCGATGAGCGCGAGCCAGGCGAGCGCCGGTCCGTCCGCGGCGTCCAACGCCTTCTGGACGCGGGTGTGCAGGGCTTGTCGGTCTTCCAGCAGCTTGTAGGCGGTGTCGATGCCGCCGTCTCCAGCCAACGCCGCGATGGCCCGGTGGACGGCGATCACCCGGCCCGCGCCCTCGAGTTGCTTGCCTATGGCGGCCAGCGCAGCGTCCGCGTCAGGGGCGAGCAGGTCGGCCGCGTGCTCGGCCAGGTACGCCGCTGAGGCCGCCCAGCCCCCGTCGTCGGTGCTCGTCCGGATCCAGGCGTTCAGGGTCTCTGGCAGGACGAGTGGCCGGTACAGCGTGTCCACCGGAGCGCCGAACCGCAGCCGCTCCAGCAATGCGATGTGGAGCTCGACGGATCCGCCCAGCAGCGACCACTCCCGTAGGGCGGCACGGGCGGGGGCGTTGAGCAGGGCAGGGTGGGTCGTGACGAAGTCCCGTGACTCACCCCAGGACCTCGTATTGATCCAGTCTGCGGTCAGCTGAAGGGCTGTGTCCGTGAGCTCTAGCCAGGACGGCGGCTCGGAGGAGAAGCTGTTGTCCGCGCACAGCCGTGTGACGGCCTCACGCACTTCGGGATCGGTTTCAGCGGCCTCCCGCAGACTCTGGTGGATTCGGAAGACCGTCTCACCGTTGATGTGTCCGGCCGGGGTGAGTAGTCCGCACAGCGCCTCGATGCCAGCGCTCCTCTGACCGTTCCTCAGGAGAAACAGGGCTCGGTGGTAGGCAAGCTCGGCTGCGGCCCGCGGCAGACCAGACCACTCGGCCGTGATCTGCTCATAGCACTGAAGAGCCTCCTGGGGCCGTCCCATCTCTGCCAGTCGATCGGCAAGGATGTTCAACGCCATGGCCAGATCGGGGAGATACGCGGCGGGGTTGCCCTGGGCGAGCTCGCGGTAGATGCCAACGGCTTCCTCGGCCGGGGCCAGAGCGTCCTCACGCCTCCCCATGTCCGACAGTTGGACGGCGAGGTTGTGCAACGTGCCGGCACAGTTGGGGAGGTAGGCATCGGGATTGGCGTCGGCGAGCTCGCGGTAGATGCCAGTGGCTTCCTCGGCCGGGGCCAGAGCCTCCTCACGCCGCCCCACCTCCGACAGCCGGATGGCGAGGTTGTTCAACGCCATGGCCAGATCAGGGAGGTAGGCATCGGGAATAGCACCAGCGAGCTCGCGGTAGACGCCAACGGCCTCCTCGACCGGGGCCAGAGCCTCCTCACGCCGCCCCACCTCCGACAGCAGGACGGCGAAGTTGTTCAACGAGCCGGCCAGACCAGGGAGGTAGGCATCGGGAATGGCATCGGCGAGCACACGATAGATGCCAACGGCCTCCTCGGCCGGAGCCAGAGCCCCCTCACGCCACCACACCT
This sequence comes from Streptomyces sp. NPDC044064, assembly GCF_056434245.1. NCBI lineage: Bacteria > Bacillati > Actinomycetota > Actinomycetes > Kitasatosporales > Streptomycetaceae > Streptomyces > Streptomyces sp. NPDC044064. The sequence continues at coordinate 20,889 of NZ_JBWKFN010000028.1, forward strand.
GCGACAGCCCATTGGCGAAGTTGTTCAACGCGCCGGCCAGACCAGGGAGGTAGGCATCGGGAATGGCATCGGCGAGCACACGATAGATGCCAACGGCCTCCTCGGCCGGGGCCAGAGCCTCCTCACGCCGCCCCATCTCCGACAGCAGGCCGGCGAAGTTGTTCAACGCGGTGGCCAGGTCGGGAAGGTAGGCATCGGGCATGGCATCGGCAAGCACACGACGCAGTCGAACGGATTCTTCAGCCGGGGCCAAAGCCTCCTCACGCCGCCCCACCTCCGCCAGCCGGACGGCGAAGTTGTTCAACGCGCCGGCCAGACCAGGGAGGTAGGCATCGGGCATGGCATCGGCAAGCACACGACGCAGTCGAACGGATTCTTCAGCCGGAGCCAAAGCCTCCTCACGCCGCCCCACCTCCGACAGCCGGACGGCGAAGTTGTTCAACACGGTGGCCAGGTTGGGCAGGTAAGCGTCGGGATTGGTCTCGGCGAGCACACGACGCAGTCGAACGGATTCTTCAGCCGGAGCCAGAGCCTCCTCACGCCGCCCCACCTCCGACAGCCGGTTGGCGAGGGTGTTCAGCGCGGTGGCCAGGTCGGGAAGGTAGGCGTCGGGATTGGTCTCGGCGAGCACACGACGCAGTCGAACGGATTCTTCAGCCGGAGCCAGAGCCTCCTCACGCCGCCCCACCTCCGACAGCCGCGTGGCGAGGGTGTTCAACGCCATGGCCAGATCAGGGAGATACGCATCGGGATTGACCCCAGCGAGCTCGCGGTAAATGCCGGCGGCTTCCTCGGCCGGGGCCAGAGCCTTCTGACGCCGCCCCACCTCCGACAGCAGGCCTGCGAGGTTGTTCAACGCCATGGCCAGATCAGGGAGGTAGGCATCGGGATTGGCCTCGCCCAGTTCGCGGTAAATGCCGACGGCTTCCTCGGCCGGGGCCAGAGCCTCCTCACGCCGCCCCACCTCCGACAGCAGGCCTGCGAGGGTGTTCAACGCCATGGCCAGATCAGGGAGGTAGGCGTCGGGATTGGCCTCGCCCAGTTCGCGGTAAATGCCGACGGCTTCCTCGGCCGGGGCCAGAGCCTCCTCACGCCGCCCCACCTCCGACAGCCGGACGGCAAGGTTGTTCAACGTGCCGGCCAGGTGACGCAGGTGGGCATCGGGATTGGCCTCGGCAAGCTCGCGGTAAATGCCGACGGCTTCCTCGGCCGGGGCCAGAGCCTCCTCACGCCGCCCCACCTCCGACAGCCGGACGGCAAGGTTGTTCAACGTGCCG
>NZ_JBWKFN010000028.1:22263-66618 GCF_056434245.1 Streptomyces sp. NPDC044064
CGGCCAGGTGACGCAGGTAGGCATCGGGATTGGCCTCGGCAAGCAGCCGCAATGCGGTGACGCCGGGCCCGCCCGCGGCAAGGGCATGATTGGGTAGATGCCGTCGCAGATAGGGGTTGGCCAGTTCCGGGCCGGCGCCGTTGGCGGTTTGCCCAAGGCTGAGAGTGACGAGCGCGCGGACGATCGCAAGGGCGGCCGGATCGGCCTGCCCAGCGCTTGTCGTGCCACGCAGATACGTGATGAGTTCACGGTGGTAGAGCCGATAAACCGCCTGATACCCGTCACTGTCCTCGACGATGTAGCGCCCGTAGTGCTGGAGAAGCCAGTCGATGTCCTCGGGCCCATACGCGGTGTCGCGGTTACCGACGGCCTGCGCTGCGGTCTGCCAGACGCCATGCGCGGGCATGCCATTGCCGGCAGCCCAGGCAAGGGCCGTGAGCAGGTCCGTGGCGGCGTCGGGAAGCTCATGGCCGTCGCGAACCCTGGTGTGGGCGGTGGCGAGGTCGCGGGCGAGTGCGTCGGTGATGCCGGCGGGGACCTGGTCTCGCCAGGGCCGGTCGGGATCGTCGGCGAGGGTGCGGGCGAGGTGGGAGGCGACGATGCGGGCGAAAAGGAACCCGCCGCCGGCGGTGCCGGCCCGTTCGGCCAGGACGGGCGCGATGTCGTCGGCCGTCCGCTCCGCGATGCCGTCGGCCCGGAGGCGGTGACGTACGTAGTCGGTGATGTCGGCGGTGGTGTCGTGGTCCTGGTCGAGGTCGAGGACACGGACGGCGGCGCCGACGGTGCGGGTGAGGGCAGCTTCCAGAGTCTCGCCCGGTTCCTGGTGCGGTTGGAAGGGCCGGTCGCGGGAGGCGAGCAGGACGGCGCACAGGCGGCTGAGGGGGACGAGGAGTTGCTCGGCGATGGGGGCGGCCTGGCCCGGGGATGCCTCGTCGAGGCCGTCGAGGACCAGAACGTGGCATCGCCCCGGAGCGCTGTCCGAGCGTTCGAGCTGGGCGATCAGGTCGGCGGGGGTCTTCGGTTCGGGCAGCCCCAGCCGGTAGGCAAGGGCGTGGGCGAGATCCTGCACGCTCATGCCGCGCAGGTGGACCGCTGCATCCACACTGCGCTCGCCGGGATCCGGGTCGTCCTCCGTGAGAGGAGCGTGCGCCTTCAGGTCTCCGCGCTCGGCCGGGTCGGAGAGGGCCGCGATGCGGCCGGCGACAGCGGACTTCCCGACCCCGGCGCTCCCGGTCAGCAGGAGCATCCCCGCCGCCCCGGTGCCGAGCCAGTCGGTGATCTCCCGGAGCGCGCGTCGGCGGCCGGTGAAGAACCAGCCCTCCTCGGTCGGGTCGATACCCCTGGCGGCGAGCACCAGGTGTTCGACGAGTGCTTCGCGTTCGACGGACTCGGGGAGCCAGAGCGGGTTGCGGAAGATCGGAGCAGGACGGCCGGCGGAGGCCCGCACAGGGAGCTGGCCGCTGTCGGGCCAGTCCTCCAGCACGGCGAGCGCGAGCGTCTCCCCGGTGATGCCTTCGTTGCGCACGCTCCACTCATGGCGGTAGCGGCCGCCCCGCCGCTCCTGGCCATGGGTGCCGGTGGAGCGGTACGGGCCGTCCTTCAGTAGCCGCAGCACTGTCTCCAGAAGCAGCCCTCGGGCTCCGGCGGCCTTCTCGTGGGCCTCGCAGGCGGCGAGCACGCCGATCCAGGCGGTGCGGGGCTCGGGCAGGCTGCGGTTCTCCCAGGCGCTGAGTGCGTGGTCGAGGGCGGGGAGGGCGCCGGCGCCGGAGTGGCAGGTGTCGAGGAGGATCAGGATCTGGTCGGCGCGGCTGGTCAGGGCCTGGCCGGCGAGGTTCTCCGGGGAGTAGAACCTGTCCCGGTTGCCGAGGCCCTTGCGGGTGGCGTGGGTGACGAGCTGAAGGTCCCGTGCGTTGTCGATCTCGGCGTGCCCGGACCAGGCCACGACGGCCGGGCCGTTGCCGCCGCGTTCCGACCAGGTGTCGGACCACTGGTTGAGCGCGTCGACCAGGCTGCCCTGTCCGGGGTTCTTCAGGACGGTCCCGCGGTAGCCGAACCGGTCCATGGCGGCGGCCAGCTCGTCGACCTGTTCCACCGCGCCGGGCAGCGGTCGGAAGGCCGGGTCCTGGTAGGAGTCGAAGACGACCGCCAGGAAGGTGCCCTCGGCGTCCGCACCGTGGTGGGCGGGGTCCTGCGTGTCGGTACCCGGAAGGGGCCTCTCGGCACCCGAAGGGTTCTCCGGGACCGCGGTCTGGTCGGTCATGCGTCGCCTTCGAGGATCAGGGTCAGTGCGGTCACCGCGGTGCCCGCGTCGTCGAGTGAAGCGTGCAGGGAGACCGCGTACGCGCCCGGGCCGAGGCCGTCGAAGGCGCCCTCGTACCGGCCGCCGCCGCGGTTGCGCAGCGAGCGGGTCTCGACAACCGTGCCGTCTTCGGCGGTGACGGTCGCCCGGACTCTGAGCGTGTCCGCTCCCTCCCGGGTGGTGGCGGCCTCGGCCTCCACGCGCAGGGACTCGCCCGCGGCCAGGTATTCGGGGACACGGACGCCGAGCGGGTAGGCGGGCCGCGATCCCCGGTAGACGGCCGGGGCGGGGGCGAGCCAGTCGTACAGGTCTTCGCGGACTCCGGCGTGGCCTTTGACGGCTCCGTGGTTGGCGAAGGAGGAGCGGACGGTCGTGTTGTCGTCGAGGGCGAGTTCGGCGGGGTAGGCGGCGAATCGCGGCACCCTTCCGTCACCGCCCTCGTCCTTGCCCTCGATGGTCTCGATCAGGCGAAGTCGGCCGTCCTCCACGGCGGCCGTGGTGGGGGTCGGCTGACGGACACCGACGACCGGGAGGCAGAGCCGGTCCGAGCCGCCCCGTCGTACGCGCTCGAGGGCGGCCGTCCGGATCTCCTCGTGGAAGCAGCAGGCGTCCGTGAGCAGATTCCGGTCGACTCCTTCGAGTGCGGTGGTCAGCTCCCTGGGGTAGCGGAGGCCATCGGGGCTCTCGATGCAGGCGTAGGCCGGTGTGAGCTGATGGACGGAGGGCAGGCTGCGGCTGAAGGCGGTCAGGTCCGCGGCCAGCGGGCCCAGGCCGATGCGGTGCCCGTTGACCAGGGACTCCAGCGCGCCGATCGAACCGCGGTGCGGGGTGCCCAGGGTGATGAGCTGTCGGGTGACCTCCGCGCCGCCCAGGCACTCCACCCAGTGGCGGCCCACCAGTCCGCCCATGGAGTGGCAGATGAGACGCACCTTCGCCTCCGCCCGGTGCGGGGCGGTGGCCCGCCAGCGCCCGAGCGCCTCGTCGACCCGGGCGGCCAGCAGGCGCGCGTTGTACCGGCAGGACAGGCGCCAGTCGTAGGCGAACTCGACCAGGTTCACGGGTGCGTCCGGCCGGTCGCCGGGCAGCGCGCGGCGCAGTGTGAAGGTGCGTTCCAGCCAGCCGAGCAGGTCGCCGTAGCCGTCGACGAGCGGGCGCACGCCGGGAATCGCGTGCAGGGAAGGGGCGAGCCCGGTGGGGACGACCCCGTCGCCGGGGTGTCCGTCGCCGATGTCCGTCGGGAGCCGGAGGTCCTTGACGGAGCCGAGGAACGTGGTGATTCCCCGCCGGAGCGCTCCCGGAGAGGGGCCCCACACCTCCTTGCCGTCCACCGCCAGACGGCTGCCCGTGATCCCCGGGACAACGACTGCTAAGTCCTCGACCGGCTCACGCCGCACTGCTCCCCCTGAAAGGTCCCGCCGCTCGTCGCACGGTCCGCCCCGGCCTGCGGCCTGTGCCCGGGGCAATGGCCTCGCCCCCGGCCTCCCTGAGTATCAGACCGGCGAGCCCGACGTCCGGCCAATCACACAAATCGCCCCCGGACGCAGGCGTTCGCAGATCACTCGTGCCGGCGCACCGCCGTCGGCGCCGGACACCGGACGGCTGGTGTGCGTGCGGGTGTTCCTTCGTCCGGGGCCCGAGCGACCAGTATGAATGCCGTCCCTGACAATCATGCCTTGAGCTGCCCGTACCCGAGGAGCCCCCGTGTACCACTCCCCCACCGCCGAGGCCGACGTCGCCGAGGAGCTGGCCGTCGTCCGGCCCGGCCTGCTGCCTCGGTACCGGGCCGAGCTGCCGGGTGCCCGCGCGGCGGTGCTGACGCGGCTGTGGCGGGGGCTCGCCCATGAGCCGCTGCCGTGGGTCACCGGGCGGGTCCGGAGGGTGCACAGCCTCGCTCTGCGGCTGGCCGACGGGCGGACCCTGCACGGCCCGCACGCGGACCCGTACGCGACCGGCGGGTACGTCACCGCCGTCCGGCTGGACCGGGAGCGGTACGACGATCCGGCGCGTCTGATGAGCGACCTCGCGGTGCCGCACGCGGCGGGCTTCGCGGTGGAGCTGGGGCACAGTGTGGCCTCGCTGGCGCTCTCCCGGGCAGGTGCCGATCGTTCGAAGGAGTGGCCCGAGCGGGACTGGGAGTGGGAGCAGCGGGTGGTGGACGGGCATCCGTTCCATCCCAACTGCCGTTCCCGGCCGGGTTTCTCGGTGGCCGACCAGCTGGCGTACGGTCCGGAGCACCGGCCGGTGGTCGGTCTCGGCACGGTCGCCGTACCAGCCGCCGAGTGCCTGGTGTCCGGGGACTGGCCGGAGGAACTGCGGGACGCGGAGCACGTGTTGCTGCCGGTGCACCCCTGGCAGGCGGCTCATGTGCTGAAGCGGTCGTACGACCCGTGGCGTACCGCGCATCCGCTGATGTCCCTGCGCACGCTCGCACTGCCCGGCGGTCCGCATGTGAAGGCCGCGCTGAGCGCCCGGCTGACCTCCTCGGTGCGGGACATCTCCACGTACTCCGTCGGGGCGTCCGCGGCCCTGTCGGCGTTCGCGACGGATCTGGCCACGCGCACGGACGGGCTGCTGCACGTGACGCGCACCCTCGGCGCGGCGACGGCCCACTCGCCCGATCTGGCCGCGCTGCTGCGGGAGTCGCCGGAGGTGTACGCGGGTCCGGGCGAGCGGGTGCTGCCGGTGGCGGCGCTGCCCAGCACCGGCCTTCCGGACTCCCCGGCCTGGCTGGCCGGGTTCGCCCGCCTGGCCCTCACGGTCGGTCTGCGGCTGCTGGACCTGGGGGTGGCGCTGGAGGCCCACGGGCAGAATCTGCTCGTGGTGCTCGCTGCGGACAACTCGCCGCTCCGTCTCGTCTACCGCGACCTCGCCGACATCCGTATCAGCCCGGCCCGGCTGGCCGGTCACGGTATCGCCGCGCCGCCGCTGACGGGCCGGCTGATCACGAACGATGTGACGACCCTGCGCCGCAAGCTGTTCGGCTCGCTGGTGGCGGGCGCGCTCGCCGGCACGGCCGGCTCGGGGCCCGTCCTGGGTACGGCCCTGGCTGCCGCGCTGCCGGACCTGCCGCACACCTCCGACCTGGCGGCCCTGCGCGAAGGTCCTTTGCCCACGAAGGCGTTGACGCTGATGCGGCTGTCCCCCGACACCCCGGGCGACCAGTGGACCTCGCTGCCGAACCCGCTCGTTTTGGAGCCCGGCGCCTCTGATCAATAAGATCCGCCGATGATCAGAAGACAACGGCTGGCGACGGGCGTCTGCGCTCTGCTCGCCGCCCTGACGGCCGGGCTGGCGGTCCCGTCCACGGCTGTGGCCGACGAGACGGAAAAAGCCGCCCCGAAGGTCGAACTCGTACTGGACGTCAGCGGTTCCATGCGGGCGCGGGACATCGACGGCGGCTCCCGGATGGCCGCCGCGAAGCAGGCGTTCAACGAGGTGCTCGACGCGACGCCCGAGGAGGTCCAGCTCGGCATCCGCACGCTGGGCGCCAACTACCGTGGCAACGACCGCATAACGGGCTGCAAGGACACCGAGCAGCTCTACCCGGTCGGCCCGCTGAACCGGACCGAGGCGAAGACCGCGGTGGCCACGCTGGCGCCGACCGGGTGGACACCGATCGGCCCGGCGCTGCAGAAGGCGGCCGCCGACCTCGACGGCGGTGACGGCACCCGCCGTATCGTCCTGATCAGCGACGGCGAGGACACCTGCCAGCCGCTCGACCCGTGCGAGGTGGCCCGCGAGATCGCCGCCAAGGGCATCGGGCTGACCATCGACACCCTCGGCCTGGTGCCGGACGCCAAGACCCGCGAACAGCTCAGCTGCATCGCGGACGCGACCGGCGGCACGTACACCGACGTGCGGCACAAGGAAGAACTCAGCGACCGTGTCGGGCAGTTGGTCGACCGGGCCGCCGATCCGGTGGTGACGCCGGTGGCGACCGAGGGTGCGAACGAGTGCGCGAAGGCGCCGTCGCTCAAGTCGGGTCTGTACACGGACCGTGCGGAGTTCGGTCAGCAACGCTGGTACAAGGTGGACGTCAACCCCGGCCAGGAGCTGCGCGCTTCGGTGAGCGTGGCGGACGACCGGGCCGTCAACCCGAACTACGGGGTGCTGCTGCGGGCGGTGACCGTGCACGACCGGGAGATCGTGCGCGGTGAGGCCGCGGGCACCGGTCGTACGGACGTGATCTCGACCGGTCTGCGCTATCCGAGGCCTCAGAGCGACGACGACACCGCCACGGCCGAGACCGTGTGCCTCCAGGTCACCAACTCCTTCTCGGCCGCCGGAGGCGTCAAGACCTCCCCGGGTCTGCCGCTGGAGCTGACCGTCGACGTCGTGGACGGTCCGAGCAAGGCGAGCGACGTGGCCTCCTTCGGCCTCGGGCGCGGCTGGTGGCTGCTCGGCGCGCTGGTACTGGCCGGCTTCCTGGCCGGTCTGCTGTGGGGCTGGCTGTCGCGCTGGCGGGTCGCGGTCTGGAGGACGAACTGATGCGTATCACGCGAGTACTGGGCGCCGCGCTGCTGGCGCTCGGGCTGGCCGCCGGGCCTGCGGCCGCCGACTCCTCCCCGTCGCCGAGCGCCACGGACGACGGCAAGGCACCCACCCAGGCGGGTACGTCGTTCCGTACGGCGACCGAGATCGAGCAGGGGCAGCAGGCCACCGCGTCCGCTTCCACCGGCGACTACCTGTACTGGTCGTTCCCCGCGGACGCCGGGCAGCGCCCGACCGTCGAGGCGACCGTGAAGCTGCCCCGGACACACGGGGCGCAGAGCTGGCAGATCGACGTGTACGACGGTCTGCGGCGGCGCCAGTCCTGCCAGTACGGTGCGGCGACCCGTACCGCCGAGCAGGGCGCGTCCTCGGTCGAGCTGGCCTGTGTGCTGCGCACGGTGCGCGCCTGGTCCGAGCCGTGGGCCAACGACCCGCTGCCGGGCACGTACTACGTCCGGCTCACCGTGGTGAACCTCGCGGCCTCCGACCTGGGTCAGCCGGTGAGCGCCGAGGTGCGCGTCGACTCCAAGGACATCGGCGGCGCGGCGGCCGTGGACGGTTCACTGGCCGAGCCGCTCGTGCCGGGCGTGGCCGTCAAGTCCCAGGCGGAGAAGGACGACTCGAAGGCAGCGGTGCTGTCGAGTCTCGAACCCGACGACGGCTGGTCCTCCGGCTGGTGGTCCGACCGCTGGGTGTGGACCGCGGTGGGCGGGCTGCTCGCCGCGCTCGCGGGCATCGGGGGATACACGCTCACACGTGGCTCGGGCCGACCGTCCCGGGTGCCGCCGAGTGCCTGAGGTGACATAGGTGCCACAGCTGAAGGCCCGCCAGCCGGCGGGCCTTCAGCCTTCCCGACCGCCGACCCGACTCGCTCGGCCGAGGAGCCGTGCTCCGGGGCGGCACGACCTACGCTCTTCCGCCGCCGGGGCCGACCAATGGGCTCGGCCCGGACGGCCTCCGGCAACACCGACTCCCCACCGACGACGGCCGCACCGGACTCACGTCCACGCCGAAGCCGAGCGTTCGCCACCCGCCCCGAGCCCGCCTCCCCTCCTCATGCCTCCCGCAGCGCCTTCGCGAGCGTGCCCTCGCCGGTCACCGTGACCCGTCCGGCCCGGACGGCGTCCAGCAGTGCCAACTCCCCGCCGGCGACGGCCGTGCAGGTCTCGGCGTCCAGCTGGAGCCGCGCGTCCGCCTCGCGGGGTGCGGGACCGTCGCCGTACACCGGCCCCTCCTCCGCGCCGACGCGCAGATGAAAGTCCCCCTCGTCCAGCCGGACTTCCACGAGTCCCTCTCCTTCGAGGGCCCGCAGCAGGGGCAGTGCGAACCAGTGGGCGCGCACCGCGTCCGTCGGCCGGCGCTCCCCCAGCTCGGCCTGCCCCCACTCCCCCAGCGCGTGCAACACGGGGAGCAACTGCCTTCCACGGGAGGTGAGTTCGTAGACGTAGGCGGCTCCCGGCGGAGGCAGTCGCCGTCGGCCGGTGAGCCCGTCGCGTTCCATGTCCTTCAGCCGTGAGGCGAGTACGTCCGTGCTCACGCCGGGCAGGTCCGCGTGCAGGTCCGTGTAGCGGCGGGGGCCGGCGAGCAGTTCCCGGACGATCAGCAGGGTCCAGCGGTCGCCGACGAGGTCGAGTGCGCGGGCTGCGGAGCAGTACTGGTCGTAGCTTCGGCGAGGAGACATGCGGCGAGTCTAGACGGGTTGTTGGACTTTCCAAGCTCCTACTTGGTAAAACCAAGCAACACGAGTTTCCGGAGGGGCGCATGGAGTTCCGGCAGTCGAACAAGCTCAGCGAGGTCTGTTACGAGATCCGCGGCCCGGTGATAGAGCACGCCAACGCACTGGAGGAGGCGGGCCACAGCGTGCTGCGCCTGAACACCGGCAACCCCGCGGCGTTCGGGTTCGAGGCGCCGGAGGAGATCCTCCAGGACATGATCCGCATGCTGCCCCAGGCGCACGGCTACACCGATTCGCGCGGCATCCTCTCGGCCCGCCGGGCGGTCGCCCAGCGCTACCAGACGCTGGGCCTGGAGGTCGGCGTCGACGACGTGTTCCTCGGCAACGGCGTCTCGGAACTGGTGTCCATGGCCGTACAGGCGCTGGTCGAGGACGGTGACGAGATCCTCATCCCGGCGCCGGACTTCCCGCTCTGGACGGCGGTGACGACCCTGGCGGGCGGCAAGGCGGTCCACTACCTGTGCGACGAGCAGGCCGACTGGAACCCGGACCTGGCCGACATGGCGTCGAAGATCACCGACCGCACCAAGGCCGTGGTCATCATCAACCCGAACAACCCGACGGGCGCGGTGTACCCGAAGGAGGTCGTGGAGGGCATCCTCGACCTGGCCCGCCGGCACGGCCTGATGGTCTTCGCCGACGAGATCTACGACCAGATCCTCTACGACGACGCCGTCCACCACTCGGCCGCGGCCCTCGCCCCCGACCTGGTCGTCCTGACCTTCTGCGGCCTGTCGAAGACGTACCGGGTGGCGGGCTTCCGCTCCGGCTGGCTGGTCGTGACGGGCCCCAGGCAGCACGCGAAGGACTATCTGGAGGGCCTGACCATGCTGGCCTCCATGCGTCTGTGCGCCAACGCGCCCGCCCAGTACGCCATCCAGGCCGCACTCGGCGGCCGCCAGTCCATCCGCGAACTCGCCGCCCCGGGCGGAAGGTTGTACGAGCAGCGGAACGTGGCCTGGGAGAGGCTCAACGAGATCCCGGGCGTTTCCTGCGTGAAGCCGAAGGGCGCGCTGTACGCCTTCCCGCGCCTGGACCCGAAGGTCCACAAGATCCACGACGACGAGAGGTTCGTCCTGGACCTGCTGCTGCGGGAGAAGATCCAGGTGGTCCAGGGCACCGGCTTCAACTGGCCGAGCCCCGATCACTTCCGCATCCTGACCCTCCCGCACGCGGAGGACCTGGAAGCGGCGATCGGGCGGATCGGAAGGTTCCTGAGCGGCTACCGACAGTGACGGCATGCGCTTCCGTGCCGGGCGCACACTGGAAGCAGAAGGTACGGGCCATGATCCGACCCTGGAGGTGAGCCATGAGCACCCTGGAAGAACACGTCGATGTCGGGGTGACGATCGACAGGGCCTGGGACAGCCTCCACCGGGTGGAGGACTACTCGCGCTTCGTGGCCGGCGTGCGCGACGCCCATACGGAGGGAGGAGGCCGTACGCATCTGAACGTCGAGGCGGGCGGCGGAACCCGGGAGCTCGACGCCGAGCTCTCCGACCGTACGGGGGAACGCGTGATGGAGTGGCGCACCACCGGCTCCCCGCAGCTGAGAGGCACCTTCTCCCTGCAGCCGATCGACCGGGGCCACACCCGGGTCCAGGCCAGGGTGGAGTACGACCCCGACACCGTCCGGGCCACGTTCGGCGGGCCGAAGGGCTTCGCCCAGGCGACCGCGATCGAACGGCTCGTCCGCAGCGATCTGGAGCAGTTCAAGGAGTACGCGGAACAGAGACGGTGAGCAAAGGCAGTCCCAGGCCACTGCCCCCTGTCGGTGAACACCGTAGGTGATCACCGACAGGGGGCTTCGTACTGACGTATGCGAAGATCGCCTGGTTCCCGTCGCCATCCGGCGGCGGCACGACCGGGGGGATCCACGGGAGTTCGCGGCGAAGCCGTCCGCGTGTGTGCGCCTGACCAGCGCCGCAGCGGCGACCACTCGTCCCCCTGGTCCGGCTTTCGTGAACCAGGGGGAACGTACTTGTTGCCACACCGAAGAGGCAGGACGGTCGTCGGCGTCCTGTCCGCGGCGATACTCGCACTCGCGGCTCCGGCCGCCGCAAAGGCCGCATCGCCTTCACCGTCTCCGACCCAGCCGTCTCCGGCCTCACCTGCCGCACTGCCTCCGGCCTCGCCCGTGAAGGCGGACACAGGAGCGGACACCGGAAAGGAAGCCCAGGAAGCCGCCCGGTTCTGGACCGCGCGACGCATGGCGGGCGCCCGGCCGCTGGACGAGGTCCGGTCGGCGCCGTCCGCGTCCGGCAGGCCTGGTGGCAGGCCCGGTGCGGCGGCCGCAGCCCGGCCCACGGGCACCCCGTTCGGTGGGACCCGGCTCGTGGGAACGTTCTTCGGCTCCGACGGGCCCAGCGGCACCGCCTGGCACTGCACCGGCAGCGTGATCGCCACCGCGTCGAAGAACATCGTGCTCACCGCCGCCCACTGCGGGTTGAGCATGCAGAGCGACTACATCTTCGTCCCGAAGTTCGTCAAGGGAGCGAGCCCCGACCGGCAGCCCTACGGCATCTTCCACATCCAGCACATCTTCATCGACCCGCGCTATGTCCCCGACCACGGCTCCACGACCACCGAGAAGCCCTGGTCGGACCTGGACACCGCGTTCGCCCGCGTCTCGGCGAACCAGCAGGGCAAGCAGCTCCAGGACGCCGTGGGCGGCGGGCTGACCTTCACCCGGCCGACCGGCTACACGCAGCGGGGCGTCACGGTGGTCGGGTACCCGTCGCACGCGCACAACGGCGCCGGACGCGCCCTCAAGTGCACCGTGCCGACGAAGCAACTCCCCGGGTACCGCCAGATGTCCATGACCTGCGGCGGCTACTACGGCGGTGTCTCCGGCAGCCCCTGGATCACCGACTACAAGGACGGCGCCACCAGCGGTCACGTCATCGGCAACCTCGGTGGCTACAACGGCGGCGGCAACGACGCGAACGTCGACTACATCAGCTACGCACCGGCGTTCGGCGCCGACGCCGCCAACCTCCTCGGCTACGCCGTCGCGGGGCAGGACCCGCCGTCCGACCTGCCCCCGTACAAGGGGATCGAGGCCAAGCTCCCCGGCGGTGCGCGCCAGTGGCAGCACGCGAGGCTGACGGCCTCCGGTGACTACACGGGCGATCGGCACAGTGACCTGGTCGTGGTCTGGTCGGACGGGGAGACCACGCTGTATCCCGGAGACGGCAAGGGCGGGTTCCGGCCCGAGAAGCGGCTGCGGCCGGCCAACTCCACCTGGACGCACGCCCGGACGATCACCGGCGGGGACTTCGCCGGCAGCGACCTGTCCGACCTCCTGGTGCGCTGGTCCGACGGGGAGGTCACCCTCTACCCGGACGTCAGCGCCTCGGGACTGGGCCGGGAGGTCCGGATGGCCAAGTCCGGCTCGGTCTGGAAGAACGCCGCCCAGATCTCGGCCGGGCGGTTCCACCGCGGCACGCGCGCCAATGATCTGCTGGTCCGATGGAGCGACGGCGAACTGACCCTCTGCACCTCCGTCGGCGCCGGCGGTTTCGGCACCGAGAAGCGCCTGCTGGCGCCGAACGGCACCTGGAAGAACGCCACTCTGCTCACCAGCGGGAACTTCAGCGGCAAGGCCACCTGGGACGTCCTCGTCCGCTGGGTGGACGGCGAACTCGACACCTATGCGGGAACCTCGGCCGCGGGACTGGGCACCGAGTCGCGCCTGCGCGGCCCGAACGCCCTCTGGAAGCACGACCTGGTCATGACGGCGGGCGACTACACCGCCAACCACACCAGTGACGACGTGATCGTCCGCTGGTCCGACGGCGAGACGACCCTGTACGCCGACACCGGCGCCAGGACTCTCGGCGCGGAGAACACGCTGGTCTACCCCGGCACTTGACCACTCACCCACCCGAAGGTTCAGGGGGAACCATGCGAGCCACGACTCGTCTGACCAGCGGCCTGGCCGTCCTCATGGCCGGACTGGCCCTGACGGCCTGCGGCACGGCCACCACCGAAGCGCAGGACGACACGAAGCTGAGCAACTGCCGGACCGCTTCCCTGAAGTGGACGCTGGTCCTGCTCGGCAAGGAGAAGGGCGGCAGCCGGGGCGACGCTCGGCTGACCGCCGTCAACAAGGGCCCGGACGCCTGCGTGTTCAACGGCTACCCGGGCATCGAGATCCACTACGGGAAGGCGGAGAGCATCGACGGCGCCGGGCACGGGCACGCCGCCTCCTTCCCGCTGGCCGCGAAGGAGGCGGTCACGGTCGACGTGCACTACACGCCCCGCGGCACGAAGGGTGCCGGCGACTGGTGCGTGCGGCAGGGCGAGGCGGTGGTCTGGGCCCCGCGCGACTCCGACCGCACCGTCGTCCCGGTCCTGGACCGGCACCGGAGGACCACCGTGATCGACGCCTGCGGCGAGACCCTGTCCATGGCGCCACCGCACCACGCGCCGGCGGGGAACTGAGCGCGGCGGCCCGTCTGGCCCAGTCCGTCCTGCGGGCCGCCACCCGCGTGTGACACGGTGCTGGGAAGCGAGCGGGAAGGGCTGACGTGGGTGACCTCTTTCTCGTCCGGCACGGTGAGACCGAGTGGTCGCGGTCCGGACGGCACACCGGCTGGACCGACCTGCCCCTCACCGAGCAAGGGCGGGAGGAGGCGCGCCGGCTGGTGCCGCTGATCCGCGCTCAGCGCATCGGCGCCGCCTTCGTCAGTCCCCTGCAGCGGGCCAGGGAGACCGCCGAACTGATCGGCGTCCACGACGCCCAGGTCGACGCCGACCTGCGCGAATGGGACTACGGCGGGTACGAGGGCATCACCACCGTGGAGATCCAGCGCACCCGGCCCGACTGGTTCCTGTTCACGGACGGCGTCGCGCCGGGCCCGCCCGAGCACCCCGGGGAGACTCCGGAGCAGGTCGGGGAGCGCGCCGACCGGATGCTGGGCAAGGTGGACACCGCGCTCGCCGACACCGACGGGGCCGTCATCCTGGTCGCCCACGGCCACTTCCTGCGCGTCCTCACCGCCCGCCGCCTCGGCCTGCGCCCCCAGCACGGGGCCCTCTTCCAACTGGCGACGGGCACACTGTGCCGTCTCGGCACGGAGCACGAGCGTCCGGTGGTGGCGGGCTGGAACATGCGAGCGCACGACTGACCCACCCGGCGGGCTCCAGAGCCCCGTCACCGTCACCGTCACCGTCACCGTCACCCACGGTCGTACGCCGGCCCACCCCGCGGACCTCGACAGCCCCTGCCCGTTGTCAGACCCCGGTCGTACGCTTCGAACGAGCCGCTCACCCGGCGGTTCCAGGACGCCGACGCCGCGGAGGGAGGACACCGTGAGCCGACTGCCGACCGCTGCGCAGCGGCGCGTGATCGAAGGTGCCGACGCGGTCACGGGGCGGCTGCGCGGGACGGAGGCACAGCTGGCCGCGCTGGTGAGGCGGGGGCTCGCCTTCCGGCACCCGCGGCCGCCGCACGATCACTTCCTCACCCCCGCAGGCCACCGCATACGCGAGACGGTGCCCGAGGCCGCCCCGGCGGAGCCGGCCCCGTCCGCTGGTGTCTTCGCGGCGCGGATCGGCGGTGAGGAGGAGGTGCCCGCGTCCGGTGCGGCCCGGCTGCGGGAGGTGCACAGCGCCTGGCAGGGGCTGCTGGAGCTGCGCCGGATGACCAACCCGGGCGGTGCGACGGACCGCCCCTGCGGCTGGGAGCGGACGCATCTGGTGCGGGCCGCCGCGCTCGCCCTGGAGGCGGCCGGGCACCGGCCGGAGGGGCCGGACGGCGCGGGCTACCGGGTGCGCGCGACCCCGCAGCCGGAGGCGGTCGCCGTGTACGCACCGGACGAGGAGCTGCTGCGGGCGTGTGCGGCCACGCTGGAGCGGGCGGGCTGGCAGGCCGGCGAGTACACCGAGCCACGTACGCGGGTGCGCTATCTGCTGGCCTCCCCGCGCCGGGTGTGAGCGGCGTGCCAAGATCGGTCGACCGGATATTCGAACACGAGAAGGGCAAGGCAGTGGCCGAACCGTATTCCGTCCGTGTGACCGTCCGCGGCTACGAGACCGACGTACAGGGGCACCTCAACCAGGCGGTGTACATCAACTACGCGGAGCACGCCCGCTGGTCGCTGCTCCAGGCCGCCGGAATCACCCAGGCGGGGCTCGTCGGCCGCGGCGTCGGCCCGGTGGCCCTGGAGACGACGATCCGCTACAAACGCGAGCTGCTCGCGGGTGACGAGGTCGACGTGACCTGCGAGTTCGAGTGGGGCGGCGGCAAGACGTTCCGGATCCGGCAGGAGATCCGCAAGACCGACGGTACGGTGGCGGCCGAGATCACCGCGGTGGGCGGCCTGCTGGACCTCAGGGAGCGCAAACTGATCACCGACCCCGACACGGTGTTCAAGGAGCTGGCCGCGGATCTGAGCCTCTTCGGTCTCTAGCCGTCCTGCGCCTACGCGTCGAGCAACTCCGGCTGGTGCTCGGCGTCGTAGGCGGCCCGAGCCTCGGCGATGTACACCCGGTTGTGCTCGGCCCAGTCGGTCAGGCGCTGCAGAGTCTCGTGCAACTCGAGGGCGACCGGCGTGAGTTCGTACTCCACCTTCGGCGGCACCGTCGGATGCACCGTACGGGTGACCAGGCCGTCGCGCTCCAGGTTGCGCAGGGTCAGGGTGAGCATGCGGCGGCTGATGCCCTCGATTCCGCGCTCCAACTCCGTGAACCGGATGGGTCCCTGGGCGGCGGCGACCAGGATCTGCACGCTCCACTTGCCCGCCACTCTGTCAAGAACTTCGCGGACGGGGCACGCCTGCGCGTTCACTGCCTGGACGGTAACAGCGGTGTTCCTCTGGGACATCGGACTGCCTCCTTACGCCGGCCTCCATGGTCACCCACGATGTACCCCGTTACAAGTCGTGCACCAAGGCGCGAACAAGGAACGGGGAGCCATGTCAGCCGCGATCGAGAACAGCCCGTCACCGGCAACGGTGGCACCTTCACGAACCTACTCCCGCTGGACGTCCCTCGCAGTTCTGTGCGCGGGCACGCTGATGACGATCCTGGACGGCAACATCGTCACGGTGGCGATGCCCGCCATCCAGAGCGACCTTGGTTTCAGCGGTCCGGGCCTCGCCTGGATCGTCAATGCGTACCTGATCGCCTTCGGCGGGCTGCTTCTGCTGGTGGGCCGACTGGGTGACCTGGTGGGCCGCAAGCGGATGTTCACCTCGGGCTCGCCGTGTTCACCGCGGCCTCGGTGCTGTGCGGGACGGCGACCGGGCAGGGCGTGCTGATCGCGGCCCGGGCGCTGCAGGGCGTCGGCGGGGCGATGGCCTCGGCCGTGGTCCTCGGCATGCTGGTCAACCTCTTCTCCGAGCCGCAGGAACAGGCTCGTGCCATCGCGGTGTTCAGCGCGGTCGGCGCGGCGGGCGGGGCGCTCGGCACCTTCCTGGGCGGCGCCCTGACCCAGGCCCTGAACTGGCACTGGATCTTCCTGATCAACCTGCCGATCGGCGCGGCCGCCTGGCTGGCGGCGGTGCGCGTCCTCACCCCCGAGCCCGGCGCCGGACTCGGCAGGGGTGCCGACTATCCGGGGGCCGGGCTGGTCACGGGTGCCCTGATGCTGACGGTGTACGTCATCGTCGGCGCCGGGACACGCGCCCCGACCGACACCCTGCTCCTGGCGGTCCTGGCACTCGCCCTGTTCACGGCGTTCACCGTGCGCCAGGCCCGGGCGGCCCGCCCCCTCCTGCGCCTGCGCCTGCTCCGCTCCCGTCTGCTGACCGGCGCGAACGCGGTCCAGGTGCTGATGATCGGCACGATGTACGGTTTCCAGTTCATCGGCGCGTTGTATCTGCAACGCGTCCTCGGGTACGGCGAGTTGGCGACCGGGACCGCCTTCCTTCCGGCCCCGGTCGCCATCGGTCTGCTGATGCTGGGTCTGTCGGCTCGGACCGTGGCCCGTTTCGGCGGCTACCGGGTCCTGCTGGCCGGGCTGGTGCTGATCACCGCCGGGACGGCCCTGCTGGGCCGCGCCCCGGCCGAGGGTTCGTACCCCGTCGACGTACTGCCGCCGCTGCTGTTGCTGTCCGCCGGGTTCGCGGCGGCGATGCCCGCGCTGACCGGTCTTGCGATGTCCGGGGCGCGGGACGAGGACGCGGGACTGGCGTCCGGGCTGTTCAACAGCACGCAGGTGGTGGGCGGTTCGCTGGGCCTGGCGGCCCTGACCACGCTGGCCGCGAGCCGCACCGACACCCTGCTCGGCCAGGGTGCAGAGCTGATCCCGGCCACGGCGGAGGGATACCGGCTCGCGTTCCGCGTGGCGACGGGCTTCGCGCTGGCGGCGCTGGCACTGGCGGCAGCGGTGCTGCGCCCGGGCACCGAATCCCCTGTCACCCCCCGCTGAACGCCTCCTTGCGGTCCTGCGCCCACTCCCGGTACGTCCTGGCCGGCCTGCCCAGCATCTGCGGCACGTCCTCGGTCACGACCGCGTTGCCCCCGCCGCGGACGAAGGCGGTGCCGGTCAGGACCCCTTCCGCCTGCGCCTCGTCGAAACCCCAGTCGGTGAGCAGATGTTCGCGTGTCTCCTCCGGCGAGAGGTCCCGGGTGGCGACCGGGCGGCCGAGGACGGAGGCGAGAACGGCGGCCTGGCCGGGGACGCCGATCGCCTCGGGCCCGGTCAGCGTGTAGGTCCGCCCCGCGTGCCCGTCCTCGAGCAGCGCCCGCACCGCGGCCTCGGCCACGTCCCGCGGATCGATCACACCCGACTCCCCGTCGCCGGTCATGTTCGGTACCGGTTCGCCCCGCCCGACCGCCTCCACCCAGCTGAGCGTGTTGGAGGCGAACGACGAGGGCCGCAGGACGGTCCACTCGGTCCCGCTGTCCCGCACGGCCCGCTCTCCCGCCACGTGCCACCCGCCGGCCGGCCCGACCTCCGGATCGCCGGTCCCGATGGCGGAGAGCTTCACCAGCCTGCGCACCCCCGCCGCCCGCGCCGCCTCCACCAGCGCCGGGTCCTGCCCCTCCTCCGGACCCGGAGGACGGAGGAGGAACGCGGCCGTCACCCCCGCCATCGCACCGGCCAGGGAGCCGGGGTCGAGGTAGTCCCCGCGCACCACCTCGACCCCGGCGGGCACCCGGGCCTTTGCCGGGTCGCGGGTCAGGGCACGCACCTTCTCGCCGCGCGCCGCAAGCTGTCGTACCACGTCACTTCCGATGGTGCCCGTGGCACCCGTCACCAGAATCATGAGGTCCACGATGGGCCGAACGGGGTCCCCGTCTCTTGGAAATTCCGGCACGGCCGGCCCGCCCACGAGGCGGTGCGCCGCACGTACGGTGGAGGGGTGCCCAACGCAACCGCCGAGCAGGCCCTGACCACGCCCGAGGCCCTGCGCCCCTGGATCACGGGGGTGCGGACCGTGTCCGTCACCGACCCGCCCGTCGAGGCCTTCGTCCACCTTCCCGACGCGGTCACCAAGGTGGTGCTCCGCGTGGGTCCGGACGGACACCGCGACGTTCTGGCCGTCGGACCGCGGGTGCGCGCCGGGTACTACGAGGGCAAGGCCCATGTCTCCTGTGTGGAGTTGCGCCTCGGGCCCGGCACGGCCCGTCCCCTGCTGGGTGTCCCGGCGGCCGAACTGGCCGGCCGGGTCGTACCGCTGGACCGGCTGCCGGGCCGGGCGGCGCGCCGGCTCGCGGACGAGGTGCGGTGGCTGGACCCGCGGGAGGCGGTGCCGCACCTGGCCGAGGTGCTGCCCGAGCTGCTGTCCGCCGGAACGGACGCCGCCCGGACGGCCCTCCTGCGGGCCGGGGTCGACGCGCTGTCGGTCCGGACGGACCGGACCCCCGCGCAGGTCCGTGACGTGGCCCGCGAACTGGCCGTCAGCGAACGCCAGTTGCGCAACCTGTTCACCGAAGGGGTCGGTGTCTCCCCCAAGCACTACGCCCGCATCAACCGCGTCCGCACGGTCATCGACCGCGCCACGACCGCCCCCTGGTCCGAACTCGCCGCCACCACCGGCTACTACGACCAGTCCCACATGACATCCGACTTCCGCGCCCTGATGGGCGTCCCGCCCCGCTCGTACTTCACCGGCCGCCTGCCCGCGACCTCCCCGTGCCAGGCGGTGCCCCGCCGCTGAATCCGGATGCGCGGAGCGGCCCCCGGCTGCCATGCTCCGGTCCCATGCCCGCACGACGCGTCAGACCCAGCCGCTACATCTCCGTCGACATCGAGGCCGACGGCCCGATCCCGGGGCCCTACTCCATGCTGAGCCTCGGCGCGGCCGTCGCCGGCACCCAGGACGCCGACGGCTTCTGCCCGGCCGATCCCGAGCAGCAGACCTTCTACCGGGAACTCCGTCCCATCTCCGACGAGTTCGTCCCCGAAGCGCTGGCCGTCAGCGGCCTGGACCGGGGGCGGCTGCGGACCGAGGGCGCGGAACCGGGTGCGGCCCTCGCCGAGTTCAGCACCTGGGTCCGCGAGGTGAGTGCGGGCGCGCAGCCGGTGATGTGCGGCTACCCGGCGTCGTACGACTGGACGTTCCTCTACTGGTACCTGATCCGCTTCACCGGTGAGAGCCCCTTCGGCCACTCGGGCTGCCTGGACATGAAGACGCTGTACGCGACCAAGGCCGGGCTGCCGTTGCGGGCGGTGGCCAAGGGGACGATGCCCAGGCATCTGCTGTCCCGCCGCCGCCACACGCACCACGCCCTCGACGACGCCGTGGAACAGGCCGAACTGCTGGCCAACCTCATGGCGTGGCCGGGTCCGGCGCAGGCACCGGGTCCTGCCGGGTGGGCACCGGGACCTGGTTGAAGCCGTAGTAGAGGGCTATCAGGCCGTGGGCGGCGAGGGTGAGGGGGGCCGAGACGAAGGACAGGCCCACTGCCAGCGGGTAGGCCAGGGAGCCCAGGGCGAAGCGGGTGCGGGTGGCTCTGGCCGCGGGGACGTCCACGCGGGAGTCGAAGAGGTGGCCGGTGCGGGTGAGGTGCCACCACAGGGCCTGGAAGGTGAGGGCCATCGCCACCATCACCAGGCTGTAGACGGCGGCGGCCGCATGCGAGGCCTTGTCCTCGCGCAGGTACTCCGCGAGCATCGCCGTCGGCCACGGCACCGCGGAGACCACCATCAGCACCAGCAGGTTGAGGAACATCAGCGTGCGGTCGACACGGGCGACGTAGCTGAACACCTGGTGGTGGTTGATCCACATGATGCCGATGACCAGGAAGCTGACCACGTAGGCGGCGTAGGAGGGCCACTGGGTGCCCAGCGCGTGCCACAGACCGCCGTGTTCGCCGACCTCGGGGACCTTGATCTCCAGGATGAGCAGGGTGATGGCGATGGCGAACACGCCGTCGCTGAAGGCCTCGACACGGCCGGATTCGTTCATGCCCCAAGCCTGCCTCACAACGACGGGCACGGGGGTACGGCGGCAGCCGTACCCCCGTGCCGGATCGGTGGGCCGGGTCAGTGCGCCGGGGCGAGTTCCTCCCCGGATTCCATCGGGTGGGTCACGTCCTGCGCCTCACTGCCCCTGCCCAGGTGGTTGAAGACCAGGTTGAGCAGGACCGCCGCCACGCAGCCCGTCGAGATGCCCGAGTCGAGGACGATCCTCGCCGTCTCCGGGAAGGCGTGGTAGAAGTCCGGTGCGGTGATGGGGATCAGGCCCACCGCCAGGGACACCGCGACGATCAGGACGTTGTTGTCCTTCTCCAGGCCGGCCCGGACCAGGGTCTGGATGCCGCTGGCCGCCACCGAGCCGAAGAGGACGACGCCGGCTCCGCCGAGGACGGGGCGCGGGACGACCGCGATCAGCGAGGCGGCCATCGGGCACAGGCCCATCAGGACCAGGAAGCCGCCGCCGACGGCGACGACGAAGCGGCTGCGGATGCGGGTCATGGCGACCAGCCCGATGTTCTGCGCGAAGGCGCTGCACATGAAGCCGTTGAAGAGGGGGCTGAGGGCCGAGCCGAGGGTGTCGGCGCGCAGGCCCGCCGCGATGGTCCTCTCGTCCGCCGGGCGTTCGACGATCTCACCGAGCGCCAGCATGTCGGCGGTGGACTCGGTCATCGAGACCACCATCACCACGCACATCGACAGGATCGCGGCGAGGTGGAACTGCGGTGCGCCGAAGTGGAACGGGGCCGGGAAGCCGATCACGTCGGCGTCCGCCACCGGGCCGAAGTCGGTGACCCCGAAGGGTATCGCCACCAGGGTGCCCGCGATCAGGCCCAGCAGGACCGCGATCTGCTTCACGAAGCCCCGGGTGAAGCGGCGCAGGGCCAGGACGATCAGCAGGGTGATGCCGGCCAGGCCGAGGTTGGTTGCCGAACCGTAGTCGTGTGCGGCGGGGTTGGGGCCCTGGGCCCAGTTGAAGGCGACCGGCAGGAGGGAGACGCCGATCAGGGTGATGACCGTACCGGTGACGACCGGCGGGAAGAAGCGGACCGCCTTGCTGAAGAAGGGCGCCGCGAGGAAGCCGAGGAGGCCTGCGACGATCACGGCGCCGAAGATGACGGGCAGCGCGTCCGACTTGTCGTGCGCGGAGGCGACGATGGCCGTCATGGGGGCCACCCCGGCGAAGGTGACGCCGTTGACGAAGGGCAGCCGGGCGCCGATCTTCCAGATGCCGAGCGTCTGCAGGAAGGTGGCGAGGCCGGCGGTGAACAGGCAGGCGCCGGTGAGGAAGGTGAGTTCGGTGCCGGAGAGGCCTACGGCCGCGCCGACGATCAGGGGTGGGGCGACGACTCCGGCGTACATGGCGGCCACGTGCTGCAGGCCACTCGTCGCCATCTTGAGTGCGGGGAGTTTCTCGTCGACCGGGTGGGTCTGGTCGACGGGGTCAACGATCTGAGCGGACACGGCGGCTCCTCCGGTCGGTTAGACACGCCGGCTCTGACGTGGGTTTCAGGGAGGTGGTGCGCGACGGTCGTGCGGGACCGGAGGCCCATCGGTGGGCCTGGGGACGGTGACCGTTCCGGGGCGCGCGCGTGAACGCGCGCCCCGGAGACGGCCGCCATGGACCCCGCTCGGGTCCACGGCTGCCGACCGGGAGCCGTCCCTCCCGGCCGGAGTCCGGCGTTGGCTCAGCTCTGGGCGGCGATCCGCGCCAGGCGCTGGGCCTCGTCCCGCGTGGAGCGGGCGATGGCGTCCTCGTCGACGGTCAGCAGGCGGCCGTCCTCGACGATCTGACGTCCGTTCACGAAGGAGGCGGTGACCGGGGCCGCAGCTCCGAAGACCAGCGCGGTCACCGGGTCGGCGATGGAGGCGTGGGCGAGGGTGTCCAGCTTCCACAGCACCAGGTCGGCCAGCTTGCCGGCCTCCAGCGAGCCGGTCTCGGCCGCGCGGCCGAGCACCTGGGCGCCGCCGTGGGTGCCGAGGCGCAGCGCCTGGCGGGCGTTGAGCGCGGCCTCGCGGTGGCTGCCGAGGCGGTTGATCAGCAGGGCGTTGCGCAGTTCGGTGTGGAGTTCACCGGACTCGTTGGAGGCGGTGCCGTCGACGCCGAGGCCGACCGGGACGCCCGCCCTCAGCATGTCGGGGACCCGGGCGATGCCGGCCGCGAGGCGGGCGTTGGAGGAGGGGCAGTGCGCGACACCCGTCCTGGTGCGGGCGAAGGCGGTGATGTCGGAGTCGTTCATGTGGACGCAGTGCGCCATCCACACGTCCTCGCCGAGCCAGCCGGTGGACTCGAAGTAGTCGGTCGGGCCCATGCCGAACAGCTCGTGGCAGAACTTCTCCTCCTCGACCGTCTCCGAGCCGTGGGTGTGCAGGCGCACGCCGAGGCGGCGGGCCAGCTCGGCGCCCTGACGCAGGAGTTCGGTGGAGACGGAGAACGGCGAGCAGGGGGCCACGGCCACCTGGGTCATCGCGTCGAAGGAGGCGTCGTGGTGCTCCTTGACGGTCGCCTCGGTCGCGGTGAGGGCGCCCTCGAGGGTCTCGACGGCGAAGTCCGGGGGCAGGCCGCCGTCCTTCTCGCTGCGGTCCATGGAGCCGCGGGCCAGGGTGAAGCGGACACCCATTTCGCGGGCGGCGCGGATGATCGCGCCGGACAGGTCGCCGGAGCCCTGCGGGTAGACGTAGTGGTGGTCCATGGCGGTGGTGACGCCGCCGCGGGCCATCATCGCGAGCGAGCCCTGGGCCGCCGCGTAGGCCATCGGCTCGTCGATGCGCGCCCAGGTGGGGTAGAGCGCGACCAGCCAGTTGAAGAGGTTGTGGTCGGTGGCCAGACCCCGGGTGATCCACTGGTAGAAGTGGTGGTGGGTGTTGATCAGGCCGGGGGTCACGAGATGGCCGGTGGCGTCGATACGGCGTACGACGTTCTCCAGGCCCTCGGGGGCCTTGCCCGCGCCGACCGCCTCGATGCGGTTGCCGGCGATGACCACGTACCCGGAGGCGTACTCGGTGTCGGCGGCGTCGACGGTCGCGATCGAACAGTTCTCGATGACGATGCGCTGGGCTGCTGCCATGATTCGTCCTTTTCGCTCAGCGGACTGAAGAGGGAGGGCACGGCAGGACCCTAGGAGTTTTGAGTGCCGTGACCGGGGAGGCGCCCCCCGGTCACGGGTGCCGAAAAAGGTGGGGGGTCAGAGGTTGGTGAGGTCCACCGGGATCTTCGGCTCGCAGCCGTCCCGGAGGATGGTCGCCTCGATCAGGCCGTAGGGCCGGTCGGCGGCGTAGTAGACCTCGTTGTCGTTCTTGAGGCCGAAGGGCTCGAGGTCCACCAGGAAGTGGTGCTTGTTCGGCAGGGAGAAGCGGACCTCGTCGATCTCGCTTCGGTTGTTGATGATGCGCGAGCCCATCTGGTACAGCGTCTGCTGCAGGGAGAGGGAGTACGTCTCGGCGAAGGCCTGGAGCATGTGCTTCTTGACCAGTTCGTAGGACTTCTCCCAGTTGGGCATCTTCTGCTCGTCGTCGGTCCAGTTGAACCGCCAGCGGCCGGAGACCTGGGTGGCCAGGATGCGGTCGTACGCCTCCTGCAGGGTCGTGTACTTGTCCTTGACGTAACCCCAGAACTCGGAGTTGGTCGAGTTCATCACGACGAGGTCCTTCAGGCCGGAGATGACCTCCCACTTCTCACCGTCGTAGGTGATCTGGGTGACGCGGGTCTCCTGGCCCTTGCGTACGAACGAGTGCTTGACCTCGTCCGCGCCGATGAACTTGGAGTTGGCGTCGGAGGTCTCGATCCGCTCCCAGGCGTACTCCTCGATGCGGATCCGGGCGATCTGGATCGGCTCCTGCGAGGTGACGAAGTGCCGGGCGAGGTGGATGCCGAACTGCTCGGCGGACTCGATGCCGTGTTCCTTGGCGAACGCGTACACCGTGTTCTTGGTGGTGTCGGTCGGCAGGACGTTGGCGTTGGAGCCGGAGTAGTGGACCTCGTCCATGTCGCCGCTCAGCGCCACGGAGACGTTGAGGTCCTTGATGTGGTGGGTGGCGCCGTCCCGCGTGATCTTTACGACTCGGTTCTCTGCCTTGCCGTACTGGTTCTGTCCCAGGATCGTGGGCATGTGTCTGCTAGCTCCCTCGGTAAACGGAGTAGCCGAACGGGTTGAGCAGCAGCGGTACGTGGTAGTGCTCCCCGGGGTTCACGGCGAAAGTGATCGCCACCTCGGGGAAGAACACGGCACCGCTGTCCCGATTCGCGGGGGCGTCCTGCTGCGCATCGGCTTGCTTCTTCTCGAAATACGCCTCGACCGCGAAGTCGAGCCGTACGTGTGTCGTGCCTTCCGGCAGGTCCGGAAGGTCCTTGCACCGGCCGTCGGCGTCGGTCGCGGAGCCGCCGAGCGCCTGCCAGTCCGCGCCGCGCCCGGAGCGGGCGGAGAGCTGGACGGCGACGCCCTCGGCGGGGCGGCCGACGGAGGTGTCCAGGATGTGCGTGGACACGGAGGCGGTGGTGCTGGTGCTCATGGTCTCAGGCGTCCTCTTCGACGAGTCGGGCCAGTCGGATGCGGTTGATCTTGCCCAGCTCGGTGCGGACGATCTCCCGCTCCTGCTCCGGCGAGTTGCCGATCCGCTCCTTGACCGCGTCGCGCATCTGCTCGCCGGTGCGGCCGGTGGCGCAGATCAGGAAGACGTGGCCGAACTTCTCCTGGTAGGCCAGGTTCAGTTCGAGCATCTCCGCCTTGAGCGCCTCGGTCGCGCCGGCCATGCCGCGCTGCTCACGCGCGGAGGTCGGGTCGCCGGGCTTGGGGCGGCCGATCGGCGGGTGGCCGGCCATCGCCTCTTCCAGGTCCGCGGTGCTCAGCTCGGCCATGGCGGCGTCGCCGGCGGCGTAGAGGGCGTCGGCGGCGGCGTACGGCCGGGCGGCGAGCAGCCGCCGGCCCCACTCGGTGGAGGCGCACGCCTCATGGAGGGCGGCGAGGGCCGCGTGCTCCTCCAGGACGTTGAACCGGGCCAGGCCCGGGGGCGTGGAAGTCGTAGTCACGGGAGCCTCCGTGGCCGGAAACGGCCTTTGTGCTGAACGGGCTGCGAACAGCTAACGCCCTCCGAAACACGACGTCAACACTTTGTTGAAAATTCCGCGTAACAAGCCGGGAGGCCCCCCGGGGGGACGTC
This sequence comes from Streptomyces sp. NPDC044064, assembly GCF_056434245.1. Lineage (NCBI taxonomy): Bacteria > Bacillati > Actinomycetota > Actinomycetes > Kitasatosporales > Streptomycetaceae > Streptomyces > Streptomyces sp. NPDC044064. The sequence goes on from NZ_JBWKFN010000028.1 coordinate 47,317, forward strand.
AGGCGCCCTTCTCCCGGTTGAGGTAGTTGTAAACCGTGAAGCGGCTGACGCCCAGCGCACTCGCCACGGTCTCCACCCCGTGCCGCACTGCGAAGGCGCCCCGCGCCTCCAGTATGCGCACGACCTCCTGCTTGGACTTGCGGTCCAGGTCGGCCAGGGGCCTGCCCTGCTTGCGCTCCATGGCGGCGAGGATGTGGTCGAGCGAGTCGGCGAGCTGAGGCAGGCGTACGGCGACGACGTCGACGCCCTGCCAGGCGAGGACGACGTCCTCGGGGCTGGCCTCGTCGGACGGGAGCATCTCCCCGCCCATGGCGTCGACCAGCGGCTTCACAGCCGCGATGAAGTTCTCGTCCCCGTTGCCGGTCATTCGCCCGCTCCGATCACGTTGACCTGCAGCGAGATCCGGGTGGCACCGGCTTCCAGGGTCTTGCGCAGCAGCGCGTCCACGGCGGTCAGCACCGCGTCGGCGCCGCCCTCCGCCGTGTTGCCGAACGGGCCGACGTCCACCGCGTCCAGCTCCGCCGCCTCGATCACCTCGCGGGCCGCCAGCGCGTGCGCGGGCGCCTCGTCCAGGTCGAAGGGCTCGGTCGTGAACTCCACTCTCAGTCGCACTGTGCCCCCATGGCATCTGCTCCGACCCGCGCGTGCCGCCAGGTCCGCGGCGACGGGGGCCGGACCGCCCCGGCCGCATGGGGAGACCTTAACGGAGATGCGTGCCGACCCGGCTTCCCGAGAGGGCCGGGTTTTCCCGGACCTGCTGCGGCCTTCCCGCGACGGACGGACCGCCCGCCCGCGTAGAGCAGGAGACGGAATCCGTACAGGGAGGGACCACGAGGTGCGCACATTCGGGACAGGCGTGTTCAGAGGTGCCAGGGGTACGGCGATCGCGGCGGCGGCCATGGCCGCGCTGACCGCGTCCCAGGCGCCGGCGGCGGTGTCGGCGCGGGCCCCGGAGCCCGCCCGGAACCCGGCATCCACGGAACACGGGCCGAGCGTGTCCGGTGACGCCCCGTACCGCACCGATCTCCCGCCGCTCCGGACCGGTACACCGAAGCCCCGCTCGACATCGGGGGTGCCGGGCGGCGCCCTGCCCGCGACCGTGTTCGCCGCGTACCGGCGCGCCGAGTCGGAACTGGCTCGCACCGCGCCCGGCTGCCGGCTGCGCTGGCAGCTGCTGGCCGCGATCGGCCAGGTGGAGTCCGGGCAGGCGCGAGGCGGCCGGGTGACCCCGGACGGTACGACCGTGGCGCCGATCCTCGGGCCCCGGCTGACCGGCGGCGCCTTCGCCGTCGTCCGGGACACCGACGGTGGCGCCTACGACGGGGACGCGGCGTACGACCGCGCGGTCGGCCCGATGCAGTTCATCCCGTCGACCTGGTCCCACTGGGGGGCGGACGGCAACGGCGACGGGCGCACCGACCCGGACAACGTCTACGACGCGGCGCTCGCCGCCGGGCGCTATCTGTGCGCCGGCGGCCGGGACCTGTCGGACCCCGCCGAGCTGGACCGGGCGATCCTCGGCTACAACCGGTCGGAGGCCTATCTGCGCACGGTCAGGGCCTGGTACGCGTACTACCTGACCGGACACCGGGTGGTGCCGGACCGGTCGGCCGAGGCCCGGGAACGGCGGGAGCCGTCCCGTCCGAGCACCCCGAAGCCCGCGCCGAAGCCGTCGGACCGCGAACCCGGTACGGGCGCCCCGTCCCGCACGCCGTCCGCCCCGCCCGCCCCGCACGCCTCGCCCTCTCCCAGCCCGTCGCCGACGGCCGAGGTCCCGAAGGAGACGGAGGGGCCGCTGATCCCCGTCCCCGCACCGACCCTCACCCTGCCCGGCGGCGGCGTGCTGTCCGACATGGCCCGCTGACCAGCAACGGCTGGGACACGATGAACCTCCGCCCCTCCACAACCGCCGATACTCGGCGGTAATGTCGCCACCCGCCGGAAGCACGGACCGGCGGATGAGCGCAAAGGGGCCCTCATGGCGACGGACATGGCTGCGGACACACAAGCCGCCGACGAGCGTTGGCAGCGCATGTGGAGCCACCGTGAGCAGTTGCTCAAGGTGGCCCGGCGCCGGTCGATGAGCCTGGAGGACGCCGAGGACGCCGTGCACGAAGCGATGCTGCGCGCGGCGGAGCGCCCGGACCTCGACGACGAGCGCCTCGGCGCCTGGCTGACCACGGTGACGATGCGGCTGTGCGTCGACCGGCACCGGCAGGTCAACCGGGAGGCCGAGGTGCGCAGCAGCCCCACGCTCCACGCGCCGGGCCCGGTGCCGGTCGAGGAGGCGGTGTGCGACCGCGCCGAGGCGAAGTGGGTGGCCGTCCGCAGCGGAGAGCTGCCCGCCCGGCAGGCGGAGGCCCTGCGGCTGAAGTCCGAGGATCTGGACGTGGGCCAGGTCGCCGTGCGGATGGGGCTCAGCTACCGGACGGTGGAGTCCCTGCTGGCCCGGGCCCGGCGGACACTGCGGGCCTCGCTGGCCGGGACACTCGGGCTCGTGCTGTTCCTGCTCGGGCGCGGGCGGCCGCGCGGGGCGGGAAAGGCTCAGGCCGTGGCGGTCACCTCGACGGCGGCGACCCTGGTGGTGGCGGGGTTCGTGCTGCCGTACGCGCTCGACGCAGGCAGTGGCGCGCAGGCCCCGGCTCCACGGCCGGGTGTGTCCAGCGGCGCGCACGTGCTCCGGACGGACGGCACCGCGCAGGTGCGCGCTCCGAAGTCGCCCAGGCCCTCGGCGACGGTGGCCCCGGGGCGGCGGGCGACTCGCTCACCGGCCGGGGGATCCGCCGTACCGCTCTCCGTGCCGCCTCTCCCGGAGGTCTCGTCGCCTCCCCTTCCGGACCTGTCGGTGGAGTCGGCGGTGCCGTCGGTGCCGGCGCTCCCCTCCGTGCCGGTGCTCCCCTCGGTCACGGGGGCTCCCGCCGTGCCGTCCGTTCCGGTCGCCGTACCCACCCCCTCCTCCAAGCTGCCGTAGCCCCCGCGAACGAAGCGGCCGCAGCCCCCGGAAACGTGTCCGGGAAAAAATCTTGCCTCCGTCGCGACGGACGCCCCGCCCCTCCCCGTAGAGCAGATGTCGGAGCTGCTCCACAGGCGAAGGGTGGGACCGGATGGGTGTCGAGATCTGTGTGGAAGGGCTGACCAAGTCCTTCGGCCACCAGGTCATCTGGCAGGACGTCTCGCTGACGCTGCCCGCCGGCGAGGTGTCGGTGATGCTCGGCCCCTCCGGGACGGGCAAGTCGGTGTTCCTCAAGACGCTCGTCGGGCTCCTCAGGCCGGAGCGCGGGTCGGTCAAGGTCGCGGGCCGGGACATCACCGAGCTGCGTGAGCGCGACCTCTACGAGGTGCGGAAGTTGTTCGGCGTGCTGTTCCAGGACGGCGCGCTGTTCGGCTCGATGAACCTGTACGACAACATCGCCTTCCCGCTGCGCGAGCACACCCGTAAGTCCGAGAGCGAGATCCGGCGGATCGTGCTGGAGAAGATGGACATGGTCGGGCTGATCGGCGCGGAGGGGAAGCTGCCCGGCGAGATCTCCGGCGGTATGCGCAAGCGGGCCGGACTGGCCCGCGCCCTGGTGCTGGACCCGGAGATCATCCTCTTCGACGAGCCGGACTCGGGCCTCGACCCGGTGCGCGTGGCCTACCTCAACCAGCTCATCGTCGACCTCAACGCGCAGATCGACGCGACCTTTCTGATCGTCACGCACGACATCGCCTCGGCCCGCCAGGTCCCGGACAACATCGGGCTGCTGTTCCGCCGTGAGCTGGTGATGTTCGGGCCCCGCGAGGAACTGCTGACCAGCGACGAGCCCGTCGTACGACAGTTCCTGAACGGCCGGATGCAGGGGCCGATCGGCATGGCGGAGGAGAAGGACGCGGCGCAGGTCGAGCAGGAGCTGGCGCAGATCGACGAGGGCGGCGGGGGCAAGGTGCTCACGCCCCGCCTGCTGCCGAGTCCGGGCATCGTCCGCCCGCCCCGCTGGCAGGCGATCGCCGAACGGGAGGCCGACCTGCGCGGCAAGGAGGTGGCGGGCGCATGAGACTCTCGCCGACCGGCGCCCTACGGCACTCGGGCAACCTGTTCGTGATGGCGCTGGACGTGGTCCGGGCGCTCCCCCGACGTCCCTTTCAGGCAAGGGAGTTCATCCAGCAGGCTTGGTTCGTCGCGAGCGTCACGATCCTGCCGACCGCGCTCGTCTCGATCCCCTTCGGAGCGGTGATCGCGCTCCAGATCGGCAGCCTCACCCGGCAGTTGGGAGCACAGTCCTTCTCCGGTGCCGCCTCGGTACTCGCCGTACTGCGCGAGGCGTCTCCGATCGTCACCGCGCTGCTGATCGCGGGCGCGGGCGGAACGGCGATCTGCGCGGACCTCGGGGCGCGCAGGATCCGGGACGAGATCGACGCGATGCAGGTGCTCGGCATCGATCCGATCCACCGGCTCGTCGTGCCCCGCGTCCTGGCCTCGATGGTCGTCGCCGTGCTGCTGAACGGTCTGGTGTCGGTGGTCGGCGTCGCGGGCGGCTACTTCTTCAACGTCGTCCTCCAGAACGGCACGCCCGGCGCGTACTTGGCGTCCTTCACGACCCTCGCCCAGCTGTCCGACCTGTGGGCTGCCGAGATCAAGGCACTGGTGTTCGGAGCCATCGCGGCGATCGTCGCCTCGTACAAGGGGCTGACCGCGAAGGGCGGCCCTAAGGGCGTGGGCGACGCGGTCAACCAGTCCGTGGTGATCACCTTCATGTTGCTGTTCGTGACGAACTTCGTGATGACCGCGGTGTACTTCCAGGTCGTCCCGCAGAGGGGTTAGCCGATGCGACCACCAAGACTCCTCGGGCGCCCACTGCGCTCCCTCGAAGAGCTGGGCACCCAACTCTCCTTCTACGGACGCTCGTTGGCATGGACGGGCCGCACCCTGCGCCGCTACAAGAAGGAGATCCTGCGGCTGCTGGCCGAGGTCAGCTTCGGACGCGGTGCGCTGGCCGTCGTCGGCGGCACGGTCGGCGTCATCGCGTTCCTGTCCTTCTTCACCGGCACCGAGGTCGGCCTCCAGGGCTACGCGGCCCTCAACCAGCTCGGCACCTCCAATTTCGTCGCGTTCCTGTCGGCGTACTTCAACACCCGGGAGATCGCCCCGCTGGTGGCCGGGCTCGCCCTGTCCGCGACCGTCGGTGCCGGCTTCACCGCGCAGCTCGGCGCGATGCGGATCAGCGAGGAGACCGACGCGCTGGAGGTGATGGGCGTGCCCTCGCTGCCGTTCCTGGTGACGACACGGATGATCGCCGGCTTCGTCGCGGTGATCCCGCTGTACGTCATCGGGCTGCTGTCGTCGTACCTGGCCGCCCGCACCATCACCACCGGCTACTACGGACAGTCCACCGGCACGTACGACCACTACTTCCACCAGTACCTGCCGCCCGTCGACGTGCTGTGGTCCTTCGGCAAGGTGATCGTCTTCGCCGTCCTGATCATCCTGGTGCACTGCTACTACGGCTACTACGCGAGCGGCGGTCCGGCGGGGGTCGGCGTCGCGGTGGGGCGTGCGGTGCGGACGTCGATCGTCGCCATCAACGTCCTGGACTTCTTCCTGAGCCTCGCGATCTGGGGCGCCAGCACGACCGTACGGATCGCGGGGTGAGGCCGATGAGAGTGCTGAGACTCCGGTTGTACGGCATCGCGTTCATCGCCGTGCTCGCACTGCTGCTGTCACTCGCCGTCGCCGTCTACCAGCAGGCGTTCACGCCCGTCGTGCGGATCACCCTGGAGGCTGACAGCCTCGGCAACCAGCTCGATCCGCGGGCCGACGTCAAGCTGCGGGGGCTGCTGGTCGGCGAGGTGCGCGAGGTACACGCGGACGGCACGAAGGCCACGCTGGACATCGCGCTCAAGCCGGAGTACGTGCGCTTCATCCCGGCGGACGTGCACGCGCGACTGCTGCCCAAGACGCTGTTCGGCGAGAAGTACGTCGACCTGGTGGCACCCGCCCGCTTCGCCACCCGGCCCATCCGTGCCGGAGACGTCATCACCCAGGACCGTACGAAGGCGGGGATCGAGGTACAGCAGCTGATGAACGACCTGCTGCCGCTGCTGCGGACCGTCCGGCCGGGCGAACTGGACGCCACGCTCTCGGCGTTCGCCACCGCGCTGGAGGGCCGCGGCGACCGGATCGGCGACAACCTGACCCGGGTCGAGGGCTATCTGCACCGCCTCAACCCGCACCTGCCGTCCCTGCAGGAGGACATCGCGCGCTTCGCCGACGTCGCCGAGGTGTACGGCGACGCCGCGCCCGATCTGATGCGGATCCTGCGCAACACGCTCACCACCAGTCGGACGATCGTCGAGAAGAAGGACCAGCTGGCCGCCGCGCTCCGCTCGACCGCTTCCGTGGCGGGCACGGCCGACGACTTCCTGTCCGAGAACGGCGACCGGCTGATCACCCTGGGCCGGGTCTCCCGCCCGACGCTGGAGCTGTTCGCCCGCTACTCCCCCGAGTACCCCTGTGTGTTCGAGGGCCTGGTCCGGCAGGAGAAGGCCTCGGAGGAGGCGTTCCGGGGCGGCGAGATGCGGATCACCCTCGAGGTCGTCCGGCCGCAGGCCGCGTACCGGCCCGGCGAGGAACCGCGCTACGGCGAGCGGTCCGGGCCGAACTGCCGAGGACTGCCCCATCCGCGGGTGCCCGGACCGAAACCCCATCTCAACGACGGTACGTCGGCCGGAAGTCCGGGCGGCGCGCTTCCCGGAGGTGCCACCGTGTCCGCCACCGAGGCCGAGCAGCGGGCCGTCGGCTCGCTCGTGGCCCCCGTCATGGGCGTACCCGCCGACGAGGTGCCGCCCGTCACGACCCTGCTGTTCGGGCCGCTGGCCCGCGGGACGGCGGTGAGCGTCGCATGAGGACCTCAGGAGCCCGGCAGACCGCCGCCCCACTGATCAAGTTCAGCCTCTTCGCGCTGGTCACCATCGCGGCGACGGCCGTGCTCGCCGCGACCATCGTCAACGTCTCCTTCGCCCCGAAGGACATCTACCACGCGGTATTCACCGACGTGACCGGGCTGGAGGAGGGCGACGACATCCGGGTGGCCGGGGTGCGCGTCGGCGAGGTCGAGAGCATCCGGGTCAAGGACCGGACGCTGGCCGAGGTCACCTTCACGGTCACCGCGGACCGCGCGCTGCTGACCAGCAGCCACGCGGTCGTCCGCTACCGGAATCTGGTCGGGCAGCGGTACATCGCGCTGACCGAGGGCACGGGGGACGGCACGACCCGGCTACGGCCGGGCGGCACCATCCCGCTGTCCCGGACCCAGCCCGCGCTGGACCTCAACGCGCTGCTGAACGGCTTCAAGCCGCTGTTCGCCGCGCTCAGCCCGAGCGACGTCAATCAGCTCGCCACCGAGATCATCAGGACGCTGCAGGGCGAGGGCGGCACGGTGAACAGCCTCCTCGCACACACGGCCTCCCTCACGACGACCCTCGCCGACCGCGACGAACTGATCGGCTCGGTGATCGACAACCTCAACACCGTACTGGGGACGCTCGACAAGCGCGGCGCCCGCTTCTCGGGGCTGCTCAAGCAGCTGCGGCGGGTGATCTCCGGGCTGTCCGCCGACCGCAAGCCCATCGGGGACTCCCTGACGAACATCGGTGCCCTCGCCGACGCCACCGCCGGGCTGCTGACGGACGCGCGCCCGCCGCTGAAGGACGACATCGCCGGTCTGAACGACCTGACCGGAACGCTGAACGACAACGAGAAGACCGTGGAGGGCGTGCTGAAGCGGCTGCCGAACAAACTCGACGAACTGACCGGGGCGGCGTCCTACGGCTCGTGGTTCAACTTCTACCTCTGCGACTTCGACGGCAGGATCGTGCTGCCGAGGACGAAGCAGGTGCTGACTCCGGAACTGCACGTGGCACGGGCGAGGTGCGGCGGATGAGCCCGCGCATCGTGCGGCGCCGTCGCCGCCGACCCGAGCCCCTGATCAAGGTACGGATCCTGCCGCCGAGGCTGCCGAAGCTGCCGAAGCTGCCGAAGCTGCCCAAGCGCAGGTCCCGCCGACCCGAGCCCCTGGTGAAGGTCCGCATCCTGCCGCCGAAGCTCCCGAGGCTGCCGAAGCTGCCCAGGCGCAGGCCCCGCCGACCCGAGCCCCTCGTGAAGGTCCGCATCCTGCCGCCGAAGCTGCCGCGGATCCGGCTGAAGCGCCGCCGTCCGAAGCCGTTCCACGACCGCAGACCCGTCGTCGTGGGCGCCGTCGGTCTCACCGTCCTCGCGCTGCTGGCCGTCGCCGCGTTCAACGCCGACAACCTGCCGCTGATCGGTGGCGGCGAGACGTACAGCGCGGCCTTCTCGGAGGCGGGCGGGCTCAAGCCGGGCGACGAGGTGCGGATCGCCGGGGTCAAGGTCGGCAAGGTCGAGGGCGTCGACCTGGACGGCGACCACGTCAAGGTGACCTTCAAGGTCAAGGGGGAGCCGGCGTTCGGCACCGACACCGGCGCGTCGATCCGGGTCAGGACGATCCTCGGCGCGAAGTACCTGGCCCTGTACCCGAAGGGGCTCGGCCGGTTGAAACCGGGCAGTGAGATCCCGCTGAATCGGACGGTGTCGGCGTACGACGTCGTGCAGGCGTTCAGTGACCTGACGACGACCACGGAGGAGGTCGACACGGACCGGCTCGCGAAGGCGCTGGACACGATCTCCGTCACCTTCCAGGACTCGCCCGAGGAGGTGCGCGCGTCGATCAAGGGCCTGTCGAGGATCTCCAGGACGATCACCTCCCGTGACAAGGCGCTGCGTGACCTCCTGGACCACGCGAACGGAGTCACCAAGGTGCTGGCCGGGCGCACGAAGGACTTCTCCGCACTGGTGACGGACGGCAACGAGCTGTTCAAGGAGGTCGGCAAGCGGCGCACGGCGATCCACCGGCTGCTCAAGAGCTCCGCCCTGCTGGGCATCGAACTCTCCGGCCTGGTGGAGGACAACCGGAAGGAGATCGGGCCGGCCCTCAAGAACCTCAACACCTTCGTGAAGATGCTCGAACGCAACCAGGCGAGCCTCGACCGGAGCGTCCGGCTGCTCGCGCCCTACGTGCGGCTCTTCACCAACACCCTGGGCAACGGCCGCTGGTTCGACTCGTACGTCCAGAACCTGGTCGCCGCCCCGGTGACGCCACGGACGGGAGGCACCCGATGACCCGCAGACTCCTGGCGCTGTTCACCGCACTCGCGGTCGCCGTCGCACTCGCCGTGTTCCTGTGGCCGCACCCCGACCCCGTCCGCGTCACGGCGTACTTTCCGCGCACCGTCGGCATCTACCCCGGCTCCGACGTCCGCGTCCTCGGCGTCCGCATCGGCGAGGTCAAGAGGATCACACCGGAGGGCGGCCGGGTGCGGGTGGAACTGGAGTACGACCAGGGTCGCAGGGTTCCGGCGGACGCGCAGGCCGCCATCGTCAACTCCTCGGTGGTCAGCGACCGTTATGTGCAGCTGCTGCCGGTGTACCGGAGGGGTGCGGTGCTGCGGGACGGCGCCGTCATCCCCGAGTCCCGTACGGCCGTCCCCGTCGAGCTGGACCGGATCTTCGACAGCCTGCACACCACGGCCGAGGCGCTCGGCCCGAAGGGCGCGAACAAGGACGGCTCGCTGTCGCGGCTGCTCGGGGTGAGCGCGGACAACCTTAAAGGCCAGGGTCAGGACCTCAACCAGACCGTCGAGGACCTCTCACAGGCGGTCACCACGCTGTCCGACGGACGCGGCGACCTGTTCGGCACCGTGCGGAACCTCCAGGTGTTCACGGCCGCGCTGGCGGCGGACGACAAGAACGTGCGGTCGTTCGACACCAGCCTCGCCGAGGTGGCCGCGCAGCTTGCCGGCGAGCGCGAGGACCTCGCGGCGGCACTGAAGAACCTCGGCGCGGCGCTCGGCGACGTGTCCGACTTCGTGAAGAACAACAAGAAGGCGCTGACCTCGGACGTGCGGGGCCTCAGCAAGGTCACCAAAGTCCTCGTCACCCAACGGGCCGCACTGGAGGAGCTGTTGGACGTCGCCCCCACGGGCCTGTCGAACCTGCAGAACGCCTACAACCCCGCCGCCGGCACCCTCGACACCCGCAACAACGCGCAGACACCGCAGGACCCGGCGTCCCTGCTGTGCTCGCTGCTGAGGACGACCGGGGACGAGGGCGGCAAGAACCCCGACTGTGCGGAGCTGAAGAAGCTCTTCGACTCCCTGCCCGAGGTCCCGAAGGCCTCGGCGGCGACGGGCTCGGTCGACCGGACCCTCGGCGGAATCCTGGGGGCACGGACATGAGTGTGCAGCGCTTGGGTCGGGTGGCCGCCTGGACGGCGGTCGGCTCGCTGCTGCTGACGGGCTGCGAGTTCAACGGCTGGTACGACGTCCCGCTGCCCGGAGGTGCCGCCGCGGACGGCCGCGCGTACCACGTCACGGCCGAGTTCCGGGACGTCATGGATCTGGTGCCGCAGTCGGCGGTCAAGGTCGACGACGTCACCGTCGGCGCCGTCGAGAGGGTGGAACTGGACGGCTGGCACGCGCGCGTGCGACTGCGGATCGCCGACTCGGTGAGGCTTCCCGGCAACGCGGTCGCAGAGCTGCGGCAGACCAGCATGCTCGGCGAGAAGTACGTGGCGCTGTCCGCCCCGGCCGGCACCGCGCCGGTCGGCCGGCTCCGCGACGGCGACCGCATCCCGCTGTCCCGCAGCGGCCGCAACCCGGACGTGGAGGAGGTGCTGTCCGCCCTGTCCGCGCTGCTCAACGGCGGCGGGGTGGCCCAGCTCAAGACGATCACCGTCGAGCTGAACAAGGCCCTGGACGGCCGCGAGGACCGGGTCAGGGCCCTGCTCAAGGAGCTCGACACGTTCCTCGGCGGCCTCGACGACCAGCGGGCGGACATCGTCCGCGCGCTCAAGGGCGTCGACCGGCTGGCCAGGCGGCTGACGAAGGAGAAGAAGACCATCGCCGAGGCGGTCGACACCCTGCCGCCTGCCCTGAAAGTCCTCGCCGACCAGCGCCGCGGCCTGACGAGGATGCTGACCGGCCTGTCCAGGCTCGGCAGGACCGGCACCAGGGTCGTGAACGCCTCGCACGACGACACCGTCGCCGACCTCAAGGCACTGGGGCCCATCCTGCAGGAGCTGAACAAGGCGGGCGACGACCTGCCCAACTCCCTGGAACTGCTGACCACTTACCCGTTCCCGCGCAACGTGGTCGACGCTGTCAAGGGCGACTACGTCAACCTGAAGATCACCGCTGACCTGGACCTGGCGGGCGCCTACGGCAACGTCACCGACCAGCCGGGCGGGAAGGGCGGCGGCTCCGGCACCCCGGACCTGCCGACTCTGCCCAGCGTCCCCGCACCGACCCCGCTCCCGTCCGCCCCGCCCCTGCCGGACACCCCGTCCCCACCCGCCGTGCCCTCGACGCCCACGGACGGCGGCACCCTGCTGTGCCCGCCGGTCTGCACCGCGTCCTACGGCACCGGGGAGGGCTCGCACCGTCTCCCGCAGGGGATCGACCTCGGCCTGGCCGAGCTCATGCTGAAGGGGATACTGCCGTGATCACACGTACGGTCAGGGCCCAGCTGCTCGCCTTCGCGACCGTCACCGCCATCGGGGTGTCGTACGTCGGCGCCGAGTACACCGGCCTGGTGGACGACGTCCTCGACCGCGGCTACACCGTGCACGCGGACTTCGCCGAGTCCGGAGGTGTCTTCCCCGGCTCCGAGGTCACCTACCGCGGGGTGCCGGTGGGCCGGGTGGGCGACCTGAGGCTGACCGGTTCCGGGGTCTCGGTGTCCCTGAAGATCGAGGACGGCGCGCCGCGGATCCCGGCCGACACGCTGGCGGTGGTCGGCAACCGTTCGGCCGTGGGTGAGCAGTACGTCGACCTGCAACCACGGCGCTCGGGCGGCCCGTTCCTGATGGACGGCAGCCCGATCCCGCGTGGCCGCACCCGGACCCCGCTGCCGGTCACCGACCTCGTGCTCAGCCTCGACCGGCTGGTCAACTCCGTGGGCAAGGACGATCTGCGCACCACCGTGGACGAGTTGGGCAAGGCGTTCGCCGGCACCGGACCGGACCTGAGCCGCCTGGTGGACTCCGGCAACGAGCTGGTCGAGTCGGCGTCCGAGTCGCTCCCGGAGACGATCTCGCTGATCGAGGACTCGCGGAAGGTGCTCAGGACGCAGGCCGACCAGGGCTCGGCGATCAAGTCGTTCTCCCGTGATCTTGCCACGCTCACCGAGCAGTTGAAGTCGAGCGACGGGGACCTGCGCCGGCTGATCGGCAACACGGCTCCCGCCGCGCAGGAGATCGACTCCCTGCTGAAGTCCACGCAGCCGCACCTGCCGGTCCTGCTGGCCAACCTCATCAGCGGCGGTCAGATCACCATGGCCCGGCTGCCCGGCGTGGAACAGGCCCTGGTCACCTTCCCGCTCAACGTCGCAGGCAGCTACACCGTCGTCCCCGGCGACGGCACCACCCACTTCGGGCTGGTCCTCAACGCCGACGACCCGCCGCCGTGCACCCGGGGCTACGGCACGCAGCGCCGCGACCCCGCCGACACCGGCACGCGCCCGGCGAACACCGGCGCGCACTGCACGGCACCCCGTGGCGGCAGCACCTCGGTGCGCGGCGCGCAGAACGCCCCCGGCGCCTCGGCAGGTTCGGGCAGTGCGAACCAGGCCGCGTACGTGGCCCCGTACGACCCGGAGACCGGCACGACCGCCGGCCCGGACGGAACGCCCGTCGAGATCGGTTCGACGGGCGGCGAACAGAACGTGTTCGGAAAGGACTCGTGGCAATGGCTGCTCGTGGGACCGATGGCAGGAGAGGGGGGCGCATGAGGCCGCTGTGGGTGGGGCTCGTCGCCACGGCCGTTCTGGCGGCCGCGCTGTCCGTCTGGCTGGGGCTGCGGCTGTCCGGCCAGCATGCGGCGGAGCAGCGCCGCCAGGACGTCCTGGCGGCGGCCCGCCAGTCGGCGCTGAACTTCACCTCGCTCGACTACCGGCACTACGGCCGGGACAGCGGCAACGTGCTGAAGGGCGCCACCGGCGACTTCAAGAAGCAGTTCACCGCGCAGACGGCGCAGCTGACCCGGCTGGTCGCGCAGAACAAGTCGGTGTCCGAGGGGCAGGTCCTGGAGGCGGGCATCGTGCGGTCCGACGAGCGCTCGGCCCGGGTCCTGGTGGTGGCCGACAGCAAGGTGACCAACACCGCCGCGCCCGAGGGACAGGCGCGGACCTACCGGCTCCAGCTCGACCTGGTGCGCGTGGACGGCCGCTGGCTGACCTCCGACGTCGAGTTCGTGGGCTGACCCACCGGATGCCCCGCCAATTGCCCCACCGATGAGGAGAAAGACCGTGGCGCATACGACCTCCCGAACCCGCGGCTCCGGCTCCCCGGCCCGCCGCACCATGACCGCGGCCGCTCGCGCGGCGGCCAAGCGCGCCAGGCGACCGGAGCACGGCGAGACCGCCCCGCAGGCCGAGGGACGGCCCTCGGGACGCACCGTGTCCATCGAGCCCCCGGGCGGCTGGGACGACCCGCCCGAGCCGGAGACCGACGAGCAGGAGACCGATGAGCAGGAGAGCGCGCCCACGCGCCCGCCCGGCCTCGGGAGGCCGCTCACCGCGGCACTCTGCCTCGCGCTCGCGGCAGCCCTTGCCATGGCCGCCGTACTGGGGTGGCAGTACCGGCAGGGAGAGCAGACCGCACGGGCGCGCACCGAGGCCCTCGCCGCCGCCCGGAAGGCCGCGCCGGTCGTGCTGTCGTACGACTACCGCCACCTGGACCGTGACTTCGCCCGGGCCCGCGCCCTGCTGACGGGTGCGTTCCGCGACCAGTACGGCAAGACCACGAGGACGGTGGTCGGGCCGACCGCGAAGAAGTACCACGGCGTGGTGAAGGCGGTGGTGGCGGCACCCACGGACGGCGGCGCGCCCGCGGTCTCCGTCGTGTCCGCCGCACCGGGCAGGGCGGTCGTCCTGCTCTTCGTCGACCAGGTCACGCAGAGCACCCAGGTGTCGGGTTCCCGCCTGGATCTCAACCGGGTGCGGATGACGCTCGCCCGTACCTCCGACGGCTGGAAGGTGAGTGCCGTCGACGCCCTCTGACCAGGCCGTAGAAAGTGCCCCCGCGCAGCCCGCGCGGGGGCACTTTTTCGTGGCCGCCCTTGACAGTCGCCCCCGTCCGCAGGCAATCTTCCATTAAGCAGAAACGAACTTCCGCAATACGGAATCTTGACACGGAAGGGAGCGCGGCCCGAATGCCGGTTCTTGGATCGAACGCAGCCGCAGACCAGCGCTTCAACGTCAACCTGTCGATCCTCTTCACGGAACTCCCGCTGCTGGAGCGCCCCGCGGCCGCCGCCGCGGCGGGCTTCACGGCGGTCGAGCTGTGGTGGCCCTGGGTCGACTCCCCCACCCCCGAGCAGTCCGAGCTCGACGCCCTGAAGAAGGCGATCGAGGACGCGGGCGTCCAGCTCACGGGGCTGAACTTCTACGCCGGACAGCTGCCGGGCCCGGACCGCGGCGCCCTGTCGATCCCCGGTGCGGAGTCGGAGAAGTTCCGCGCCAACATCGACGTGGCCGCGGACTTCGCGGCCTCCCTCGGCTGCAGGGCGCTCAACGCGCTGTACGGCAACCGGGTCGAGGGCGTGGATCCGGCCGAGCAGGACGCGCTCGCCCTGGAGAACCTCACCCTCGCGGCCCGTGCGGCCGACCGGGTCGGCGCGATCATCCTGATCGAGGCGCTGAACCAGCCCGAGTCGCCGAAGTGCCCGATCGTGAGCGCGCCGAAGGCGATCGAGATCGTGGACAAGGTCAACGCGGCGACGGGCCTCGGGAACGCGAAGTTCCTGATGGACCTCTACCACCTGTCCATGAACGGCGAGGACCTGCCCTCGGTCATCGAGCGGTATACGTCGAAGACCGGCCACGTCCAGATCGCCGACAACCCGGGCCGCGGCGCCCCCGGGACGGGTTCGCTCCCGCTGGAGGAGCTGCTCGGCCGGCTGGGGAAGGCCGGTTACGACGGCTGGGTCGGCCTGGAGTACAAGGCCGGCGACCGCCCGAGCGCCGAATCCTTCGAGTGGCTGCCGCGCGAAGCGCGCGCGGCGCGCTGACCCCCTGACTTTGCAGAGCAGTTGAGAGAGGCACCCCCGACATGAGCAACGCCCTTGCAGATTCTTCCCGCCCGACCCGCCCGGCGATCGCATGGATCGGCCTCGGCATCATGGGCTCCCCCATGTCCGAGAACCTGATCAAGGCGGGTTACGACGTCACCGGCTTCACCCTGGAGCAGGACAAGCTGGACCGCCTGGCCGCCGCCGGCGGCACCGTGGCCGGCTCGATCGCCGAGGCCGTGCGCGACGCCGACGTGGTGATCACGATGGTGCCCGCCTCCCCGCAGGTCGAGGCGATCTCCTACGGGCCCGACGGCATCCTGGAGAACGCCAGGCCCGGCGCCCTGCTGATCGACATGTCCTCGATCACCCCGCAGACCTCGGTGGACCTCGCGAAGAACGCCGGGGAGAAGGGCATCCGGGTCCTCGACGCCCCCGTCTCCGGCGGTGAGGCCGGTGCGGTGGAGGCCGTGCTGTCGATCATGGTCGGCGGCGAGCAGGCCGACTTCGACCAGGCCAAGCCGATCTTCGACGCGCTGGGCAGGACCATCGTGCTGTGCGGCCCGCACGGCTCCGGCCAGACCGTGAAGGCCGCCAACCAGCTGATCGTGGCCGTGAACATCCAGGCCTGCGCCGAGGCCGTGGTCTTCCTGGAGAAGTCTGGCGTGGACCTGCAGGCCGCGCTGGACGTCCTCAACGGCGGCCTCGCGGGCTCGACCGTGCTGACGCGCAAGAAGGACAACTTCCTGAGCCGCGACTTCAGGCCCGGCTTCCGCATCGACCTGCACCACAAGGACATGGGCATCGTCACCGACGCCGCCCGCAACGTCGGCGCCGCCCTTCCGGTCGGTGCCGTGGTCGCCCAGCTGGTCGCCTCGCTGCGCGCCCAGGGCGACGGCGGCCTGGACCACTCGGCCCTGCTGCGGGCCGTGGAGCGCCTGTCCGGCGCCCAGGTCTGACGACCCCCCGAGACTTCCGGGCCGCGGCGCCGCTGACACCTGTCCTGTCGCGCCCAGGCGGCGCCGCGGCCCGGAATCTGCTTCAACAAACTGTTGACGTCTCGTCCACCCGAATCTAGGCTCACGCCAGCGGAAGCTCCACAAAGCGGAAGTCTTTTTCCGAAGGTTCCGAAGATTCCCGCTGCCCTCTCGCACGGAAGGTCCACGATGTCGAAGCGCGTGCTCACGACAGAGTCCGGCGCCCCGGTCGCCGACAACCAGAACTCAGCCTCCGCCGGCGTCGGCGGCCCGCTGCTGCTCCAGGACCAGCACCTCCTGGAGAAGCTGGCGCGCTTCAACCGCGAGCGCATCCCGGAGCGTGTGGTGCACGCCCGTGGCTCCGGCGCGTACGGCCACTTCGAGGTGACGGACGACGTCACCGGCTTCACCCACGCCGACTTCCTGAGCGCGATCGGCAAGCGCACCGAGGTGTTCCTGCGCTTCTCGACGGTCGCCGACTCCCTCGGCGGCGCGGACGCGGTCCGTGACCCGCGCGGTTTCGCGGTGAAGTTCTACACCGAGGAGGGCAACTACGACCTCGTCGGCAACAACACCCCGGTGTTCTTCATCAAGGACCCGATCAAGTTCCCCGACTTCATCCACTCGCAGAAGCGGGACCCGTTCACCGGCCGGCAGGAGCCGGACAACGTCTGGGACTTCTGGGCGCACGCCCCCGAGGCCACGCACCAGGTGACCTGGCTGATGGGCGACCGCGGCATCCCGGCGTCGTACCGCCACATGAACGGCTACGGCTCGCACACCTACCAGTGGACGAACGCCGAGGGTGAGGCCTTCTTCGTCAAGTACCACTTCAAGACGAACCAGGGCATCCGCTGCCTCTCCGCCGAGCAGGGCGCCGAGCAGGCCGGCAAGGACCCCAACTCGCACCAGACAGACCTGCTCCAGGCCATCGAGCGCGGGGTGCACCCGTCCTGGACCCTGTACGTCCAGATCATGCCGGCGGCCGAGGCGGCCGAGTACCGCTTCAACCCGTTCGACCTGACCAAGGTGTGGCCGCACCGGGACTACCCGCTGCAGCGGGTCGGCCGGCTGGTGCTGGACCGCAACCCGGACAACGTGTTCGCCGAGGTCGAGCAGGCCGCGTTCTCCCCGAACAACTTCGTTCCGGGCATCGGCCCCTCCCCCGACAAGATGCTCCAGGGCCGGCTGTTCGCCTACGCGGACGCGCACCGCTACCGCCTGGGCGTCAACCACACCCTGCTCGCCGTCAACGCCCCGAAGGCGACGACCGCGCAGAACTACGGCCGCGACGGCTTCATGGCGTCCAACGCCCAGGGCCGCCACGCCAAGAACTACGAGCCGAACTCGTACGACGGCCCGGTGGAGACCGGCCGCCCACTGTCGGCCCCGCTGGCGGTCTCCGGCCACACCGGCACCCACGAGGCCCCGCTGCACACCAAGGACGACGACTTCTACCAGGCGGGCGAGCTGTATCGCCTGATGTCCGCGGAGGAGAAGCAGCGTCTGGTCGCGAACATCGCCGGCGGCCTCTCGCAGGTTTCCCGCGACGACGTGATCGAGAAGAACCTGGCCCACTTCCACGCCGCCGACCCCGAGTACGGCAAGCGCGTCGAGGAGGCGGTCCGCGCCCTGCGCGAGGACTGAGGCCACTGACAGCGTCCGGGTTCCGACGGGGAGGTCGGGCCCGGACGCGGACGACCCGCAACCGAGCGGTCCGGATGAGGGGTGACCACTCGGTACGGCGGGCAGGGCGAGGACCGCGGCGGTGTGCGAGCCAGTGCGGTGGTGAAGGATCCGAGCACCCTTCTCGACCAGAGGGAAGGGGCTCCGGCTCCGTCGCATCCGCCGCGGTCCCCAGCCACGACCTCCCACGACCTCGGTGCGAGGTCCCCGTCCCCGTCCGGCGGCGCGAATGTCCTGTCGCGCCCAGCCTCGCGCCGTCGGACGGCCATCACACGGCATCGGAAGCGCCCCCTGGCACAGGGGGCGCTTCCGTGCTGTCCGGGGCTCCGGGGGTGCGCTCCTGCCGCTTCCGCAGGACGCTGATCCCATGGGCAATCCGACGCAGTACCCGCACATCGTGGTCCACGCTCCGGCCCTCGACGGCTCCCGACGGGTCACCGAGGGGGACGTGACCCTGGGGCTCGCCTCCCACCTGGACGACGTCGTCGAGATCCTGCGGCTGGCCGACCTGGACCGCATCGAGGTCGAGGAGAGCGACCTCATCGAGTGGCAGGGCGGCGGGCCCGACGACTGGCCGGGCCTGTCCGAGCACGAGGTCTAGGAAAGACGAGTACGGGGTCCGGGGAAGACGAGTACGACAGCGGCCGTAGCCGGCCTGCGCAACCCTCAAATCAACCTCTGAACACCGCGAGAGAGGCTTGGGCACCCGGGACCGGCGGGCACAACACCGGCAGACGGGGCCCGCCGGCACGGGGGCGGCGGGTCCCGGACGGGGGTGCGTGATGGCTGGTACGACGAGGATCCCGACGGACCCGCAGGAGCTCGCCCTGCTGCGGGGAGGTGCCCGGGACGCCGTGACGGTGGCGGTGCTGGACCTGCATCTGCGGGGTGCGGTGAAGGCCGGGCGGGCCGGCACGATGCGGGCCTCGGGTCCGGTGCCCGGAGGGGCCCCGACGACGCTCGCGAAGGCAGTGCACGCCGGTCTCTACCGCCCCGCCGGCATGCGGCAGTTGCTGGACCGGCGGCCGGTGCGGGCGGCGCTCGGAGAACTGCGCGCGGAACTGGTCGCGGCGGGCCTGCTGCGGGCCGTCCTCCCGGGCCGTACCCGCGCCGGCCGCAGAGTCCTGAGGAACCTGCGCGCCCGCAATCCGCTGCCCGTCCGCGGCTCGGCTCCATCCTCCGAGGACAAGCTGCTGCTGGTGGCCCTGCACGGCGACAGGGCGCTGACCGTGCTGGCCCCGCGCTTCACCCGGGACGCGGGCCTGACGGGCCGCGGCGGCACCACGGAACGCGAGCTGCCCCAGTCCTGGGGCAGCTCGGGCGGTGGGGGCTTCAGCTGCGGGGCGGTGTGATCTCAGATCCGTTCACCCGGCGGCCGCAGATCCGGGCACCCGCACATGCCTCGGGGGGGGGGGGGGGGGGGGGGGGGGGGGGGGGGGCGGCGGGGGGGGGGGGGGGGGGGGGGGGTGGGGGAGGGGGAGGGGGGGGGTGGGGGGGTGGGTGGGGGGGAGTGGGGGGGAGG
>NZ_JBWKFN010000028.1:66628-140135 GCF_056434245.1 Streptomyces sp. NPDC044064
CCACCACCCCCCCCCCCCCCCCCACCACCCCCCCCCCCCCCTCCCCCTCCCCCCCCCCCCCCCCCCCTCCCCCCCCCCCCCCCCCCCCCGTTCCCCCCCCCCCCCCCCCCCCCCCCCCCCCCCCCCGGCGTGCTCTCGCGCGCGTGCGCCGGATCAGACCTTCAGCGGCTTGATCGACGTCGGCGCGTGGCCGGGCTCGGTGGCCAGGTCCTCGAACTCGGAGATGTCACTGATGTCCATCGTCCGGCTCATCGAGATGTTGGTGATGCGCTCCAGGATCGCCTCGACGACGACCGGCACCCGGTACTCGGCGGCCAGCTTCTTCGCCTGCTCGAAGGCGGCGCCCAGCTGGTCCGGCTCGGTGACCCGGATCGCCTTGCAGCCCAGGCCCTCGGCGACCTTGACGTGGTCGACGCCGTAGACGCCGATCTCGGGAGCGTTGATGTTCTCGAACTCCAGGTTGACCTGGAAGTTGATGTCCAGGCCGATCTGCGCCTGCCGGATCAGGCCCAGATAGGCGTTGTTCACGAGAACGTGGACGTAGGGGATCCTGTGCTGGGCGGCGACCGCCAGCTCCTCGATCAGGAACTGGAAGTCGTAGTCGCCGGAGAGGGCGACGACCGGGGAGTCCGGGTCGGCCTTGGCGACGCCGATCGCGGCCGGGATGGTCCAGCCGAGCGGGCCGGCCTGGCCGCAGTTGATCCAGTGGCGCGGCTTGTAGACGTGCAGCATCTGCGCGCCGGCGATCTGGGAGAGACCGATCGTGGTGACGTACCGGGTCTGAGGCCCGAAGGCCTTGTTCATCTCCTCGTACACGCGCTGCGGCTTCATCGGCACGTTGTCGAAGTGGGTGCGGCGCAGCAGGGTGGCCTTGCGCTCCTGGGTGGAGGCGACCCACTCCGCGCGGTCGGGCAGTCTGCCCTCGGCCTTCAGCTCCTTGGCGACCTCGACGAACAGCTGCAGCGCGGCCCTGGCGTCGGAGACGACACCGTATTCCGGCGGGAAGATCCTGCCGATCTGGGTGGGCTCGATGTCGACGTGGACGAACTTGCGGCCCTGGCGGTAGACGTCGAGCTTGTAGCCGGTGTGGCGGTTGGCCCAGCGGTTGCCGATGCCGAGGACGAAGTCGGACTCCAGGAAGTTCGCGTTGCCGTAGCGGTGCGAGGTCTGGACGCCGACCATGCCTGCGTTCAGCTCGTGGTCGTCGGGCAGGGTGCCCCAGCCCATCAGGGTCGGGATGACCGGGGTCTGGGTCAGCTCGGCGAACTCGACCAGCAGATCGGCGGCGTCGGCGCCGATGACACCGCCGCCGGCGACGAGGACCGGGCGCTCGGACGCCAGGAGGAAGGAGATCGCCTTCTCGATCTGGGCGCGGGTGGCGGCCGGCTTGTAGACCGGGAGCGGCTCGTACGTCTCCGGGTCGAACTCGATCTCGGTGAGCTGGACGTCGATCGGCAGGTCGATCAGGACCGGGCCGGGACGGCCGGAGCGCATCAGGTGGAAGGCCTGCTGGAAGACGCCGGGGACCTGCGCGGCCTCCAGGACGGTGACCGCCATTTTGGTGACCGGCTTGGCGATGGAGGCGATGTCGACGGCCTGGAAGTCCTCCTTGTGGATCACGCTCGTGGGCGCCTGGCCCGTGATGCACAGGATCGGGATGGAGTCGCCGATGGCCGAGTACAGGCCGGTGATCATGTCGGTGCCGGCGGGGCCCGAGGTGCCGATGCAGACGCCGATGTTGCCCGGCTCGGTCCGGGTGTACCCCTCGGCCATGTGCGAGGCGCCCTCGACGTGGCGGGCGAGCGTGTGGCTGATCCCGCCGCCCTCCTTCAGCGCCTTGTAGAAGGGGTTGATCGCCGCGCCCGGCACACCGAAGGCGTCCGTGACGCCCTCGAGCTTGAGGATCTCAACTGCCGCGCGGGCAGCGGTCATACGAGCCATCGAGTACTCCTGCTTCGGCTGTCGGATGCGTACTCCCGTCGCGCCCCGCGGCGAGTACTTCCGTATTGCGGAAAGTAATTTCTACTATCTGAAATCAATGTAGGGGGGTCGCCGAAGGTCGTCAAGAGAGGGACAAGGAGGGTCGGGCAGGAGCACGATGGGGGGCGCAGTCCCGATGCGACGCCTGGAGTGGCCATGCCCGAGAGCGTGCCGGTGCGCTGTCCGGCCTGTCGGCGCGAGCACGTCTACACCGCGCCGCCCTACCCCTGCGCCTGCGGCAGGCCGTGCGCCCCGCGGCTGGACCCGGCGGCCGCGCCGGCCGTACTCGCGCACCGCACCTGGGACGAGGACTGGGTCACCGTGCGCTGCACCGCCTGCGGGCTCGCCAATCAGCTGCCGCACCCGGAGCTGGGCTGCCCGTGCGGCACTGTCCTGCGCATTCCGGTGAGCGACGCCCCGTCACCGGGGGCGCGCCCCGGGGCGGCCGTGCCGGGTGACACCCCGGCGCCGGCCGCACGGCCGGGAGCGGCCGCCCCGCGCTGCGGCGGACGGATCCCGTTCCAGCCCGTCACCATCCGCACCGCACGGGACGCCGTCACCGCCACCGCGCTGTACTTACGCTGGCTCGGCTACCGGGACATCCGCCGCGCCGACCAGCGGCCCCCGTCCGGCATAGGCCTGGCCGCGCCCGGCCTGGTCGCCCAGGTGGACCCCGCCGTGCGCCCGGCCTCGCTGCGGGACGTGGAGTGCCTGTGGCTGACGGCCATGACGGAGTCCGCGGGCTGTGTCTACTTCTCCCTGGCCGGATACGCCGAGGACGCCCGCGCTCGCGCCGACACGCTGGGCGTCCCCCTGTTCGTCCTCGACCTCACGGGCACCCCGACCCCGGTGAACGGCCCGGGCCGCAAACTCGCCAGGTCGGGCGCGGTCTGACCGGCCTAGACCCCGTACTTCTCCCGCAGCTCCACCTTGCGCACCTTCCCGGACACCGTCATCGGGAAGGAGCCGAGGATCTGCAGTCGGCTCGGGATCTTGTAGTGGGCGAGCCGGCCCTGGCAGAAGGCGCGCAGGTCCTCCAGGGTGAGAGGGTCGGCCGCATCGTGCGGGATCACGCAGGCGAGGACCTCCTCGCCGTACTTCTCGTGCGGCACCCCGACGATCTGCACGTCCCGGATCTTCGGGTGGGCGTAGAGGAACTCCTCGATCTCGCGCGGGTAGATGTTCTCGCCGCCCCGGATGATCATGTCCTTGATCCGGCCGACGATCTCCACGTACCCGTCCTCACGCATCACCGCGAGGTCCCCGGTGTGCATCCAGCGGCCCGCGTCGACGGCCTCGGCGGTCTTCCCGGGCTCGTTCCAGTAGCCGAGCATCACGCTGTAGCCACGGGTGCACAGCTCGCCCGCCGTGCCGCGCGGCCGGGTGACCCCGGTGGCCGGGTCGACGACCTTGACCTCCAGGTGCGGCAGGACCCGGCCGACGGTGCCGGTGCGGTGCTCCAGGTCGTCCTCGATGCGGGTCTGCAGGGAGACCGGGGAGGTCTCGGTCATCCCGTAGCAGATGGACACCTCCGCCATGTGCATCTCGGCGACCACCCGCTTCATCACCTCGACCGGGCAGGGCGAGCCCGCCATGATGCCGGTGCGCAGGGACGAGAGGTCGTACGACGCGAAGTCGGGCAGGTTCAGCTCCGCGATGAACATGGTCGGGACGCCGTACAGCGACGTGCAGCGCTCCTGCTGGACCGCGTCCAGCGTGGCCTTCGGGTCGAAGGACGGCGCCGGGATGACCATGCAGGCGCCGTGCGAGGTGGCGGCGAGGTTGCCCATCACCATGCCGAAGCAGTGGTAGAAGGGCACCGGGATGCAGATCCGGTCCTGCTCGGTGTAGGCGACCGACTCACCCACGAAGTAGCCGTTGTTGAGGATGTTGTGGTGGGAGAGGGTGGCCCCCTTGGGGAAGCCCGTCGTGCCCGAGGTGTACTGGATGTTGATGGGGTCGTCGCAGGACAGGGCCTCGAACCGGACGTCCGGGGTCGCCCGGCCGAGCAGCGCCTCCCAGGCCGGGTCGCCGAAGTGGACGGTCTCCCGCAGCTGCGGGCACCTGCCCCGCACCTCCTCGACCATCGCGCGGTAGTCGCTGCTCTTGTGGCTGAGGGAGGCGAAGAGCAGCGAGATACCGGCCTGGTTGAGGACGTACTCGACCTCGTGGGTGCGGTAGGCCGGGTTGATGTTCACCATGATCGCGCCGATACGGGCGGTGGCGTACTGGACCAGCACCCACTCGGGGCAGTTGACGGCCCAGATGCCCACCCGGTCGCCCTTGGCGACACCGCTCGCGAGCAGTGCGCGGGCCAGCGCGTCGACGTCCGCGCCGAACCGGGCGTACGTCCAGCGCCGCCCCGACGGCACGTCGACGAGCGCCTCACGGTCCGGCCAGGCGGCGACGGCCCGGTCCAGGTTGGCGCCGATCGTGTCGCCGAGCAGGGTCGTCCCGCTCGTGCCGTGCGTGTACGACGATTCCGAGGTCACCGGAAGTCCTCCTCGCGGTACTCGTCCTGCGAGCCCGCGGCCGTGGCCTCGCGCAGCTCGATCCGGCGGATCTTGCCGGAGACGGTCTTGGGCAGGGCGCCGAACTCCAGGCGGCGGATGCGCTTGTAGGGGGCGAGGACCTCACGG
This sequence comes from Streptomyces sp. NPDC044064, assembly GCF_056434245.1. NCBI lineage: Bacteria > Bacillati > Actinomycetota > Actinomycetes > Kitasatosporales > Streptomycetaceae > Streptomyces > Streptomyces sp. NPDC044064. The sequence goes on from NZ_JBWKFN010000028.1 coordinate 71,248, forward strand.
GAGTGCTCGAACAGCACCTTCGCGGTGTCGGGTCCGGGCTGCCAGCCCTCGGCGAGGACGACGTACGCCTTGGGCACGGCCAGGCGCAGCTCGTCCGGTGCGGGCACGACCGCGGCCTCGGCGACCGCCTCGTGCTCCAGCAGGGCGCTCTCCAGCTCGAACGGGCTGATCTTGTAGTCCGAGGCCTTGAAGACGTCGTCCGCGCGGCCGATGTACGTCAGGTAGCCGTCCTCGTCCCGGGAGGCGATGTCGCCGGTGCGGTAGTAGCCGCCGGCCATCGCCTCGGCGGTGCGGTCGGGGTCGCCGTGGTAGCCGGTCATCAGGCCCACCGGGCTCTCGGACAGGTCGAGGGCGATCTCGCCCTCGGTGGCGCCGGGGGCGCCGGAGACCGGGTCGAGGAGTTCGACGCGGTAGCCGGGGCTGGGCCGGCCCATGGAGCCGGTCTTCAGGAGCTGGCCGGGGCTGTTGGAGACCTGGACGGCGGTCTCGGTCTGCCCGAAGCCGTCCCGGATGGTGACGTCCCAGGCCCGGCGGACCTGCTCGATGACCTCGGGGTTGAGCGGTTCACCCGCCGCGACGACCTCGCGCGGCGGGGTGGCGAGCTGGCTCAGGTCGGCCTGGATGAGCATGCGCCACACGGTCGGCGGGGCGCAGAAGGTGGTCACCCCGGCCCGGTCCATCTCGGCCATCAGCCGGCCCGCGTCGAAGCGCGCGTAGTTGTGGATGAAGACGGTCGCCTCGGCGTTCCAGGGGGCGAACAGGTTGGACCAGGCGTGCTTGGCCCAGCCGGGCGAGGAGATGTTCAGGTGCACGTCACCGGGCCTGAGGCCGATCCAGTACATGGTGGCCAGGTGCCCGATGGGGTACGAGGTGTGGGTGTGCTCGACCAGCTTGGGGCGGGCGGTCGTACCGGAGGTGAAGTACAGCATCAGCGGGTCGTCGGCCAGCGTGGGCCCGTCCGGGGTGAACGCGGCGGGGGCGGTGTACGCGTCCTCGTACGCCTCCCAGCCCTGCGGCACCCCGCCGACCGCGATCCGGGTGTAGGCGCCGGGCACGTCCGCGAACTTGGCGGCGTCCTCGGCCCGTACCAGCACGTGCTTCACCCGGCCGCGCTCGACCCGGTCGCGCAGGTCCGCGGGGCCGAGCAGCGGGGTGGCCGGGATGACGACGGCGCGCAGCTTCATCGCGGCCAGTGCGGTCTCCCACAGCTCGGCCTGGTTGCCGAGCATGACCAGGATGCGGTCCTCGGCGGCGACGCCCCGCGCGCGCAGGTGGTTCGCGACCCGGTTCGAGCGCTCGGCCATCTCGGCGAAGGAGAGGCGGGTCTCGGTGCCGTCCTCCTCGACGATGTGCAGGGCGGTCCGGTCGTTGCCGTCGGCGATCACGTCGAACCAGTCCAGCGCCCAGTTGAAGTGCTCGGGCCGTGGCCAGGCGAAGCCCTCGTGGGCGGTGGCGTAGTCCTCGCGGTGCTCCAGCAGGAAGTCCCGGGCACTCCTGAAGACCTCGGTCGCCGTCGTCATCGGTTCCTCCTAGCTCTCCGGGCGCGGCCGGGCGGCTCACTCCCGTGTTCCGGACCATTGCCGGGCGGCTCTCTGGCATCGTCTAATCCGTGATGCAGGTCTCACTACCCCCGAACGGGGGTGTGGTCCCCCCACGTGACCGCTCCGAAGGAGTGAAGAAGAGGTGTCAGCACAGGCCGTGGCGGCGGTGGAGATACGCGGTGCGCTGGTCCGGCTGCGGCGCACCACCGGGCTTCCGGTCGCCTTCGGCGGCCTGGTCGAGTACGGGCGGCCGCAGATCCGCATCAGCGAGCTGAGCGGCACGGCCACCGCCGCCCTCAGCTCGCTCGCGGTGACGTCCGGCAACGGGCTGGGCGGCAAGGCGGTCGCGCTGGCGCGGCCGTGCGCCGTCACGGACTACTCCAGCTCCCGGCAGATCAGCCACGAGTACGACGTCCCGGTGGCCGCCGAGGGCATCCGCTCGGTGCTCGCGGTGCCGGTCGTGGTACGGCGGCGGGTGCGCGGGGTGCTGTACGGCGCGCTGCGGTCGGCCCAGCCGCTGGGCGACCGCACGCTGGGCGAGGCGGTGGCGGTGGCACGGGACGTGGAACAGGCGCTGGTGGTCCGGGACGAGGCACGGGTACTGCTGGCGGCGGCCCTGCCGGAGCCCGCCGACGGGCCCGACGGGCAGGGTGCCGCCTGGGAGCAGGTGCGCGAGGCCCATGCGGCGCTGCGCGCGCTGGCGCCCCGGATCACCGACCCGGGTCTGCGCGCCGAACTGCTGGCCGCCTGCGGGCTGCTGGCCGTACCTCGCCCCGCCGGGGGCGCGAGCCTGGCGCCACGCGAGCTGGACGTGCTGTCCTGGGTGGCGGCGGGCGCGACGAACGCGGCCGTGGCAGAACGACTGGGCCTGCGCCCGGAGACGGTGAAAGGGTATCTGCGCTCGGCGATGCGGAAGCTGGGCGCGCACACACGAGGGGAGGCGGTGACGGCGGCGAGGCGGGCCGGACTGCTGCCGTAGGCGGTCCCGTGGGGTTCTCGGCGGCAGCCGTGAGGAACCTTGCCCATTCAAGCGACGTCGCTTTGAATTTACCTATGCGTGACCGTTTGTTATTTCCCTCACCACGGCTTCCGTCCGAATTTAAAGGATCGTTGCTTAGAATTTGGCCCGGACACGACACAGGAGGGGAGCGGTGACCGTGCGACGGGACTTCCAGGAGCCTGCCCGATGCCGCCCCGACCTGCTCATCGGCCGCGAGGAGCTGTTCGCCGCGGCCCGTGACCAACTCGGCTCGGGCGGCAGTGTGCTCCTGCACGGCCCCGCCGGAATAGGGAAATCCACTGTCCTGCGGGCATTGGCCGAGGAATACGGCGCCAGCGCGCGCACCGTCTTGCGCTGCTCCGCCACGGAGTCCGAATCCCACCTCCCCTTCCTGGCCCTCGCCGACCTCCTCGGTCTGGTCCTCGACGACGTCTCCCCGCGGCTGCCCGCGGCCCAGCGCACCGCCCTGGAGTCGGCGCTCACCGGACGCGGCGAGTCCAGCCTCCAGCGCGACGGCCTCGCCCTGCGCCTCGCGGTGCTCTCCGCGCTGCGCGCGCTCGCCGCCCGGGGACCGGTCCTGATCGTGGCCGACGACCTGCAGTGGCTGGATCCGGCCAGCGCCGAGCTGCTCGGCTTCGCCGCCCGCCGTCTCGAGGGCACCCCGGTGCAGCTGCTGTGCGCGGTGCGCACGGAGGGCCAGGACAGCCAGGAGTACGACCGCCATCTGCGCGCCTGCCCGCCGGACACGCTCGCCGTCCGGCTCGGCCCGCTCACCCGCGCCCAGGTGGCACAGCTGATCGACCACCGCGGTCACGGCAGCCTGCCCCGCTCCACGGTGCGCGAGATCCACCGCACCAGCGGCGGCAACCCCCTGTTCGCCCTGGAGCTCGGCCGCGCCCTCGCCGAGAGCCCCACCCCGCCCCGGCCCGGCGAGCCGCTGCCGGTGCCGACCTCGCTGCGCGCCCTGGTGCTCAGCCGCCTGGACATGCTCTCGGTCGAGGCCCGCCGCACCCTGCTGGTGGCCAGCGCCGGCGCCCGCCCCACCCCGGCGCTGCTGCACGCGGCCGGCCGGGAGAACGCCGAGGCCGAGTGCGCGCAGGCCGCCGAACTCGGCCTGCTCGCCACCGAGCCGGACGCGCCGGCCGTGCGGTTCGCGCACCCGCTCATCTCCGCCGCGCTGTACGCGGAGGCACCCGCCCAGGAGCGGCGGGCCGCACACGCGGCCCTGTCCACCGCCGCCTCCGACCCGATCGAGCGGGCCCGGCACCTCGCCCTCGCCACCACCGGCACCGACCCGGAGGTGGCCGCCCGGCTCGCCGAGGCCGCGGCCCTCGCCCGGGACCGGGGCGCCCCGTCGGTCGCCGCCCAGCTGGGGCTGCTCGCCGCCCGGCACACCCCCGCCGACAGCGCCCCCGGCCCCGACGAGCGACGGCTGCAGGCCTCCGAGGACGCGATCACCGCGGGCGATCTCGACCTGGCCCGGGACATCGCCCGCGAGGTGCTCACCCGGGCGACCGTGCCCGCCGAGCGGGTGCGGGCCTGGATCATCGTCATCGACACCGCCGGCCACACCATGGCGGAGGTCGACGCCGTCTTCCCGCAGGCCCTCGCCGACGCCGGCGACGACCCGCGGCTGCTGGCCCTCGTCCACTACCAGCTGGCATGGCGGGCGCTGATCGTGGCGGGCGACTTCACCGAGGCCCGGGAGGCGGCCGCGCACGCCGCCGAGCTGGCCGAGCGCGGCGGCGACCGGCGCACCGAACTGCTCTCCCTCGCCTTCCAGGCGCAGACCGAGACCCTGATGGGCCATCCAGAGGCCCCCCGGACCATCAAGCGCGCCCTGAAGGAGCCCCAGGACCCGACGGTGGCCTGTCATCACAACGGCGCGGGCAGCGCCCGGTTCCGCTGGCTGGTCATGGGCGACCAGCTGGCCGAGGCCCGGGCGACGGTCACCGCGCTGCTGCGCGAGGTGCGCCGGCGCGGCTCGGTGGAGAGCGAGGTGCACTTCCTGCGCGGCCTCGCGGAGACGGAGCTGCACGCCGGGCACTGCGGCCGCGCCCTGGAGGTGGCCCGCGACAGCCTGCGGCTCGCCCGGGACTCCGGTATCGGCGAGACCGCCTCGGCAATGCTCACCTCGCTCGCGGAGGCCTCCGGCGGGGACGTGGACCGGGCGCTGGCCCTGGCCCGGGAGGCGGTCGAGCACGCCGAGGAGGACGGCGACCAGATGTACCTGTCCCGGGCGCTGGGCGCGCTCGGGTACGCCCAGTTGGTGGCCGGCGACCCGGCCGGCACGGTGCGCTCGCTGCGCCGGGTGCGCCGCCTGGAACTGGGCCTCGGCATCACCGACCCGGCGCGCGGCCGCTGGCACGGCGACCTCGCCGAGGCACTGGTCCGCATCGGTGAGCCGGCCGAGGCGCAGGACGTCATCGACGCCACCCGCGAGCACGCCCTCAGGCTCGGCCGGGAGAGCGTCATCGCCGTGCTCGACCGTGCGGAGGCGCTGGTGCGGGCCGCGCACGGGGACCACGAGGCGGCCGTCGCCCAGCTGACGTCCGCTCAGGACCGGCTCGCGAAGCTCGGTTACGGTCTCGAGGAGGCCCGGGCCGCGTTCGCGCTGGCCCAGCTGCGCGCCCGGCGCCCGGAGGGCGGCCAGCGCAGGCCGACGGCGTACGACGAGGCCTCCCGGCTCTTCCGCCGCTGCCTCGCGCTACCGTGGCTGCGCCAGGTGGACGAGGCCCTCACCGCCCCGGAGCCCGAGCCGGCCCTCGCCGTGCCGGACACCACGGACGAGCTCGACGCACTGGCAGGTCTGGCCGCGATGGAGCGTCAGGTCGCGGCGCTCGTCATGGAGGGCGCCACGAACAGGGAGATCGCGTCCCGGCTGTTCGTCAGTGTGAAGACGGTCGAGGCGACGCTGACCCGGGTCTACCGCAAGCTGGGGATCCGCTCTCGGGTGGACATCGTCCGTTTGGCGGCGGCGCGGCGCGCGAAGTGACGGCTCGCCAGGTTAACTGATCCGGACCGAGGGTTTTCCCTCACCCAACCCCCTAGGGGGTTCCCTCATTGGGAGCCGAGGGTGCCGGGTCCTAGCGTAAAGGGCGTGCCGCTCGCCCGGGCACACGGGGGTCGGTCCCGCGACCCCCGTGCATAACCCCCACCCGCGCGACCCCCCACCGGCAACCCCCACTGAGGAGACTCATGTTCGGGTCAAGACGTGCCAGACAGACCGCCGCGAGCCTGGTGGCCACCGCCGCCGCCGCGGTGACCGCGCTGATCGCCTCCCCCACGGCGAGCGCCGCACCCCAGCCCATCGTGGGCGGTACGACCACCACCACCACGGCGTACCCCTTCACGATGCAGATCACGGACGCGTCCGGCAACCAGTTCTGCGGCGGCACCCTGGTGGCCGCCAAGAAGGTCGTGACGGCCGCGCACTGCATGGTCGGCGAGTCGACCAGCAGTGTCCGTGTGGTCGGCGGCCGGACCTATCTGAACGGCACCAACGGCACGGTCAGCCGGGTGAGCAAGATCTGGATCAACCCGGACTACAGCGACGCCACCAACGGCGACGACGTGGCCGTCCTGACCCTCTCGACGTCGATGCCGTACACCGCGGCGAAGTACGTCTCCTCGTCCCAGACGAGCGTGTACGCGGCCGGCACCACGGCCCGCATCCTCGGCTGGGGCACCACCTCGGAGAACGGCAGCTCCTCCAACCAGCTGCGGACCGCGACCGTCCCGATCGTGTCCGACTCCAGCTGCAAGAGCTCCTACGGTTCGGACTTCGTCCAGTCCGACATGGTTTGCGCCGGATACACGTCCGGTGGCGTAGACACCTGCCAGGGCGACAGCGGCGGTCCCCTGCTCATCGGGGGCGTCCTGGCAGGGATCACTTCCTGGGGCGAGGGGTGCGCGGAGGCGGGTTACCCGGGTGTGTACACCCGGCTGACCACCTTCTCGAACCTCGTGACCACGCAGGTCAACTCGTGACCCGGAAGCAGCACACCTGAGCATCCCTCAGGTAGATACCAGGGGGCGTTGCGGGCCACCACGAGCGGCCCGCAATGCCCCCTCTCCACGCGCGTACGGCGCTGAGACGTCCGGGGGGCGATTCAGCGCCGTACGACGGTGCCGAAACGGATGTCGTACGACGTTCCGGGGTGCATCGTCGCCAGCATCCGGGCGCCCTCCGCGGTCACGTCCTCCCGCTGGGCCTTCGTCAGCTCCCCGAAGGGCTCGATGACCAGGGTGTCGCCGTCCGGCTTCCACAGTCCGGCCAGGAAGCCGTCGACGAGGAGAGTGCGGTAGGCCTGGTTGCCCTGCCAGCTGCGGCCCCAGTACTCGGGGGGTATGACACGGGTGCGGTCCGCGTGGGAGAGGAGCAGGTTGTCGAACTCGGGCAGGAAGCGGGGCGGGGCCGGGGTGTCGGGGTCGGGGCGGGGCGCATCGGGCAGGTCGAACAGTTCGACTCCGTTCGGGTCCCGGAAGGTGAGCAGCCTCGGGCGCAGCCGTTCGAAGACGTCCTTGAGGCGGGTGAGTCCGGCCCAGGTCTGCATGTCCTTGACGGAGGCGGGGCCGAACGCGGCGAGGTAGCGCAGGACCACGGCGTCGGCGGCGGGGGCCGGCTCGGCCGGGCGGCCCAGCCAGTGCTCGGCCGTCGTCAGCGCCACCTGTCCGCTGCGGCCCCACAGACCGCGCGGGGTCACCTGGACCAGGGGCAGCCGGCAGCGGGCGGCGACACCGAGGGACTGCGGGTCGGCCTCCGGCCACTCGGCGCCGAGCGCCTCGCGCAGCTGGGCCATGGTCCGCGGCTCGGTCTCGACCAGCTCCCGGGCGAGGGCGGCCAGCCGGTCGAGGTCGACTCCGGCGAGGCCCTTGCGGAAGTTCGTCAGCTCCCGGTCCCGGGCGGGCTGGACGAGCGGCCGGAGGGTCAGGCAGTCCTCGGCGGTGTGGGTGTGGATGGTGGACCGCAGGGTGACGATCCGGGCGGCTGCGCGGTCGGCGAGGAGCGCGGACATCTGCTCGGGGGCGAATCCTTCGAGGCGGGCGTCGAGGGCGTAGTACGGGGGCCTGACGTTCTGCGCCTGCAGGCCGACGAGGTGCCGTACGGCGTCCGCGGCGGACAGCGGGGAGCGGCGCAGCAGGAGCTGCCGGTCGAGGGTGGCACGGTTCAGGGCCCGGATGTCCAGGAGGGGAGCCGGCGCCGCGCTGCTCTTCGTCATGCCCGCACGCTAGCGCCGGTTGCGGACACCTTCTGTCCGCGACTCTCACCGAACCCTGCACCGGATCACGGCACCCGGACCCGCGGACCGCGGCTATCCTGCCCGTATTCCACTTCGTGATCACGCCGTACACAGGCTCGACGGAGAGGCCGGCCGATGTCCGAGCGCCCAGGCGGCAAGAACGGCGGCCGCAGGTCCGTCTGGCGCCGTGCCGTCACCGCGGCCCCCTCCGCCGAGACCACGACGGCCGCCCCGGAGCCCTCGGAGCCGGCCGAGCCGGCCAGTGTCGTCCAGGCGGCGCTGTACCGGGACGGCGTCCGGGTCTCCTCCCCCGCCACGCTCGCCGAGACCTTCCGCGAGCTGCGCGAGCAGCCCGCGGGCATGGCCTGGATCGGACTCGCCCGGCCCACGGCGAAAGAACTCCTCTCCCTGGCCGCCGAGTTCGATCTGCACCCGCTCGCCGTCGAGGACGCGATGGAGGCCCACCAGCGCCCGAAGCTGGAGCGCTACGGCGACACGCTCTTCGTCGTCCTGCGCGCCGCCCGCTACCTGGACGCGCCGGAGGAGGTCGACTTCGGCGAGCTGCACGTGTTCGTCGGCCCCGACTTCGTCATCACCGTCCGGCACGGCGCGGCCCCCGACCTGTCCGCGGTCCGCCGCCGCATGGAGGACTCCCCCGAGCTGCTGAAGCTGGGCCCCGAGGCGGTCCTGTACGCGATCCTCGACGCGGTGGTCGACGGCTACGCGCCGGTCGTCTCCGGCGTCCAGAACGACATCGACGAGATCGAGACGGAGGTGTTCCGCGGCGACCCCGCGGTCTCCCGCCGCATCTACGAACTCTCCCGCGAGATGGTCGAGTTCCAGCGCGCCACCCGCCCGCTGGTCGGCATGCTGCACGGCCTGATGGCGGGTTTCGCCAAGTACGAGACCGACGAGGAACTCCAGCGCTACCTCCGTGACGTCGCCGACCACGTCACCCACACCAGCGAACGCGTCGACGGCTTCCGCCAGGCCCTCACCGAGATCCTGACCGTCAACGCGACCCTGGTGACCCAACAGCAGAACGCGGAGATGCGGGCCCTGGCGGAGGCGGGGTTCGAGCAGAACGAGGAGGTCAAGAAGATCTCGTCGTGGGCGGCGATCCTCTTCGCACCGACGCTGGTCGGGACGATCTACGGGATGAACTTCTCCCGCATGCCGGAACTGCACTGGGCGTTCGGGTACCCCTTCGCGATCGGGTTGATGGGGGTCGTCTGCGTCAGCCTGTACGTCATCTTCAAGCGGAAGCACTGGCTCTAGAGCCCTCGGTCCTCGCTCGGCGCGGTCCGCCATGTCACAGCCGGAGCGGCTGTCTCGTCCTGGGTGGAGAAACGCAGTCTCACCCGGACAGGAGCTGGATCGTGAACGAGCCCACCACTCACCAGAAGGTGGCACTGGTCACCGGGGCGAACAAGGGGATCGGCCGTGCGGTCGCCGGGCAGCTCGCCGCGTCGGGCATGAGGGTCGTGATCGGCGCCAGAGACCTGCGGCGCGGCGAGGAGGCCGCCGCCGAGGTGTGCGCGGCGGGCGGCTACGCGCACGCGGTCACCCTGGACGTGACCGACGCGACGACCGTCCAGGAGGCCGCGCGGGAGATCGAGGAGCGCTTCGGCCACCTCGACGTGCTGGTCAACAACGCGGGCATCACCGGCTCGGGGCAGGTCTCGCCCGAGGACGCCCGCGATCAGATCCCCAGCACCGTCGACCTGGACATGGTCCGGGCGGTGTTCGAGACCAATGTCTTCGGGGTGATCGCGGTGACCAACGCGATGCTCCCGCTGCTGCGGAAGTCACCGGCGCCGCGCATCGTCAACGTCAGCAGCGCCGCCGCGTCGCTGACCATCACCAGTCAGCCGGACGGCCCGCTGTCGGGGCTGCCGACGTCGGCCGCCTACATGCCCTCCAAGACCGCGCTCAACGCGCTGACGGTGCAGTACGCCCAGGAGTTGCGCAAGGACGGCTTCCTGATCAACGCCGCCGACCCCGGCTATGTCGACACGGACATCAACGACCACCGCGGGTACCTCACCCCCGCGCAGGGGGCCGAGGTCGTGGTGCGGCTGGCCACGCTCGCGGCCGACGGGCCGACCGCCTGGTTCTTCAACGCGGACGGACCGCTGCCCTGGTAGCCGACGCGATGACTGCATTCGGCACAGGTGCCGCCGCGGAGTTCGAGGAGCTGCGGCCGCTGCTGTTCTCGATCGCCTACCGGATCCTCGGCAGCGTCGGCGAGGCCGAGGACGCGGTCCAGGAGACCTGGCTGCGCTACGAGTCCTCCCCGGCCCGCCCCGAGTCGGCGAAGGCCTTCCTCTCGGCGGTGGTGACCCGCATCTCGATCGACGTGCTGCGCTCGGCCCGGGTCCGGCGCGAGGAGTATGTCGGTCCGTGGTTCCCGGAGCCGCTGCTCAGCGACCCCTATCAGGACCCGGAGCGCTCGGCGGAGCTGTCCGACTCGCTGTCGATGGCGGCCCTGTTGCTGCTCGAACGGCTCAGCCCGCTGGAGCGCGCGGTCTTCGTGCTGCGGGAGGTGTTCGCCTTCGGCTTCCCCGAGGTCGCTTCGGCCGTCGGGCGGTCGGAGGCCGCGTGCCGGCAGCTCGCGGTGCGGGCGCGCCGGCACATGGACGCGGGCCGGCCGCGGTTCGAGGCCGACCGGCGCGAACGCGAGGAACTCGCCCGGCGGTTCCTCGACGCCTTCCGGGAGGGGGACGTCGACGGACTGCGGGAACTGCTCGCCGCCGATGTGGCGATGGTCGGCGACAGCGGCGGCAAGGCCCCGCAGTGGAGGCCCGCCTTCCGTGGCGCCGGGGACGTGTCCCGGGTGCTCGGGGTGATCGTCCTGTCGTACGCCCGGATCGGCGGCGTCATGGAGCCGCACGAGGTGAACGGGCAGCCCGGCGCGATCTTCCGCGACCGGGAGGGCCGGGTCATCAACACCTGGGCGCTCGACGTCGTCGACGGGCGGATCCAGACGATCCGCTCGGTGCTCAACCCCGAGAAGCTCGCGCACGTGGGACCGGTGGCGGACACCTGGGCGATCCTCCGCGAGGCGAACCGGGGACCGCACCGCCACACGTTCAGCACACCGGAAACGGAAGAGGAGAATCGGACATGATCAGGACCGGCGTCATCATCGGCAGCACCCGCCCCGGCCGGAACGGCGAGCAGGTGGGCCTGTGGGTACGCGACATGGCGGCCGAACACGCGGGCGACGCCGCGGACTTCGAGCTCGTGGACCTGCAGGACCACGCGCTGCCGCTGCTCGACGAGGCAGTCCCGGCGCGCAGGGCTCCGGGGCAGCGGCCGCACACCCGGCGATGGGCCGAACGGATCGGCTCGTTCGACGCCTTCGTCGTCGTCACCCCCGAGTACAACACCGCCCCGCCCGCCGCCCTGACCAACGCCATCGACTACCTCTACGACGAGTGGGGCGGCAAGCCGGTCGGCTATGTCGGTTACGGCTTCTACGGCGCGGTCATGGCGGTGCAGAAGCTGCGCGCGCAGGCGGGGCCGCTGCGGATGGCGGACATCGGGCCGCAGGTGGCGCTCACGCTGCGCGAGGACTTCGTGAACTTCACCGAGTTCAAGCCGCAGGAGCTGCGTACGGTGGAACTGCATGGCCTGGTGGACGAGTTGCTGGCCTGGGCGGGGGCGCTCGGTCCGCTGCGCGCAGCCGCCTCCCAGGCCTCTGCCTGAAGCCCGGCGGGCGGCGGCGGTCAGCGGTTCTCGAGGGGCATCAGCTCGGTGGTGAACGCCTCGACGAAGGCGCGGCGCGAGGCCACCGGGCCCGCCGGGCGCACCACGAACTTCGACAGGCCGGCGTCGGTGAGCCGGCGCAGGTGTTCGCGGGCGTCGGCCCAGCCCCAGCACAGCAGGGTGCGCGGGTCGGCGACGTCGGGGCGGTCCTGGCGCAGCCGGGCCAGCAGGGCGTCCACGGCGTGCTCGTCGGCGTCGTCCTGGACGATCGTCAGGTAGGTGCCGTAGTGGTCCTCATCGATCGTGCGGTCCGCGCGGTCGGCGGCACTCACGATCCGGGCCCGGCAGCCTTCGGCCTCGGCCGGGGTGATGTTGCTGCCGAGCCAGCCGTCACCGAGCCGGCCGACCCGGTCCAGGGCCGCCGGGACCCGGCCGCTGAGCCACAGGTCCATGGGTCGTGCGGGCAGCGGGGCGACCGAGGCCCCGTCCAGGTGGAAGTACCGGCCGTGGTGGGTGACGACCGGCTCGGTCAGCAGGGCCCGCACCAGGCCCAGTGCCTCCTCGAACACGTCGGCGCGCCGCCCGTCCGGCACGGGGAACACCGTCCGGTCGGCGCGCCGGGCGGGGCGGACGCCGAAGACGGGCAGGACGCGGCGCGGGGCGAGCGCGGCCAGGCTCGCCAGCTGCGCCGCGAGCACGGCCGGGTTGCGGCCGGGCAGGACGACCACGCTCATGCCCAGCTTCAGCCGCTCGGTGAGACCCGCTGCGTAGCCGACGCCGACCAGCGGATCGACCACGCCCGGCGCGGAGACCAGGTCGGACAGCCACACCGAGTCGACTCCGTGCGACTCCAGCTCGGTCACCAGACGGGCCAGGTCGGGATCGCCGGGCGGTGTACCGCGCTCGGGCACGTTCCCCACGCCGATGCGAATCTTCATACCGGTATCAGATCGCCTTTCCCGCCGGCCGTCACTTCCCTGCCTCGGTGCCGGCGCGCCGGAGCAGCCTGCCGAGCGTGGTGGCCGTGGACAGGACGGCGCCCTCCGCGGTCCGGTTGGTGCCCTCGGCCAGCGCGATGCCGTCGGTGATGGTCGCCTCCGTGGTGAGGCGGCGCCAGGCCTGGATGGGGACGTGCCGGGTCCAGCGGACGCCCAGGTCCAGGGTGATCGGCTGGACGGTGCCGACTCCCTCGCTGCGGAACACGCACTCCAGCAGGAAGCTGTCGAAGAGCAGCAGGTCGACGGCCGCCCCGTGGGTCGCCTCGCCGATCAGGTCCGGGCGGCCCCTGACCCAGACCTCGCACCGGGGGACGCCGTCGCCGAGTCCGGCCGGGGTGAGCGGGTAGTCGATCGCCCGTACCTCGAGGTTCTTGAAGAAGGCGACCTCGTCCTCCAGCCATGTCACCGGGGCGGCCGTTTCCGGGGGCTCCACGTCGGTCCCTGACCGGTCGGCCGGCACCAGGGCGCTGTCGAGCAGCCAGGCCTGGGCGGTGAAGACGAGTTCGTCGCCCTGGGTCAGGTCGACGCGGACCAACTCGGTGCTCCGGCCCTTCCGGATGGTCTCGACGCGGCCCTCGATGGGGCCGGGCGAGGCCGCCCGCGGATAGGAGCCCTGGATTCCGCCGAGGACGAGATGCGGTGCGGCGGCCCGGGCGACCTCGCTGGCGAACGCCGCCACACAGCCGCCGAAGACACGGCCCGCGAACATCCATTCCTCACCGACCGTGCCCCGGAAGCCCGAGCTCGACGGGGTGACTGCGAAGGCGGTCTCAAACGACAACGGTTTCTCCCTTGAATCGGAGGACGGCGGCGGCCACGATGCCCTGGGGTTCGGCCGAGGTCAGCAGTGCGAACCGCTCGGCCGGTCCCGAGGCGGCGGCATGGCTCAGAACGGCCGCCAGCTGGAAGGGACCTGACGCGGCATGGACCTGGCCGAGGGTTTCCGTCAGCGGCGGCAGGACCGTCGCCTCGGGGCACACCGTGGCCAGAGCCTTGGACTCCGCGTCGTCCGTCGTTCCCGAACCGACGGCGGCCCACACCCGGTCGGGCGAGGTACGGGTCAGTACCCGGTTCGCGGCCTTGACCACGGCCGAGCCGATGTCGCCGTCCATGGCCACCACCGAGGCGACGGCGAGCACCTCTGCCAGGCCGTCGGGGGCGCTGCGCTCCAGACGGACCATGGCGCAGCCCTCCGCCAGCGGGGCGGTGCCGTCACCGACCCACGTGCGCGCTTCGGTGAGTTCCTCGGCGGCGCCTGCGAGAAGGGTGTCGGCGCGGCCCGTCAGCAGCAGCCGCCGGCAGTAGCCGAGGGCCGACAAACCGGTGGACCGGCCCCCGGCGAGCGTGGCGTTGGGTCCTCTGAGCCCGTGCCAGATCGCGGTCTGGCTCGCGACGCTGTTCATGGCCGCGTTCTGGATGACCGACGGCTGGATGTGGTACGGCTTCCCGCGCAGGAGTGAGGCCCTGTTGACGTCCAGGATGTTCTGGGCGCTGCCGTTCGTCGTGCCCAGCACCAGCCCGGTGCGCTCACGGTCGTCGTCCTCGGTGAGCAGCCGGGCGGAGGTCGCGACGGACAGGGCCGTGGCGCGGCTCATGGCGCGGGTGCCCTGCTGCCCGAGGAACTCGCGCGGTTCGAAGTCCGGCACCGGCCGGGGGCCGTCGGGAAGCGGCCGGCCCGTCACGGTGCCCTGCGCGAAGTCCTGGTCGTCGGTGCCGTACGGGGACAGGGCCGACCAAGCGGTAATGATCATCGGGATTCCTCGTAACGGCCCAGCAGGACGATGGCGTTGTTGCCGCCGAAGGCGAAGCCGTTGTTCTGCACGATCCGCACGTCGGCGGCGACCGACCGGTTGGGGACGCAGTCGATGCCGAGTTCCGGGTCCGGCGTCCGGTGGTTGACCGTCGGCGGTATGAAGCCCTCGTTGACCGCGATCGACGAGGCGATCGCGCCGAGCGCGGCGGAGGCGCCCATCGTGTGACCGAGCATCGACTTCAGCGAGATGACGGGGGGCGTCCGGTCGCCGTAGACGGACCTGATCGCACGGATCTCCGTCACGTCGTTGGACTTGGTGCCGGTTCCGTGTGCCGAGATCAGGTCCACGTCGTCGGGCCGCACCCCGGCGTCGCGCAGTGCCGCCTCCATGCACCGCTGGATGCTCTTCTCCTCGGGAGCGAAGGCGTGGTGGGCGTCGCAGTTGAGCCCGTAGCCGAGCACCTCCGCGTGGATGGCCGCTCCCCGCGCCCGCGCCGACGTCAGGCTCTCCAGGAGCAGGATTCCCGCTCCTTCGCCGCTGAGGATGCCCTGACGGTCGGCGTCGAACGGGCGGCACCGGTCGGGGGACATGATGCCCAGCCGGTAGAACGAGGCGAACGACCGCCGGCAGGTGGCGTCGACGCCGCCGACCAGGGCGTAGTCGGCGTCCCCGACGCGGATGGCGTCCAGCCCGTCCCCGATCGCGTAGTTGCCCGCGGAGCAGGCGGTCGGGAAGGTCATGGGGGTCACGTCCTCCAGCCCGAACTCCCAGGCGATGGAGGCGGACAGGCGATGGGTCCCGGCGCGTTCGACGAGCGCCGGGTCGACCGTTTCGGCTCCGCGCGCGACCGTGTCGGCGGCCAGCGCGTCGAGGTCCCGCGCTTCGCCGTCGGCGGTGCCGACCGAGATGTGCCCCGGCCGGTCACGCAGCTCCGCGGCGTCAAGTCCCGCCTCCGCCAGCGCCATTCGGGCGGCGGCGACGGCGAAGGCGCTCGCCCGGCCGAGCTGGTCCACCGGGGTCCGGGTGAGCCAGTCGGCCGGCTCGAACCCCGTGACCTCGGATCCGTTGGCGTAGGCGAATCCCGTCGTGTCGAACGCGGTGAGGGGCGCGACCTCGTTGCGGCCGGCCCGCAGCCCCGCGGCGAACTCCGCCACGCCGAAGCCGATGCTCGACACCACGCCGCGGCCCGTGACGACGACCCGCTCCGGCGTACCGGTCATGCCTCGGCCAGGACGTCGTAGATGCCGGCCAGGCTCACCATGCGCGGGGCCTCGGCCTGGTCGATGCTGACGTCGAGGGTGTCCTCGAGGGCCGTCAGGATCTCGATGACCGCCAGCGAGTCGGCACCGAACTCCTCGGTGTACACCGTCGTTTCGGTCAGTTCGGCGGGCTCGACCTCGAGGATGTCGCAGACGATCTTCTTCACGCGTTCCCGGAGGTCGTCGGTGATCTCTGCCATGTCGGTCTCCTTGTCCGTAGAGCGTTGTCGGTAGTACGCGGTGCGTGGGGCGTGCCGGCCGGTCAGACGCCGATGATGTTGACGCCGCCGTCGACGTGCACGATCTCCCCGGTGGTCGAGGGGAACCAGTCCGACAGCAGCGCCACGCAGGCCTTGGCCGCCGGAACGGGGTCGGCGGTGTTCCAGCCCAGCGGGGCACGCTCGCCCCAGACGCCGGCCACCTCCTGGAATCCGGGGATGCCCTTGGCGGCCGGGGTGTCCAGCGGCCCGGCCGCGACCAGGTTGACGCGTACGCCCTGCGGTCCGACGTACCTCGCGAGGTAGCGGGAGCACGCCTCGAGTCCCGCCTTGGCGACGCCCATCCAGTCGTAGAGCGGCCAGGCCTGGGAGGCGTCGAAGTCCAGGCCCACGACCGAGCCGCCGTTCTTCATCAGCGGGAGGCAGGCCACGGTCAGGGACTTCAGGGAGTAGGTGGAGGCGTGCATCGCCGCTCCCACGTCGTCCCAGGAGGTGTTGAGGAAGTTGCCGCCGAGTGCGGTCTGCGGAGCGGCTCCGATCGCGTGCACGACACCGTCGAGCGCGGGCACATGTTCGAGTACGCGGTCCGGCAGTTCCGCCATCTGCGTCGCGTTCGTGACGTCGAGTTCGATGACGGGCGGCGTGGCGTCCGGGCCGGAGGGCAGACGCCTGGCGATGCGTTCGGTCAGCCCGCGGCGGGGATAGGCGGTGAGGAGGACCTGCGCCCCTTGTTCCTGCGCGATCTTCGCTACGTGGAATGCTATGGAGTCCTGGGTGAGCACCCCGGTGACCAGGATGCTCTTTCCCTCGAGGATTCCCATGAACGGCTTCCCCTCTCAGAGTCCCATGGCCAGGCCGCCGTCGACCGGCAGGACGGCTCCGGTGACGTAGCCGGCGTCCGCACTGGCCAGGAAGCGCACGACCTTGGCGACCTCTTCGGGCGAGGCGGTGCGGCCGAGCGGGATGCGCTCCTTCGCGGCCGCCTTGATCTGGTCGCTGAGTCCCGCGGTCATGTCGGTGTCGACGAACCCGGGCGCGACCACGTTCACGGTGATGTTCCGCTGGCCGAGCTCCCGGGCGAGCGAGCGGGCGAATCCGACCAGTCCCGCCTTCGAGGCGGCGTAGTTGGACTGGCCGCTCTGGCCGTTGAACGCGACCACCGAGGAGACGAAGACGAGCCTGCCGGAGCGTGCCCGGATCATGTTCTTCACCGCGCGCTTCGCGACCCGGTACGCGCCCCTCAGGTTGGCGTCGAGCACCGCGTCGAAGTCCTCTTCGCGCATCACCGCGAGGATCTTGTCCCGGGTGATCCCGGCGTTGGACACCAGTACCTCGACGGGGCCGTGTTCCGCCTCGACCTTGGCGAAGGCGCTGTCCACGTCCTCGGCGTTCGTCACGTCGCACTTCACGCCGAACAGTCCGTCCGGCGCCTCGCCCGACCGATAGGTCACGGCCACGGCGTCGCCGGCGGCGGCCATCTCCCGGGCGATGGCCAGGCCGATCCCCCGGTTTCCGCCGGTCACCAATACCGATCTCGTCATCATTGCCCCCGAATCAGGATGGTTGTCATGCGGTCCGCAGCGGTGCGGCCTCGCCCAGCGCCTCGACCAGCCGAGGGGGCAGCAGCGTGCTGCCCGATCCGTCGGTGGCCACCGCGACATAGACGATGCAGCCGGTGGCGGTGATCTCGCCGTCGCGGGTGAAGGCGAAGTCCAGGGTGAAGCTCTTCTTGCCGATCCGTGCGGTGCTCATCAGCACCTTGGGCCGGTCGGTGAGGGTGATGGCCGCCTTCCAGTCGATCTCGACGTGGGCGACGTGCACGTCGACACCCAGCTCGGACCAGGAGGAGTACGGCAGGTCACGCGCGAGGAAGAAGCCGTCCACCGCCTCGTCGACGTGGGCCAGGTACCACATGTTGAACATGACGCCCTGGCGGTCGATCTCGAAGAAGCGGGGCAGGACGGGATGTTCGAACACCGGGCCGTCCTCGGTCATGGGGTCTCTCCAATCGTTCGGTTCACCAGGAGAACGAGTTCTCGTCGCGGAGGTCGACGCCCAGCGCGCCCTTGCCGAGGTATTCCAGACACTCCTCCGGCTTGGCGGGCATCACCGCCCCGTACTGGAGCTCGCGCAGCAGCCGCTCGATCGGCTTGGCGCGGCTCACGGCGGCCGAGCCGCACAGCGAGACGGCGGTGCGGGCCAGCTCCGGGCCGAGGTCGGCCACGGCGTACTTGGCGGCGTGGACCAGGGTGTTGGCCGTGGCGCCGCCGCGGCCGAGGTCGACGGCCTCACCGGCGCGTTCGACCAGTGCGCGGGCCGCGAGCAGGCGGGCGGTGTTCAGGCCGATGCTGCGCTGGACGACGGCGGACTGCGCCTTCTTGGGCGAGGCGGCCACGTGGTCGACGACGGCCTGCTGCACGGCCTCGGCGATGCCCAGATACGCACCGGTGTAGCCGGCCACCATCCAGTGCGGTTCGCGGATCACCTTGGGCAGCGACAGGCCCTCGATGCCGAGGAACAGCCGGAACCGGGGCACCGTGACGGAGTCCAGGGTCATGTTGGCGGTGCTGGTCCCGTACATCGCCGTCAGGTTGTGGATCTCGCCGAACCTGACCCCTGGGTCGTCCTTGCCCACCAGGAAGTGCGAGATCCGTCCCGGGTCGTCGGAGTCCTCGGGCCGGGCGGGGACCGCGTAGTAGTCGGCGATGCCGGCCAGCGACACGAACGACTTCTCGCCCGTGATCACGAACCCCTCGCCGTCGTCGGTCCGCCGGTAACGGGTCTGCAGTCCGCGCAGCTTCGCTCCGCCGGCGGGTTCGGACGCGGCGGACGCGAAGATCTTGCGGCCGCCCACCACCTCGTCGAAGAGCCAGGTGCGGAACTCCTCGGCCATCGGCGGAAGAGGGGTGTCCGCCGACTCGCACAGCGGGCCGATGACCGCGTTGTGCATGTTCAGCCCGAGTGCGGCCGCGCCGTTGTGGAAGCCGACGGCGGACAGCACCCGCCAGTAGTCGGCGAACCCGAGCCCGGCGCCGCCCGCCCGGCGCGGCACCAGCAGGGTCAGGAACCCGGCCTCGGCGAGGAGGCGGTAGGGCTCCTGGAGGTCGCCGGTCCGGGCGTCCACGCCGGCCGCCAGCGGCTCCAGCTTCCGCCCGACCTGGTGGGCGGCCTCCAGGATCTTGTCGAAGTCGTCGGGGAGCGTCATCGTGTCTCCTTCTGCGGCGAGGGGTGCGGCAGCGCCTCGGCCGCGAGCGTCAGACGGTCGGTCTTCCCGCGGGCGTTGAGCGGGAGCGCGTCGACCACGACGGCCCGGTCGGGGACCATGTACAGCGGGAGTTGGGTGCGCAGCAGTCCGAGGACGTCCCGTTCGGACACCGTCCCCTGCGCGTACGCCCAGACATCGCCCTCGTTCTCGCCGGTCTTGGCGACGACGGCGGCGGCCCGGATTCCGGGTGAGTCGAGCAGTACGCTCTCGATCTCGCCGATGTCGATGCGGTAGCCGTGCCGTTTGATCTGGGAGTCCTTCCGGCCGAACAGCACGAGTCCGCCGCCGTTCGTGCGTCTGCCGAGGTCTCCGGTGGCATAGGCGCGGCGGACGGCCCCGTCGGCGAAGCGGACCTGCCGGGTGGGATCGTTCAGCGCGCCGTCCACCAGGTAGCCCAGGAAGACCGTCGCGCCGGCGACGTGGATCTCGCCCCGGTCGGCCGTGGGCTCCCCGGTCTCGTCGAAGACGTCCACGACATCGCCGGGAACGGCCGAACCGATGGTGGCCTCCTGCTCCGCCGTCCACGTCGCCGGCACCCGGAGGAAGGTGCAGACGTTGGTCTCCGTCGGCCCGTAGAAGTTGTAGACGGGCCGGTCTGCGGCGAGGCGCAGACACGCCTCCAGCGAGCGTGGCGGGAAGGGCTCGCCCGCGTAGAGCAGCGTTCGCAGGTCGGCCGGGAAGGTGTCGCCGAGGCCGCCCCGTTCGAGCATGTTGACGTACAGGGACGGCACCGCGTAGAGCACGCTGATCCGGTGCTCGGTGAGCCAGTTGACGACATCGGCGGGGAACGCCTTCAGCCGTTCCGGCATCAGAACGGTGCACGCGCCGACCGCGGCGGCGGAGAACAGGTCGAACGTGCTCAGGTCGAAGGTCAGGGCGGCCTGTGACCCGATCCGGTCGGTGGGGCGCAGGCCCGTCTCCGCGGCGGCCCAGACGGCGAAGTGCGCGACGTTGGCGTGCGACAGCAGCACGCCCTTCGGGACCCCGGTGCTGCCCGAGGTGAACAGCACGTAGCCGCCGTCGCGCGCGGGCTCGGGAAGCGGCTCCGCCGGCGTCCGCTCCCGGGTGCGCAGCAGTCCGATGCCGTCCCCGAGGTCGTCGGTCCCGGGAATCTCGTCGCCGCCCACCGCCTTGCGGGCGATGTTCTCGGACGCGCCGACGGTGAGCAGCCGGGTCAGGGCGCCCTGACGCAGCATGCGGCCGGTGCGGACGACGGGGTTGCGGACGTCCAGGGGTGCCACGACCGCCTTGGCGCGCAGCCCCGCATGGATGGCGATGACGGCCTCGGCCGACTTGGCGATGAAGACGCCGATCCTCTCGCCGGGCTTCACTCCCTCGTCGGCGAGCCGTCCGGCGACGCGGGCCACGGCGTCGTCGAGTTCCGCGTACGTCCAGGCGCGGTCGCCGTCCACGAGGGCGGGCCGGTCCGGGTACGTCCGGGCGGCACGGGCGAGCAGCCCGTCCAGCCGTTCTTCCGCGTGTGTCGTCGTGGGCTCGGCTGTTGCGGTCATCAGGGCTCCCTCAGCAGCAGGCGCAGCTCGCGCTCGCCCAGTGCGGAACCGACGTTCACGGCGACCGCCCCCGCGGCGGCCGCCGCACGCTCCGCGCGCACGGTGAAGTAGAGCTGGACGAGTCCGGCGAGGCTCCCGAAGTCCGACAGCTCCTGACCGGCGACGGGGGCCACGGCGGCCGGTTCCGTCCCGGGCGAGGAGTCGGCCCGGCGTATCAGGAACGCGACGGCGGTGTCCACCCGTGCCGCGTCCGTGTGCGGCCCGCCGTCCGTCAGCTGTGCGTGGGCGCTGAGCGGCCGGGACTCGGTCGCCAGGTCGATGCCGATGAGGAGCACCTGGTCCATGCCGTCGTCGAGGATCATGTCGACGAGGTCGAGGGCTTCGCCGCGCAGGTCACCGCGGAGGGCGACGCAGGTCGTCGGTCCTGTGATCGCGTAGTCGCGGGCGACCACGCCGAGGATCGTCGTCGGCACCGATTGGTAGAACAGCAGCGGGTTGGCCACCCGCCCGGACGTCAGCAGCCTGCTCCCGAGATCGGCGGTGACCGTGTCGCCGAAGAGGGTCGCCAGCACCAGGCCGGTGCGCGCGCCCTCTTCGCCGAAGGACTCGCCGCCCGTGACATCGGCCAGGCAGCGGTCGACGACGGCCTTGATCAGCGGGCTGAAGGCCGACTCCACGAAGCCTGGCACACGGCCCGGTTCGGCGGGCTCGACCGTGGTGGCGCCGGCCGTGAAGCCGGACGGCACGACGAGCGCCTCGGAGACCAGCAGTCGTTCGGTAAGCGTGTCGATCATGCTCGCTCCAGGAGCAGCGCCGTGTTGGCCCCGCCGAAGGCGGAGTTGGTCGAGATCGCGCGTCGCAGACTCCGGCGGCGGGGACCGTCGGTCACGTAGTCCAGGTCGAGCGCGGGATCGGGCGTGGTGAAGTTGGCCGTGGGCGGGACGAGTCCGTGGCTGAGGGCCAGCAGCGTGATCACTGCCTCCACGGCCCCGGCGCCTTCGAGGGTGTGTCCCGTCGTGCTCTTGGTCGAGCTGGCGGGCAGGTGCGCGGCCCGCTCCCCGAACACCCGGCGCAGCGCGGCGGTTTCGGCGGTGTCGTTGGAGGCGGTGCCCGTGCCGTGCACATTGACGTAGTCCACGGCGTCGGGGGCAAGGCCCGCGACGCGGAGCGCGGACTCCATCGCGGTCGCGGTGCCGCGGCCTTCGGGGTGCGGCCGGCTGGCGTGGTAGGCGTCGGAGGAGATACCCCAGCCGGCCACCCGGGCGAGCACGTCGGCGCCCCGCGCCTGTGCACTGGCCTCGGACTCCAGCATCAGGCACGCCGCTCCGTCGCCGAGCAGCAGCCCGGTCCGGTCCTTGGAGAACGGCCGGACGTGGCCGTCCTTGGCGAACGCGCGCGCCGAGTCGAACTTGGCGAACAGCTCTCGCTCGACCAGGTAGGACCCGCCGCACAGCATCGCGTCGGCCCGTCCTCGGCTGATGAGGCGGCTGGCGTGGATGATGCTGTCGGCGGAGGCCACACAGGCGTTGATGAAGGTCATGCGCAGCGGTCCCACACCGAGGGCCTCGCCCAGGCCGTGGGAGAGCTGGCCGGGCACGCTGTCCTTCAGGAACGCCGTGCCGGCGGTGTCGGCTCCCGCGGCCACCGAGCCCCAGTACCGGGTGATCGGGCGGTAGTCGCCCTGGCTGCCGACGAGCACGCCGGAGATCTTCGACGGGTCGATGCCGGCCATGTCGATCGCGGCGCGTGAGCAGGCGGCCAGGACGTCGTGCTGACGCGGCGGCGGGTCGCCCGCGAAGCTCACCTCGGGGATTTCCGGGCCGCTGCCGTCGTACACGGCAGCGGACCTGCAACGGAACGGCGAAATGTCGAACCGTTCCACTTCACGGAATGCGGGACGGCCCGAGAACACCCCGTCGAGCAGTGCCTTCTCGCCGAAACCGAATGCGGTGAAGACCCCGAAACCCGTGACGACGACGCGCTGGGATTCCGTCATCGGCCGTCTCCTGACGTCGCGACGGCCCCCTCGGTCAACGCGTTGACATAGTCGGCGATGCGGTTGATGCTGGAGAAATCCTCGGCCCGGACTTCCCGCAGGTCGAGTTCGACGCCGAAGTCGGTGCGCAGACTGTGGTCGAGCCAGGCGAGCGAGAAGGAGTCGACCAGGATCTCCGAGTCGTCCTCGACGTCCTCCACGCCGGCCAGCGTCTTGCCGTCGACGAGGATCCTCCTGATGTCGGTCGATGTGATCACCGGGAACCACTGTTCTCCGTGCTCGCGCCGGCGGCCACGGCCGAACGCTGCCTGACGACCTCGTCTATGAACTCCCCGAGCGTTCCGCTCAGCAGCAGCTCCAGCGCCTCGTCGGAGAACTCGATGTTGTACTCCCGTTCGAGGTGAACCGTCACCTCGAGAATGCCGATCGACTCGAGTCCGAGACCTTCCGGGCCGATCGAGGTGTTCAGGTCGACGTCGTCGTCCAGTTCGAGGCCGACGGTGTCCTCCATGATGTGGGTGACGAGTGCGAGAATTTCTTGCCTCTCTGCTTCCTGGCTTTCTACGGGCATTTCTGCCCCTCCTTCGACTCGATGAGACGGATGTGAGAACCGCTTGGTCAACGCAGGACGTCGCGCAACGCGTCGGCGAACGTCTCCACGTCGGCCGTGGAGTTGTAGTAATGCGGGGAAACACGCACGGCGAAATCGACCTCCGCGGTGCGCATGTACAGGGGTGTGTGACTGCCCTGCGCGATCCACACGTTGACACCGCGTGCTCGCAGCTCGGCCCGGATTCGCTCGGGCGGAACCCGGTCGTGGGTGAACGTGACGATGGCGGCGTGCCGGGAGCCGGGGTCGACCAGCCGTGTCCCCGGCAGCTCCTCGATCACCGCGCGCACGGCGTCGCGCAGCGGGCCGGAGCCGCCGTCGGTGCGGGCGAGGTGGTGGCGGACCGCCGCGTCGAGGCCCATGACGCCGGCGCTGCCGCGCTCGGCGTACTCGAACCGGCGGGCGCCGGTGGTGCGCACCTCGTAGTCGTCGTCCGCGACCATGTCGGCGATGTGCAGGTCGTGGAAGGGCAGGGAGACCTGGGCCCGCAGCCGGGAGCCGATCGCGGCGAATCCGGTGCCGCGCGGCCCGCGCAGGAACTTGCGGCCCGCACCGGTGAGCAGGTCGCAGCCGATGGACGCGACGGAGACCGGCAGCTGCCCCACGGACTGGCAGGCGTCGATGCCGTAGAAGCACCGCCAGGGCGCGAGGATCTTCCCGATCTCCTCGACCGGTGTGACGATCCCGCATCCGGACGGCACATGGGGCACGGCGACGAAGGCGACGTCGTCGCCGATGTGCGCGCTCATCCACTCCAGGTCCAGGTCGCCGTCGGCCACCAGCGGTACGACCTCGATGCGCAGGCCGAAGCGGCGGCGCAGCTCGGTCCACAGGATGAGGTTGCCCGCGTACTCGTACGGCGTCACCCAGACCCGGTCGCCGGAGGTGAACGGGAGGTGGGACACCACGGACGACCAGGCGCGGGTGGCGCTGTCGAACAGGGCGATGTCGTCCGCGGGCGCGTCCAGTGCGCGCGCGAGCGTCTCGTAGACCCCGTGTTCGAGGGTGTCAGCGTGCCGCTGCTCGGCCTCGTAGGCGCCGCCCTGTGACTCTTCGGCCAGGTAGCCGGTCATGGCCTGCGTCACGGCCTCGGGCATGAGGCCCGCGCCCGCGTTGTTGAAGTGGATGGGCATGCGCCAACTCCGTTGGGTCAGGAGACGGGAGCGGGTTCCGGCTCGGGCTCGGTCAGCCAGAGGTAGGAACTGCGCCGGACGGTGACGATCAGGACGAGCGCGACGCCGAGGGCGGCTCCGACCACGTACCACGGGCTCGCCGGGTGGCCGCCCGACGTGAGCGTCAGGCTCAGCTGGGGCACGGCGATCAGGCCCACGTTGACGCCCGCCGAGTAGAGCCCCATGTTGCGGCCGGTGACGGACGGGTCGGAGACCTCGCTGACGTAGTGGAGGAGCGCCGGGAAGACGATCATCTCGGCCGCGGTCCACAGCAGCGTCGCGCCCACCAGCGCGGGCCCCGAACCGGACAGACCCATCAGCGCGAAGCCCGCACCGGCCAGCAGATAACCGACCAGCAGCGAGGCGTAGTGGCTCACGTTCCGCATCGCCGTGTTCAGCGGCACCTCGAAGAGCACGATGGCACCGGCGTTGACGAAGAAGATGATGCCGGCCCAGAAGCTGTCGAGGCCGCGCTCGTGGATCACGTAGGCGCTGAGGAACGTCGGCGGCAGCGCGTACGCGAGATGGATCGGGAGAGCCAGCAGGAAGATCGTCCAGAACCGGGTCTCGCCCTTGAGGGTCGGCGCCACCATGCGGCCCCGGACCGCCTTCTCCCCCGCCGCCACGGTCCCGTTGGAGGTCCGCAGGGTGAGGAAGACGGCGGTCGCCAGGACGACGCAGGCGTTGATGAGGAACAGGCCGGCCGGCCGCCAGGCGAACACGAGTCCGCCCAGCGCCGGTCCGATGCCCATGCCTACGTTGATGGCGAGCCGGTTGCAGGAGAAGGCGACCTTGCGGTCGCTCTCCCGCGAGTACCGCACAGTCTCCGCGTACGCGGCCGGCGTGAACGCCTCGTAGAAGAAGCCCCAGACGAGGGTCCCCACCGTGAGCAGCGCGGCGCTTTCCGCGAGCGGAAGGACCAGCACCAGCGCCGCGTTGCCCACCAGCCCGCTGATCATCACGGTCCGCGCGGACACGAAGCGCAGGACCGGCCCGGCCGCGAGGTCTGCGGCCAGCGCGCCGAGCCCGTAGGCGCCGACGATCGAGCCCACCTGCCCCGCGGAGTAGTCGTTCTGCGCCACCAGGTAGGCGGACAGGAACGGGAACGCCATGGTTCCGGAGCGGAAGAGCAGGGTGGTGATGAACAGGGTACGCAGTTCGGGCGCGAGCCCGCGGACCGCGTGCAGAGTACTGCGCAGCATCAGACGAGATACACCTTGTCCTTCAGTTCCTGCAGACGCTTGTAGTCGTCGAGGACGGCTTCCTGGGTGACCCCGGTCATGAAGATCCGCAGGGGGCTGGTGAGGAGGTCGACGGTGCGGCGGACCCGACCGCCCACCGGCACCTTCACGCTCGGCAGGAACACGGTGGGCAGGGCGGCGATCTCGCGGACGACGGCCTCGTCGATCGCCTTCACCTCGCCCTCCTGGCTGCTGGGCGCGTTGTAGACCACGGCCGGCTGGCGGCGGGTGTAGACGCGGTCGCCGTAGCGGTCGAGGAACTCCTGGGGCCGCATGTAGGACAGGGCGATCAGGTCGGCCTGGTTGTGGCCGAGGCAGACCTGGTGGAAGTCCGGGTTCATGTCGCCGTTGAGGCGCGCGCCGATCTCCACCAGCGCCGGGCCGTTCGAGGTCATCTTGACCTCGGTGTGGGTGGGCCCGAAGCGGATGTTCATCGCCTCGAGGACCTGGTCCACGTACGCGATCAGCTCGGGCACCGGGAACTCGTCGGCCGGCAGCAGCACATCCTTGTCGTAGATGTTCTTGCCGTTGACCAGGGTCTTCTCGTACTTCCAGACACCGCAGACGAAGCGGTGGCCGTCATGGCTGACGGTGTCGACGATGTACTCCTCGCCGTCCAGGTAGGACTGGATGAGCACCTCGCGGTTGGGCAGGTCGAAGATGTCCCGGGCGGCGAGGACCTGCTGGGCGGCCGTGCGCACCTCGTCCGCGTCGTTGCAGATGAACACGCCGTCGGTGGAGGCGGAGCTGAGCGGCTTGATCACCACGGGGTAGGTGCCGTGCGCCTCGGCCCAGTCGACCAGGGCCTGCGGGTCGTCGCTCTTGAACTGGTCGGCGCAGTGCAGGCCGGCGGCCCGCAGGACCTCGATCATGTCGTACTTGTCGCGGCGGGCGGTCGACAGGCGTGAGCCGTTGCTGGCCGTGCCCATCAGCTCGCTGAGCCGGTCGGAGAGCGGCACCCCGGGCTCCTGCCCGGCGAGCACGGCGCTGACGTCGAGCGAGCGCAGTTCCTTGACGATCTGCTCCTCGTCCTGGAAGACGAGGTCGGCGATGTAGTCGTCCGTGTTGGGCAGCAGCATCGAAGTCATCCACTCCGGGGTGCTGCGGACATGGACGACTTGGGCACCCAGACGGGTGAAGGCCGCAGGAAGGAAGTTCCCTGTGGAGTAACCGTCGACAATGGCGGCAACAGGCGGAGTGGATGACAACGGACTACCTTCTTTCGGGTTGGAGCAGGTCGTGCTCGCGGGTCAGTACGCGCTGATCAGCGCTCGGGGATCAGTACTCGGAGCCGAAGCGGACCCGCTCCGGTTCGTACAGGTCGGCCAGAGCGGTCAGGGCGACCGGCGGGTACTCGGCGAGGCGGTGCAGGAAGTGCAGCCACCAGTTCTGCCCGTACACCGTGGCGACGCGGCACGGGATGCCGCGGTCCTTGTGTGCCTTGAGCAGGGGCGGGCGGCAGCCGTGCAGCATCTCCAGCTCCTCGATCCGCTCCAACAGCCCGCGGCTGTCGAGAAGTTCGAGAAGCGTGGCGTCATGGGTGGCCACGGCCACGGGGTTGCCGTGGTCGAGGATGCGCTCCAGGAGCCGGGCGTAGCGGTCGTTCAGCTCGGGGCCGCGCGGGAGGGCGACCTCCGGGGCCTCGTTGTACACGCCCTTCACCAGCCGGATCTTGCGGCCGAGCGGCAGGACGGTGGCGAGGTCGTCCTCGGTGCGGTGCAGATGGGCCTGGAGGGTCAGGGCGACGTTCTCGTGCTCTTCGGCGAGGCCCTTGAAGACCGTGAGGATGTCGTCCACGAAGGACGAGCGCTCCATGCTGATGAGGATGCCGATGCCCTGCGGGGCGGCGGCCTTGAGCAGGGCGGCCGTGTTGTCCGCGCCTGTCTGGGGAGAGATGAGGGAGCCGACGTTCGACAGGTCGAAACCGAGCTGGGTCGGTGTGACGAGGCCGGCGCTCTCGTGACGTTCGATCAGCTTGAGGTACTCGTCGACGACATCGCGCACCTCGTCGGCGCTGCGGGCCTCCTCGCCGACGAACTCGACGCCGGTCCGGTACCCCTTGGCCTCGAGGACCGGCAGCCGCTCGAAGAGACCGTCCTGGTCGGCGGCGACTATGTAGCGGCCCGCGGCCGGTGCGAGCAGGGCGGCCATCAGCGGGTTGTCGACGAAGGCGTTACGGCAACGGGTGTCCGCGGCCAGCTTCTTGAGGCCGTTGGTGGCCAGGCGTAGCAGTTCGGGGTCCAGAGCGGCGGCCGCCTGGGCGTCCACGACGTGGCTCATGTGGGGGTTTCCTCTCGACTGAAGCAACGGGGCGGGCCGGGTCAGGCGGCGGTGACGACCCGAGCGAGGGCGGCCGCCTCGGCGAAGGTGCCGCCGTCGACCAGGGTCGGGTCGCCTCCGTTGCGACGCCAGGCGCGGTACTTCGAGGCGTAGCTGATGAGCGTCTCCTGGTTCTCGCGGCCCCGCGAGCGGGTCAGGACGCCGGCCCACAGCCCGTCCCAGCGGGCATAGGCGGCGTCCTCCAGGAGGACCTGATGGGCCCGCTTCATGTTCCAGAACGGCACGCCGGTGTTGAGGTGGTGCACCAGGTGGTAGTTGTCGTGGTGGCGGCCCAGCAGGAAGCGCTCGATGGCCCAGCCGTGACGGTTGCGGGTCATGAGGATCTGCTTGCTCTCGCTCTCCGGCAGCGGGTAGTGCTCCGCCAGCTCCGAGAGCCAGCCCACGGCGATGGCGGTGGTGAAGAGCGGCACGAACCAGAACAGCGCCAGCTCGATCAGCCAGCCCTGCCAGGCGCACAGGCCGATGATGCCGGCCCACTGGACCAGCAGGAGGACGCGCTCCGTCGTGAGCCGGATGGGCATGGAGACCGCGACGTCCTTCGGGCTGAAGAAAATACGGTCCCGAATGACATAGCCCGCGTACTCGAGAGTCCTCATGCCGAACACCGCGAGCGCGATGTTCTTGAGGAAGAACTTCTTGTCGGAGATCCGGTGGTCGTAGATCCCGACTCCCACATGGAAGTTGTAGTCGGGATCCTTCTCCGGGTCACCCAGATAACGGTGGTGGAAACCTATGTGGGAATTCCGGTACGGGTTGTACAGATGCAGTACCAGGTATCCCGAGAAGACGGTTCCCAGTGTTACGTTGAGGCGCTGGTTCTTGGTGAGAACCTTGTGTGAGGATTCGTGCAGAAGATTGACGAACGCCCGCTGGGTCGACCCGATGAGAATGGCGGCGATCGGGTAGAACCAGTACGACACTCCGACACACAGGTAGACCGAGGCGGCGACCAGCAGGTAGTCGCACAGGAGGGCCAGTGGAGCATGGTGGTTGTCCAGCTCGCACAGCTGCTTGAGCCGCTTGCGAACCCCTCGGTCGAGCCTGCTGAAATCTAAGCTCAGCTCTTCTGCACTTGCCAGTTCTTCACCGCTCGCGTTTGCTGCACTTTGAGCAGGCAAGGTCACGTCCCCCAGACAAAGAAATGGACATGCCGCAGCGCAGGTCTATGCGCTGGAACATGAAAGAGAAGCCCGTTCAGGCCTGACAGGCAAAACCACCGGACAACATCCGGGATGCGTCAGACAGGGGCGGTCTGTAAAGGGACCACAGGTGAACCCTGGGAAAAGGAAACCTTGACACTCACTACCCCCGTTGGTGGCGCCTTCGCTTGAGTCAAACACGCTCGACAGCCCGGTTACAAGGGCGAAAATTCGAGCGTCGGCAGGCTGGGGCCGGATACTGACTCAAACTCATTCCAAGTCAGCGGAATATATGCACTTTAAATGACACAAATCAATCCTCACAGGCGCACGACGATGGCGGGATCCTTCCTCCGGGGGGCGGGTGCGGCGAAATCTGGGCGCCACATGCCCCCGATCATCGGCCCACCCGCGCCCCGTACCCCCATAAGCAGAGTCGATGGCCATAAGCGATGGTTGGGAGCGTGCCGGTTATGCTCCGGAGGTGCCCACGACGCTTGCCATGTTGCGCGCCTTCGCCGCCGTCGCTCGCACGGGTTCGTTCCGGCGGGCGGCGGACGCCCTCGAGGTGCGGCAGCCGGCGGTGAGCGACGCGATCCGCCGGCTGGAGTCCGAGGCGGGCCGGCCGCTCCTGAGCCGAACCCGGGACGGCGTCCATCTCACCGACTTCGGGCGGCAGTTGCTCGGTGACGCGCTCGCGGCCGTGGACGCGGCCGACCAGGTCGACGCGCTGCTCGCGGACCGCGGACCGCGTCTCACGATCGGCTTCATGGGGGAGGCGGCCGGCCGCCGCACCTCGTGGCTCATGAAACTCGTCCGGGACGAGACGAACGCCGACATCACCCTGCGCCGTTACGACTACGCCGACCCGAGCTGCGGTCTGACGTCCGGTCAGTCCGACCTCGCCATCGTGTGGCCGCCGCTGGACGACCCCACGATCCGCAGCCTGACCGTGGCCAGTGACCGGCGGGCGGTCGCCCTCCCGCTGGACGATCCGCTGGCCGGCCGTGAGCGTGTCGAGCCGTCCGAACTCGCCGGGCGCACCTGGGTCGTTCCCCTCTCCGAGGACCGGGCCTGGGCCGAGTTCCGCACCCCGCAGGCCGTGGGCATCACGGACCTGCGGGACATGGTGACGTCGCGGTCCATCGAGGAGACCCTCGAACTCGTCTCCGTCGGCCGCGGTGTCGCACTGGTCTCGGAGAGCACCGACGAGCACTACGCCCGGGCCAACGTCGTCATCGTGCCCCTGTCCGGGAACATTCACTGCTCGACCGCGCTCGCCTGGCGCAGCGCCGACCGAAGGACCGTGGTACGGCGGGTAGCCCAGGCGGCGCTGGACGCCACCGAGCCCTGAGGGTGGTTGGGCAAGCCCTGGGAGTCGTTCAAGGTCCCCTCCTGCGGGTGCGGTCGCACACGGATGTCAGCCAGCTCAGGCTCTCCGCGCTGCCGAGGCTGTCCAGGTTCTTCAGCAGGTCGTCCAGTCTGTGCGGATCGGCGAGGAAGTCGATGGTCGCCTGGGTGAAGGCGTCGCGCACCGGCGGCGGCATGGCGTCGGAGGCGTCGAAGCAGTGGACCGCGTCGGGGTCGAGGAGGGTCCGGGCCAGCGAGCGGCGCCAGGAGGGGGTGGAGTCACCGGCCGTGGGCTGTGCGTGGGCGTTGACGGAGAGGCCGGCCTCCTTGGCGCTCCACGCCCGCTGGGTCCCGGCGGCGGCGAGGTGCCGGATCAGTTCCTGCGCCTGCGGGGTGGCGTGCAGCAGGGCGACCAGGTCGCCGGAGACCTCCCACGCATTGTCCGCGGTGGCGCCGGGGATGAGGCGGTCCGAGTGCTCGTAACGACCGTGCGCCTCCTTCCACGGCTGCAGGTTGCGGATGAAGGAGGCCTGATGCTCCAGGGTGCACTGGGGCGGGTCCATCGTAACCAGCTCGGACGCCGCCTGGTACTCGGTCTGCAGCGCGCGCAGGACCAGGTCCCTGGAACCACCGGCGCCCACCATCTTCCCCCAGGTGACCCAGGCCCCCTCCACCTCCTTGGACTGCCAGGGCAGCAGACCGCGCGCCCACCGCTCGTACACAGCCGGGCCGTACCGCTGCAGCAGGATGTCCTCGATCCAGTCGGTGCCCGGCCAGCCGCTGGTGGCGCCCGATCCCATGCCGAGGCACCACTGGTCAGGCCGTTTCGCCGCGCTCCGGCGCTGCTGCGCACCGACCTCGGGCCGGTACCAGACCATGCTCTTGAGGTCGGCCTTGAGCGGGAACCAGTACACGTGCCCGTTCCTGGGAGTTACCCAGGACTTGCTGAAGTCGCCCTGCGGGACGAGCTTCTCGATCGGCTGCAGCTGCTTCTGGTCCGCGTAGGCGGCGAGTTCGCCCGGACCGGTGAGCACCACCACGTCGGGCGGGGTGCCGGCCTCGACATCGGCGCTGAGCACCTGACTCTCCGCGGAACTTCCCTGGTAGTCGACGTGGACGTGGTACCTGCGCTCGAAGGGGTCGATGACCGCCTGCCGGAAGTACTGCTCGTCCTTGCCCGTCCAGTTGGCCAGCAGGGTGACGGTCGGTTCCTGCCCCAGGGCGCGTACGCCCAGCACGACCGCCACCGCCAGTACGGCCAGGCAGCTCACCAGCACGGTGACCGTACGCAGCGGACGGCGCCGGACGGCGGCCGCGGGGCCGGTGCCGGGGGCGCTCACCGGAGCCTGAACCGGTAGTCGTTGATGTGCTGTCGCAGACCCGTCTCGGTCAGCGCCATGAGCGCGATGCCTCCCAGTACGATCCACGCCGAGGCCGCCGCCCGGAGACCGGTGTGCGCCAGGTACCCGGCGGTGTGCTGCCCGGCGTCCGTGACGGCCTGTCCGGACACCAACCGGTCGAGCAGGCCGCGGGTGTCCGTCATGCCCTGGCGCGTCCACACCGTGAACAGCAGGAGCGTCGTGAACCCCCCGGCCAGCAGGGCACATGCGGCGATGAGCTGACGGTTGAACCTGCGCCGGAAGCGATGGCGCAGGAAGAGCTGTGTCTCCACCAGGGCCGCGCCAAGCGCGAGGACGAGCAGCGCGGTCGCGCTCCAGCCGAGCCACAGCGCCCACCCGAAGGAGGTCTGCCGACCGACCACGGCCCGCTGTTCGTCCTGCAGCCGTCTCAGCCGGTCCTCTATGCCGGTCTTCGCGGTCTTCAGCATGCTGGTCGCGTAGCTCAGATAGGCGTCCCGCGACACGCTTCCCTGGGACTGGAGCTGGGCCTTCTCGACCATGGCGGTGTATCCGGTGATCAAGCCGGCGACCGTCTGCAGGGCCTGCCGGCCGCCCGGGCCGCCCACGTCGTCGGCGGCGGCCAGGGCGAGGCTCTGCGCGGCCACCGAGATCTGTTTCTGGAACTCGCTGGTCGAGGGGGTGCCCCCGGTCGCGTCCGCCTGTGCCTCGCCGAGCGCGTACAGCGCGGTGTCGATGGCGACGACGGCGGGGGCGCTGGAGGTGCGCAGCGGGCCGGCGTCCGCGTGCACGCCCTCGTAGGACAGGAAGAGGGACAGGGTCAGCAGGGCCGTCAGGGCCAGCAGCAGGCGGCGGCGCACGGCGAGTTCGTACGCGGTCGTGCTGCCCGGGTCCGGCGGTCGCGGCCCGGCGCCGAGGAGGCTGCCGAGGTGCCGGGGCAGCGGGGCCCTGTCGCGGGGGCTCGCTGTGGCGCGCGCCCGTCGGCCCGGTCCGGTGCGGGCGCCGACGCTCACCATGCTCCCCCCAGCAGACGCCCGCACCTGCCGCAGTACACCGAGTCCGCCGGGCCGAGCCAGCTGCAGCCCGGGCACTCGATCAGCTCGTCGGCACCGGGCGGGTTCTCCGGACCGACGGCCGCCGGTCCCGCCGAGGGCGGACCCTCGGCGGGCTGTTCCGGCGGGGTGGTCATGGCGCTGGAGAGGATCAGGTGCTGCCAGTCGACGTCCTTGAGGCCGTCGCGGACCCGGCCCGTGCCCGGCCCGTCCTCGATCCGCCGCAGGGCGCCCAGCAGTTGGGCGTCGCCCAGTTCCCCGGCCAGCGACAGCGCCCGGGCGAGTTCCCGGTCGGCCTCCGCCCTGCCCTCGGCGCGGCGCAGCCAGGCCCGGTAGGCCCGGGCCACGGCGGCGCTCGCCTGCTGGTACAGCTCGTGGCGGCGGACCCCGGGATGCTGCCGGGACGCGTCGAGCGGGTTGTCGGTCCAGCGCACCAGGACGGGCTGCGGCGCGGGCAGCCGTACGGCGGGGCCGAAGTCGGGTACGACCACGTCCACGGCGGCGAGCTGGAGGTCCTCGTCTGTCTCGCGGCCGGTCGGGTCGGCGGTCAGCACGACCTGGAAGTGCCGGGTCTCCTCGCCCCAGGCGCGGGTGACGTACTCGGCGCCGCGTGAACCCAACTCGGCTCCGGTGGCGAGGAGTTCCTGTTCCTTCGGCACGACCTGCTTGACCTGGCGGATCACGGTGCCGGGTGTCGGGGTGATCTTGATGCGCAGCTCGGGGACCGCCGTGCCGAGCAGGCCGTTCACCAACTCCTCGTACGCGGCGGGCAGTTCCGACTCGCGTCGGACCGCTCCGGCCCGGCCGTGCAGCCGCCGGGTGATGCCCAGCAGGAGGTCGGCGTCCCAGTCGTCGCCGATGCCCCACGCGTCGCAGACGAACCTGCCGTCGCAGGCCTCCAGGGCGGTGTCCAGACGCATGCCGGCGCGGTGGTCGTGCTCGTTGTGTCCGTCGGTGAGCAGCAGGACGTGTTTGACGGGCGCGGACTGTTTGCTCAGCAGCCGCCTGGCCAGGTCGAGCCAGTGGCCGATGGCGGTGCCGCCGTTCGCGTCCAGGATCCGTACGGCGCGTTCGGCGGCCTCCCGTTCGGTGGTCCCGGCGACGGCCATGCCCTCACGGTCCGGGCCGGGGTGCACGACGGTGGCGTCGAACCGGCCGGAGAGCACGGCGAACGCGGTGCCCTCGGGCAGCAGCCGCAGGGCGGCGACCGTGGCGTCCTTGGCGGCACGCAGTTTGGCGTCCGGGTGGAGCATGGAGCGGGAGGTGTCCACGATCAGCACCTCGGCGAGGGCGGGCCCGGCCCCGCGGACACCCCCGGTGACGATGCCCGGGGCGCCGTTGTTGCTGACCCCGATCTCCAGGATGGCGTGCATCTCACGGTCGCGGGACCGCCCGGCCGCGGTCGGCACGACGGGCAGTTCCTTCTCCTGGCCGACCGCGAGGGTCACCGTGATGTCCTCGGTGCGCTCGCCTCTCCCGGCCACGCTCATGGTTGCGTCCCCCTCGCTTCCCCGATGTCGTCCACGTCCTCAGAATCTGCTCATCGGCCGTACGGCATGGGCCAGGTCGAGCAGCCGGCCGTGCTCGCCCGCGGTGCGCGCCTGTGCGGCCAGCTGCCGGAAGGACTGCTCCAGCAGCGTGCGCAGGGCGTCCTCGGCACCGGCTCCGAGCAGGTCACCGGATGGGAACTCCGGTCCCCAGCCGGACTTCGGGCGGCAGTGCAGGACGTTCTCCCGAACCTCGGCGACCAGCCGGGCCCGCGACTCCCCGCCGGCGGCGCCGCCGTCCAGGTGCAGCTCGGGCAGCCGGTGGTCCGCGTCCCGCAGGTCGGCCGCGGACGGGGCGCGGCCGTGCAGCACACCGGCGCGGACACGGACGGCCGCGATGCGGGCGGCGTCGTAGTGGCGGGAGGTGGCGGGCACGTCGTCGAGGACGTGTACGGCCGCGTCCCGGTCCCCCGTGGCCAGGTGGCCGCGGGCCAGACCGAACGCGGCGGCGGTGTGCGCGAAGTCCCGGGCCCACACGGCCTCGTAGAACCGCATGGCCCGAGCCGTACGCTGCTCACCGGCGTGTTCGGCGCAGTACCCGAGGGCCAGTTTGGGCACGTACTCGCCGGGCAGCGCCCGGTAGACGGCCTCGAAGCAGCTGCCGGCCCGCCGTACCTCGGCCTTGCTCAGGTGGAGCACGCCGCGGTGCCAGGCGATGCGCCAGTCGTAGGCGGCGGCGCGCTCGCCGAGCAGGGTCTCGGCCTCGGCCAGCCAGCTCTGGGCCTCGTCCTGTGCGCCCTGTCTCAGATAGGCGCGGCACAGCCAGAGCGCGGTCTCCGGGGTGCCGAGGCGGGATTCGCGGGGCCACTGCCGGGCGACCCGGCCGGGGGCGTCGGGCGGGAAGGTGTCGAGCAGCAGGGCGGCCCCGTCGTCGGGGTCGGGGACCGGTTCCGGCAGGGCGCCGGCGACCTCGGCGGCCGCGGGCGGGGAGACGTCGAGACCGGCGGGGTGTCCGCCGGGCCGGCCGGTCCAGTGTTCGAGGGAGGGGATCGCGCCGAGTCCGGCGTCGAGGCTGGCCTCGGTGGCGCGGAACCGGGTGCTGCTCTCCGGCAGTTGCTCGCCGAACTGCAGCGAACGGAACTCGCGCAGGACCTCCCAGAGCTGGCGGGACATCTCGGCGGCCGAGCGGAACCGGGCGCGGGGTTCGGCGTGGGTGGCGCGGTCGATGAGGAGGCGGAAGGAGTCGGGAGCGAGGCCACGGGCCGCTTCGGTGCCCCGGGCCAGGGCCTGCAGGGTCATGCCGACGGTGTAGAGGTCGCTGTCGACGTGCCAGCCGCGGCTGTCGACCTCCTCCTTGGGCGGGGCGAAGCTCGCCGTGTAGACGTAGGCGGAGCCGCGGTCGCCGATCGCGCGGACGGCGCCGAGGTCGATGACCTTGATCGCCCGCCCGAAGTGGATGACGTTGGCGGGCTTCATGTCGCAGTAGAGCAGGCCGCGTTCGTGCATGTACTGCAGGACGCCGAGGATCTTGCAGCCGTAGGTGAGCACATGGTCGAGGCGGGGGCGGCCCTGGAAGACGCGCTCGGCGTCGTCGGCGTCGAAGAGCTGCTGCAGGGAGCGGCCGCCGATGTAGTCCATGACCAGGTAGCCGGTGGGCGGGCCGGCGGGTGCCTGGTGTTCGACGTAGGTGATGATGCGGACGATGTCGGGGTGGTGCAGACCGGTGAGCGAGCGGCGCTCCTCGACGGCGTTGCGGCGGGCCAGCGCGTCGTGGACGTCGATCAGCCCTTTGAGGACGACGCGGTGGCCGTCCGCGCTGGTGTCCTCGGCGAGGTGGATCCAGCCGAGGCCGCCGCGGGCCAGGCAGCCGAGGATCCGGTAGTGGCCGGCGACCAGGTCGCCCTTGTCCAGCTGGGGCAGGAAGGAGTAGGGGGTGCCGCAGCGGGGACATCGGCCCTTCGCCGGGGCGGGCTGGCCGCCGTAGCCGATGCCGACGATCATCGTGCAGCCGTTCGCGCCGCAGCGGCGGCCGCCGGTGGGCGGCCGGGGGTCCTCGACGAGCCCGCCCTCGGGGGCGGGGACGTCGGGCAGCAGGACCAGTCCGTGCTGGTCGAGTTCGCCGACTCCGGCGACGGCGTGGGTGGGCTGCGGGCCGGGCGGTTCCCCGGGCCCGGGCGGCGGAGGCGGTGGCTCGGACCGCGACTCGGTGCGTGGCTCGGTCCGTGGCTCGGTCCGTGGCTCGGTCCGTGGCTCCAGGTGCCGGTGTCCGCAGGTGTCGCAGTAACCGGTGCCCATGATGTGGCCCGCGCAGCCGGGCCGGATGCACGAGGTCATGGGGTGCCCTCCCTTCCGGGTGCCGTACCGGAGCAGAAGCCGACGAAGTGCCGGGCGGCGGTCTCCGCCTCGTCCACGTCGCAGGGGCTCTGCCGCAGCAGTGACAGGGCGAGTTCGTAGAGCCGGTAGGCCTCCATGACCCGGTCGTCGCCCTGGGCCGCGGCCCGTTCCCGGCACAGCGGCCACTCGGCGGTGACCCGGCCGAGCAGTTCCTCGCGGCGGCGCAGCCGGTCGTCGAGGAGCGAGATCGCCTCCTCCAGGCGCCGGCGGCGGCGCTCGGCCGCGTCCTCGAAGGTGAACAGCAGGTCGGCGCTGCGGGGTTCCCGCTCCCGTTCCGGGGAGTGGGCGACCCAGGCGAGGAGCATCCGGGTGCGCCGTACACCGGCCTCGGCCCGGTCCAGCAGCTGCCGGGTGCCGGGGTCCGCTGCCACCCGGCCCCGGCGTTCGTCGAGCGCGGGGCCCAACTCGTCCCCGATGTGGTCGAGTTCGCGGTGCAGCCGGGTCCAGCGGTGGTGCAGCGGTAACCGGACGAAGGATTCGGCAGCCTGGGCCGCGCGGCCGCCCCGGCGGCGGAAGACCAGGAGCAGCCGGGCACCCTGCTGGGCGAGCCGCTCCAGCAGGCCGAGCAGGGCCTCGGGGTCGGCGGCCTGGTCGACACCGACCAGGACGGCGGCGAGCGGCACGCGCAGGGCGCCGAGCCGTTCGGGCCTCGGGTCGCCGCGGATGCCCAGCCGCTCGGCGATCCGGTCCATGACCTGACTCTCCGTCATTCCCTTGACGTCCAGGGCGAGATCGTGGCCGCCGGCGGGCGGTACGGTCTCGGGCGGGTCGTGGCTGAAGGCGCTGGTGTTCTGCTGGGTGCGCAGCTCCCGGTCGGCCAGGGTGACGGCGCGGGTGAGGGTCCAGGCGCGGCCGCTGCGGGCGGGGACGACGGTGACGAGCACCGGCCAGCCCTCGCCCCGGAACCAGGAGGCGAGTTCGGTGGCGAAGGGCAGGTCGAGCCGGCCGGCGGTGCCCGTCGCGCCGGGGCGCAGTGTCGGGTCGACGGCTTCGGCGCCCTCGCTCCAGGCGGCGGCCTGGGGCAGATGGCTCAGGATGGTCTCGGTGGGGCTCATGTAGCTGAAGACGGAGCCCGGACCGTCGTCGACGCTGAGGACGATCCCGATGACCTCGTCGGTCTCGTGGTCGACCACTCCTCCGCCGCTGAAGCCCGGGGCGGCCAGCTCGCCCTGGGTCTGCGGGCGCAGCTGCACCTGGTGGTCCCGGCCGCGGGCGGCGACCAGGGTGGCGCCGTGCCAGCGGCCGCCGTCGTCGCCGGCCGGGAAGCCGTACATGCTCACCGGCCCGTGCGGCGAGGCCAGCCGGTAGAGCCGGGTGGTGTGCTCGGCGGGCTGCGGCTGCGCCAGCCGCAGCAGGGCCAGGTCGCCGATGCGGTCGCCGAAGGCGTCCTCCCGCTGCGGCACATGCTCGTCCGCCCGGACCGTGGCGGCCACGCCCGGCACGCCGGGCACGCCGACGAAGTGGACGACGTAGGACAGGCCGGGCCGGACGACATGGGCCGCGGTGAGCACCCGGTCAGGGGCGAGGAGCACCCCGGCGCCGAGCACCTGTCCGTCCTGCTCTTCTATGCGAGCCACCCAAGGTGGCGTCCTTAACCGCGACTTGACGGCTCGCTCCCCCGTGCGCGTCATGTCACGAGAGGTTACTCCGCGTGCCCTTCCGGTACCACTGGTGTGCACGGGGTTGTCGCGGACGGGCGGGATGCGGGCGTCCGCGCCGGATGCCGCGCCCGGTCCGGCGTCACCGCGCGCGGGCCTCCCACCCGGTCCAGCTCCGCACGCCGACGGCGATCACCGGCCCGTTCGGCGGGTGGTCCCGGTACTGCGGATACTTCTCGCACAGCAGCCGTACGGCGGTCTCGTGGGCCTCACGGACGGCCGGGTCGGCCGGGTCGGGCGGCAGGACACGGGCCTCGCCGTCGGCGCGGACCCACCACAGGTGGTCCCAGTTCTCGTCGTAGGCGTCCGCGAGCAGGCACACCGCCGGGTGCGCGGCGATGTTGCGCAGCCGCTTGAGGCGGGCGGTGGTCTTGGGTTTGTGGTCGACGGCGGTCACCAGCCGGTCGGTGCCGTCGAGGGTGTACCGGGCGAAGACCACCGGCACCTGGTGCGGCCGGCCCGCCGCGTCGACCGTGGCCAGCCGGGCGACCCGGGCGGCGGTGAACCGGCGCCGCGCCTCGGCCGCGTCCAGTGCGGGCATCCTCGCTCCCCGGCGTTCAGCGCGCGTGCAGTGCGTCGAGCACGTCCGCGTCGGTCAGCTGCCCGAAGTCGGCGTACCACTGACCGACGGCGCTGAACCCGGCGGGCCGGTGCGGGCACACGATCATGTCGGCCTCGTCCGCGAGCAGGGCGAGGGAGTCCGGGGCGCCGACCGGGACGGCCAGCACGACCCGGGCGGGGGCCCGGCGCCATACGTGGCGCAGGGCGGCGCGGGCGGTGGCGCCGGTGGCCAGGCCGTCGTCGACGACGATCACGGTACGGCCCTTGAGTTCCGGGGGCGGGCGGTCGCCGCGGTAGCGCTGCTCCCGGCGGGCCAGCTCGGCCCGTTCCCGCTCGACGGTCGGGGCGAGGCGCTGCTCGGTCAGGCCCAGGCGGTCGAGGGTGTCCGAGTCGAAGAGCGGCGGATCGTCGGCGGCGAGGGCGCCGACGGCGAACTCCGCGTGGTGCGGGGCGCCGATCTTGCGGACGACGAGCACGTCGAGCGGGGCGCCGAGGGCGCGGGCGACGGGCGCGGCGACCGCGATCCCGCCGCGGGGCAGGGCCAGGACGACGGGGTCGGGAAGCCGCCCGCTGTCGCGCAGGTCTCTCAGCAGGCCGGCGAGTTCGCGTCCGGCCTCGGCGCGGTCCGCGTAGTACATGGGCCGTCCTCTCGCCGGGGTCCTCTCCTCCCCCGTACCTCCATGGTGCTACGGGCGCCGGACGTGCCGTCGGATACATCCGAATAATTCGAACGCGTGGACTATACACAGAGTGTATAGTCCGGGCATGCCTTCTTCGACTTCGACCGAGACGAACCCGGCCCCGCAGCATGCGCCCAAGAAGATGCGTGCGGGGGGCCGGAGGTTGCGTCTGTCCGCGCTCACGTCGGCAGCCGCCTGCCTGGCGCTGGCCCTGTCCGGCTGCGCCGAGGTCGACACGACCGCGCCGAGCACGGCGCGGGCCGGGGCGGCGCACGGGGCGCCGGCCCACTTCGGGTCCGTCGACTGCCGCGAGGCCAAGTGCATCGCGCTCACCTTCGACGCCGGGCCCAGCGAGAACTCGGCGCGGCTGCTGGACATCCTCAAGGAGAAGAAGGTCCCGGCGACGTTCTTCCTGCTCGGCAAGCGGCACATCGAGAAGTACCCGGAGCTGGTCAAGCGGATGGCCGCCGAGGGCCACGAGGTGGCGAGCCACACCTGGGACCACAAGATCCTCACCCGGATCTCCGACGCGCAGATACGCGAGGAGCTGAAGCGGCCC
This sequence comes from Streptomyces sp. NPDC044064, assembly GCF_056434245.1. Lineage (NCBI taxonomy): Bacteria > Bacillati > Actinomycetota > Actinomycetes > Kitasatosporales > Streptomycetaceae > Streptomyces > Streptomyces sp. NPDC044064. Next base: position 111,345 of record NZ_JBWKFN010000028.1, read on the forward strand.
GACGACGCGATAGAGCGGCTCACCGGGCACAAGCCCACGCTGATGCGCCCGCCGCAGGGCCGTACGGACGCGAACGTGCACAAGATCGCCAAACAGCTGGGCCTCGCCGAGGTGCTGTGGAGCGTCACCGCGAAGGACTACACGACCAACGACTCCGCGCTGATCACCAAGCGGGTCCTCGATCAGGCGTCGCGGGACGGGATCATCCTGCTGCACGACATCTACCAGGGCACCGTGCCCGCCGTGCCCGGCATCATCGACGCCCTGAAGCAGCGCGGCTACGTCTTCGTGACGGTCCCCCAGCTCCTGGCCCCCGGCAAGGCCGAACCGGGGAAGGTGTACCGGCCCTGAGGCCGGGGCGGTTCAGCCGGCGCCGGCAGCTGCGAGGCCCCCGAACTCCGCGTCCGCACGGCACTCGCCGGCCGCAGCGTCGACGAACTCCCGCAGGTCCGCGGTGAGCTGCTGCGCGTGGGTGGCGAACAGGCCGTGACCGCCGTTCTCGTACACCTTCAGCGTGGCGTGCGGCAGCAGCCGCGCGGCGCGTTCCCCGGTGAGCGCGAGGGGTGCCGAGGTGTCGTGGGTGCCGTGCACGACGAGCACGGGGACCCGCACGCCGGGCAGCTCGTCGGTGAGGTCGAGCGCGGCCACCACGGCCCGCACCCCGTTCGCGGCACGCGGCGTGGCGACCAGGCAGCGGTCGACGAGGTGGCGGACATACGCGGCGGACAGCTCGTTGCCGGGCCGGCTCGCCGCGAAGAAGTCGTCCGCCGAGGCGGTGAAGTACCCCGCGCGATCGCGCCGGAAGATCTCGTCGTCGGCGCGCACGACCGTCGGGTCCACGCCCTGGGGAAGCCCCGGCGAACGGACGAATCCCGGTGTGACGCCGGCGACGAGCACGGCCCGTGCCACCCGGTCGGTGCCGTGCCGGGTCAGGCAGCGCACCACCTCGGCGGTGCCGACGGAGTGCCCGACCAGCGTCACCTCCCGCAGGTCGAGGTGGTCGAGCAGTCCACGCACGTCGTCGGCGAGGGTGTCGAGGTCGTAGCCGAGCCAGGCGTCGTCGGAGCGTCCGTGGCCGCGCCGGTCGAGACCGACGCACCGGTAGCCGGCCTCGGCGAGCGGCAGCATCTGGTACTCCCACAGCTCGTACCCCAGGTACGCGCTGCTGACGAACACGACGACGGGCCCGCGGGCGGGGCCGTGGTCGACGTAGTGCAGCCGGGTGCCGTCGACGGGGCTCGCGTAGTACGGCATGGGGCCTCCTCGGGATGGTCCGGACGGGATCGGACGGGACGGGGCGTCCCGTCGTGCTGTCGGTCCCGATCCTTCCCGGAGCCGGTCGCCGGGTCGATTACCTGCCGCGTCAAGCGCTCGGAGCCGCCCCGGTTCCAGGTCGGCGCAGCGCCTTGGTGAGCAGCGTGCCGGCCACGACGAGGGCGGCGCCCAGCCACCACATGTTGTCGAAGACCAGGACGGCGATCCCGATCGGCACCAGCAGGCCGGCCAGGGGCAGCAGCAGGTCGGACACCGGGGGCGGGCCGGGGCCGGGGCGGCCGGTGTCACGCCGGGTGCGGGCTCGGACCACCTCGGGGTACCACTCGGTGAAGCGGACAGCCGCGACGATGGCCAGGATCTGGATGATCCAGCCGGTCCAGAGGTTGTCCGGGTTGTGCAGGACGAGGTCGCCGTAGCCGCCCGCGAGCGCCGCCACCAGGAAGGCGAGCCCCCACACCCCGGTGATGACGTAGTTGGTGCGCAGGAACGCGGGCGTGTCCCAGAGGGCCGGGTCGACCTGTTCGCGGGCGTACTGCAGGGTGAACGGCGTCCGGAACGCCATCGAGCCGAAGGCGATCAGCGTCAGCGCGATGTTGGACACCTCCCCGGCGTACGTCTCCAGCCAGTGCAGCGTGCCCTCGCTCGCCAGGGCGCCGACGACGGCCAGGCCGGCGAAGAAGACCACGTCGCAGAGTTCGAGAAGCTTCCAGGAACTGCCCCGGTGGGCCGCCCTGCCGAGGAGGACCAGGGCGACCGAGCAGGCCAGCGCCAGCGCGACCGAGATCTCGAACCGGCCGGGTCCGACCAGCAGGGAGAAGATGATCCACGGAGCCATGCCGACGACGGGGCTCTCCAGGAACCCTCTCCAGCCGGAGGCCGCCGCGGTGCCACCCGCGGTGCTCACCCCTCCAGGGTGGACACCTCGCGCCCCATCGGCCACTCGTGGGCCCACCCGTTCGCCGGCGGCCGCACCGCCGCTGGGCCAGGGAGGTGACCCGGGGCCGAACGCGCAGGTGGCGGGCGGCGATTCCCTACGATCGTGCCGTGCCCTTCTTCTCTTTCGAACGCACGGTGCCGCTCCCCCTCGACGAGGCGTGGCGCCGGCTCACGGAGTGGCCCCGCCACGGCGAGGTGGTCCCGCTGACCCGGGTCACCGTGGTCACGCCCGAGCCGACCCGGGAGGGCACACGCTTCGTGGCCCGTTCGGGCCTCGGCCCCCTCTCCCTCGACGATCCCATGGAGGTGACGCTCTGGCATCCACCGGTGGACGACGAGCCCGGGCTGTGCCGGCTGGAGAAGCGCGGCCGGGTCGTCCTGGGCTGGGCGGAGATCGAGGTCCGGCCCGGGCCCGGCGGCCGCGCCCGGGTGGTCTGGCGGGAGGAACTGCGGGTCCGGTTCCTCCCCCGCTTCTTCGACGGCGTGCTGGAGCGAACGTCACGTGCGATGTTCGGACGGGCGGTGAACAAGCTCCTCAGACGGGCGTGAGGGGGCGCCGCCCTCAGCCCTTCGTGGCCGGACTCCGCCGCGCCGCTCAGGCCACCGACCCGATCCGCCCCGCCGGCAGGGACGCCATGTCGTGGTGGATCGGGGTGTGCGCTCCGGTCAGCGAGATCCCGCTGCCTCCGCGCCGGTTGGCGACGATCTCCGCGGCGATGGAGAGTGCCGTCTCCTCGGGCGTGCGGGCGCCGAGGTCGAGGCCGATCGGGGAGCGCAGGCGGGCCAGTTCGAGTTCGGTGACGCCGACCTCGCGCAGGCGCTCGTTGCGGTCGAGGTGGGTGCGGCGGGAGCCCATCGCGCCGACGTAGGCGACGGGCAACTTCAGGGCCAGTTCGAGCAGCGGTACGTCGAACTTGGCGTCGTGGGTGAGGACGCACAGGACGGTGCGGCCGTCGACCTCGGTGCGCTCCAGGTACTTGTGGGGCCACTCGACGACGATGTCGTCCGCTTCCGGGAAACGGGTGCGGGTGGCGAACACCGGGCGGGCGTCGCACACGGTGACGCGGTAGTTCAGGAACTTGCCGACGCGCACCAGGGCGGAGGCGAAGTCGATGGCGCCGAAGACGATCATGCGGGGGGCGGGGACCGACGACTCGACCAGGAGCGTGAGCGGGGCGCCGCAGCGGGAGCCCTGTTCGCCCATCTCCAGGGTGCCGGTGCGGCCCGCGTCCAGGAAGGCACCGGCCTCGGCGGCGACCGTGCGGTCCAGTTCGGGGTGGGCGCCGAAGCCGCCGTCGCAGGAGCCGTCGGGGCGGACGAGAAGGGCCCGGCCCAGCAGTCCGGCCGGTCCCCGGACGACGCGCGCGACCGCCGCCGCCTCACCGAGGGCGGCGGCCGCCAGCGCGGCCGCGAGCACCGGCCGGACGGGACCGTCCGCCCGGACCGGTGTGACGAGGATGTCGATGATGCCGCCACAGGTCAGGCCGACGGCGAAGGCGTCCTCGTCGCTGTACCCGAAGCGCTCCAGCACGGTCTCCCCGTCCTCGAGCGCCTGCCGGCACAGGTCGTACACGGCGCCCTCCACGCACCCGCCGGAGACCGAGCCGATCGCCGTGCCGTCGGCGTCCACCGCGAGGGCGGCGCCGGGCTGGCGCGGGGCGCTGCCGCCGACGGCCACCACGGTGGCGACGGCGAAGTCACGGCCCTGCTCGACCCACCGGTTCAGCTCCTCGGCGATGTCCAGCATCTCTCGGTCTCCTTAACGGGGTTGCGTGGGAAGGGCGTTGGCGGGCCGGCTAGTGCACGCCGAGCCAGCCCTCGATGGGATGCAGTGCGAAGTAGATCAGGAAGACGACGGTCAGACCCCACATGAAGGCGCCGATCTCGCGGGCCTTGCCCTGGGCGGTCTTGATGGCCACGTAGGAGATGACGCCCGCGGCGACACCGGTGGTGATGGTGTACGTGAACGGCATCAGGACGACGGTCAGGAAGACCGGGATCGCGGTGGCGCGGTCGGCCCAGTCCACGTGCCGGGCGTTCATCAGCATCATGGCGCCGATGACGACCAGGGCGGCGGAGGCGACCTCCTGCGGGACGATCGCGGTGACCGGGGTGAAGAAGAGACAGGCCGCGAAGAACAGGCCCGTGACGACGGACGCCAGACCCGTGCGGGCGCCCTCGCCGACACCGGTCGCCGACTCGATGAAGACCGTCTGGCCGGAGCCGCCCGCCACACCGCCGATCGCACCGCCGGCGCCGTCGATGAACAGCGCCTTGGACAGGCCCGGCATACGGCCCTTGTCGTCGGCCAGCTTGGCCTCGGTGCCGACGCCGATGATGGTGGCCATCGCGTCGAAGAACCCGGCGAGCACGAGCGTGAAGACGATCATGCCGACGGTCATCGCGCCGACCTTGCCCCAGCCGCCGAACTCGACGTGCCCGAAGAGCGAGAAGTCGGGCATCGAGACCGCACTGCCGTGCAGTTCGGGGGCGCCGTTCGCCCACTGCTTGGGGTCGATGACGCCTGCGGCGTTGAGGACCGCGGCGACGATCGTGCCGGAGATGATGCCGATGAGGATGGCGCCGGGGATGTTCCGGGCCTGCAGCATGAAGATCAGCAGCAGGGTGCCGGCGAAGAGCAGCACCGGCCAGCCGGCGAGTTCGCCGACGGGGCCCAGGGTGACCGGGGTCGCCTTGCCCTGGTGCACGAAGCCGGCCTTGTAGAAGCCGATGAGTGCGATGAAGAGGCCGATGCCCATCGTGATGCCGTGCTTGAGCGCCAGCGGGATCGCGTTCATGATCATCTCGCGCAGGCCGGTGACGACCAGCAGCATGATGACGACGCCGTACATCACGCACATGCCCATGGCCTGCGGCCAGGTCATCTCCGGGGCGACCTGCGAGGACAGGACGCCGGAGACGGAGAGGCCGGCGGCGAGGGCAAGCGGCACCTTGCCGACGAATCCCATCAGGAGCGTGGTGAAGGCCGCCGCGAACGCGGTCGCGGTGATCAGCGCCTTCTGGCCGAGCGTGTCCCCCGCCGCGTCCTTGCCGGACAGGATGAGGGGGTTGAGCAGGAGGATGTAGGCCATCGCCATGAAGGTGGTGATGCCGCCGCGGACCTCTGTCGAGACCGTGGACCCTCTCTTGGATATGTGGAAGTACCGATCGAGCCAGGAACGCCCGGCCGGGACGCGGCTGCCATCGCCCGCGTCGTCGGCTGCGGTCCTGGGCTCCACTGACTGCTGGGTCATGGTGCCATCTCCCAAGGTTCACAGGGGCACCCGTGCAACCGTCCTGACGGTCACGGGATTTGGGAATGGACGACCCGGGGGACGGCCCGAGACGAACGAATTTCCTGGTACTTCAAGGACCGCGAGCGGTGCGGAACTCAAAGGGGTTCCTCCGGGCGGCGCGGCGGAGTGTGTGACGTTCCCTCACGCCGCCCGGAGAGCTGGGGTGTTACGCGGTCCCCGTCAGGTGCTCGGGCCGCACGGGAGTGCGGTTGAGCTCCAGCCCGGTCGCGTTCCGGATCGCCGCGAGGACGGCCGGGGTGGACGACAGGGTCGGGGCTTCACCGATGCCGCGCAGCCCGTACGGGGCGTGGTCGTCGGCGAGTTCGAGGACGTCGACCGGGATGGTCGGCGTGTCGAGGATGGTCGGGATCAGGTAGTCCGTGAAGGAGGGGTTCCTGACCTTCGCCGTCTTCGGGTCGACGATGATCTCCTCCATCACCGCCACGCCCAGGCCCTGGGTGGTGCCGCCCTGGATCTGGCCGACCACGGAGAGCGGGTTGAGGGCCTTGCCGACGTCCTGGGCGCAGGCCAGTTCGATGACCTTGACCAGGCCGAGTTCGGTGTCGACCTCGACGACCGCGCGGTGGGCGGCGAAGGAGTACTGGACGTGTCCGTTGCCCTGGCCGGTGCGCAGGTCGAAGGCCTCGGTCGGCCGGTGCCGCCACTCCGCCTCGATCTCGACGCTCTCGTCCTCCAGGACGTCGGCCAGGTCGCCGAGGACCTCGCCGCCGTCGGTGACGACCTTGCCGCCCTCCAGCAGCAGTTCGGCGGTGGCCCAGGCGGGGTGGTAGGTGCCGAACTTGCGGCGGCCGATCTCCAGGACCTTCTCACGGACCAGTTCGCAGGTGTGCTTCACGGCGCCGCCGGTGACGTACGTCTGCCGGGAGGCCGAGGTCGAACCGGCGCTGCCCACCTGGGTGTCGGCCGGGTGGATGGTCACCTGGGCGACGCCCAGCTCGGTGCGGGCGATCTGCGCGTGGACGGTGACACCGCCCTGGCCGACCTCCGCCATCGCGGTGTGCACGGTCGCGACCGGCTCGCCGCCGATGACCTCCATGCGCACCTTGGCGGTGGAGTAGTCGTCGAAGCCCTCGGAGAAGCCGACGTTCTTGATGCCGACCGCGTAGCCGACCCCGCGTACGACGCCTTCGCCGTGCGTGGTGTTGGACAGACCGCCGGGCAGCTGCCGTACGTCGGCGCCCTCGCTGGACTCCCACTGGCGTTCGGGCGGCATGGGCATCGCCTTGACGCGGCGCAGCAGTTCGGCGACCGGGGCCGGGGAGTCGACCGGCTGCCCGGTCGGCATGATGGTCCCCTGCTCCATGGCGTTCAGCTGCCGGAGCTCCACCGGGTCCATGCCGAGCTTCTTCGCCAGCTTGTCCATCTGCGCCTCGTAGGCGAAGCACGCCTGGACCGCGCCGAAGCCGCGCATGGCGCCGCAGGGCGGGTTGTTGGTGTAGAGGGCGATGGCCTCGATGTCGACGTCCTCGACGACGTACGGGCCGACCGCCAGCGAGGACGCGTTGCCGACGACCGCCGGGGAGGCGGAGGCGTAGGCGCCGCCGTCCAGGACGATCCGGCACTTCAGGTGCGTGAGCTTGCCGTCCTTGGTGGCGCCGTGCTCGTAGTAGAGCTTCGCCGGGTGCCGGTGGACGTGCCCGAAGAAGGACTCGAACCGGTTGTAGACGATCTTGACGGGCTTGCCGGTGCGCAGCGCCAGCAGGCAGGCGTGGATCTGCATCGACAGGTCCTCGCGGCCGCCGAACGCGCCGCCGACGCCGGCCAGCGTCATCCGCACCTTGTCCTCGGGCAGGCCGAGGACGGGTGCGATCTGGCGCAGGTCGGAGTGGAGCCACTGGGTGGCGATGTAGAGGTGGACGCCGCCGTCCTCCTCGGGCACGGCGAGGCCGGACTCGGGGCCGAGGAAGGCCTGGTCCTGCATGCCGAAGGTGTACTCGCCCTTGACGATCACGTCCGCCCGCTTCGCGGCCTCGTCCGCGTCGCCGCGGACGATCGGCTGGCGGTGCACGATGTTCGGGTGCGGGACGTGGCCGATGTGGTGGTCGTCGCGGTTCTCGTGGACGAGGATCGCGTCCGGGGCGGTCGCGGAGGCCTCGTCGGTGATGACCGGGAGTTCCCGGTACTCGACCTTGATCTTGGCGGCGGCGCGGCGGGCCGTCTCCGGGTGGTCGGCGGCGACGATCGCGACCGGCTCGCCGTGGTGGCGCACCTTGCCGTGGGCGAGGACCGGGGTGTCCTGGATCTCCAGGCCGTAGTTCTTCACCTCGGTGGGCAGGTCGTCGTAGGTCATGACCGCGTACACACCGGGCGTGGCGAGGGCCTCACCGGTGTCGATCGACACGATCTCGGCGTGGGCGACGGTGGAGCGCAGGATCTGGCCCCACAGCATGTCCTCGTGCCACATGTCGGACGAGTACGCGAACTCGCCGGTGACCTTGAGGGTGCCGTCCGGGCGGAGCGTGGACTCGCCGATGCCGCCCTTGGTCCGGGTGCCCTGCGTGATCTTCGTAGGAGCGCCGTTGGTCGGCATGTCAGACCCCCTCGGACTGGCGGGCGGCCGCCAGACGGACCGCGTCCATGATCTTCTCGTAGCCCGTGCAACGGCACAGGTTGCCCGACAGCGCCTCGCGGATGTCCGCGTCGGACGGGTTCGGGTTGTTCTCCAGCATCTCGTCGGCGGCGACCAGCAGACCCGGGGTGCAGAAGCCGCACTGGACGGCGCCGGCGTCGATGAACGCCTGCTGGATCGGGGACAGTTCGGTGCCCTCGCCGGTCTGCGAGTCGGTGCCCTTGGCCTGCCAGCCCTTCGCCGCGTCGAGCGAGGTGCCGCAGGCACCGGTCGCGCAGCCGCCCTCGGCGCGCTGCTTGGCGTAGTCCGCGAGGCCCTCGACGGTCACGACCTCGCGGCCCTCGACCTGGCCGGCCGCGACCAGGCAGGAACAGACCGGGACGCCGTCCAGGCGCACGGTGCAGGAGCCGCACTCGCCCTGCTCGCAGGCGTTCTTGGAGCCGGGCAGGCCGAGGCGCTCGCGCAGGACGTAGAGCAGGCTCTCGCCCTCCCAGACGTCGTCGGCTTCCTGGGGGCGTCCGTTGACGGTGAAGTTGACGCGCATTACGCAGCTCCCTCGGTGGTGCGGCGGGCGCCGCGGTACGACTCCCAGGTCCAGGTGAGCGTCCGGCGGGCCATGACGCCGACCGCGTGGCGGCGGTAGCTCGCGGTGCCCCGGACGTCGTCGATCGGGTTGCAGGAGGCCGAGCACAGATCCGCGAACTGCTTGGCGACCGACGGGGTGATGATCTTTCCGTTGTCCCAGAAGCCGCCCTCCTCGAGAGCCGCGTTCAGGAAGTCCTCGGCGGCCTTGGCCCGCACGGGGGTCGGGGCGGCGGAGCCGATGCCGGTCCGGACCGTGCGGGTCTCGGGGTGCAGGGCGAGACCGAAGGCGCACACCGCGATGACCATGGCGTTGCGGGTGCCGACCTTGGAGTACTGCTGCGGGCCGTCCGCCTTCTTGATGTGGACGGCGCGGATCAGCTCGTCGGGCTGGAGAGCGTTGCGCTTGACGCCGGTGTAGAACTCGTCGATCGGGATGAGGCGGGTGCCGCGGGCCGCCGATTCGACCTCGACGTCGGCGCCGGCCGCGAGGAGGGCCGGGTGCGCGTCACCGGCGGGCGAGGCCGTGCCGAGGTTGCCGCCGACGCCGCCGCGGTTGCGGATCTGCGGGGAGGCGACCGTGTGCGAGGCGAGCGCGAGGCCCGGCAGCTCGGCACGGAGGTTCTCCATGATCCTGGTGTACGGGACGGAGGCACCCAGCCGTACGGTGCCCTCGCCCGCCTCCCACTCGGTGAGGTCGCCGATGCGGTTCAGGTCGAGCAGGTACTCGGGCCGGCGGTGGTCGAAGTTGATCTCGACCATCACATCGGTGCCACCCGCAATCGGCACAGCGGTGGGGTGCTCGGCCTTCGCGGCGAGCGCCTCCTCCCAGCTGGCGGGGCGAAGGAAGTCCATGACCGGCTCTCTTCTTCGTCTCGTGGGTCGTACGTATTGAGCCAATCCGTGTGCGGCGGGCCCGGCTCGTTCATGTCCTGTTAACGCGGAGTGGACTCAGTACACCGCTCCGTGCTCCGACCCGGTCAGTCACCGAAAACATGAAGGAGTTGGCTGGCCACGGCGGGCATCTTGTAGATTCGTATGAACGGAGGTCATCGGCAACCTCTCCGTTTTCCTCGGGAAACGCAGGACACGGCCCGACGACCGGGGAGAACGGCCTGTGCGCCCCGCGTCGGGCCCCCTCCCCGTCACCCATCCAAGATTCATCGTAGGTTTCGAGACAAAGAACGGCGGCGACGAGATGCGGCTGCGCGCACTTCTGGACACCGATGCGCTGGGCCTGCGGCTGCTCGGCGGCGAGGACGAGCTGGACCGCTCGGTACGCGGAGTCATGACCACCGACCTGCGCGACCCGAGCCGCTACCTCTCCGGCGGCGAGCTGGTGCTGACGGGCCTGGCCTGGCGTCGGGACGCCGACGACTCCGAACCCTTCGTGCGCCTCCTGGTGCAGGCCGGGGTGGCGGCCCTCGCGGCCGGCGAGGCGGAGCTCGGCGATGTGCCGGAGGACCTGGTGCTGGCCTGCGTCCGGCACCGGCTGCCGCTTTTCGCGGTGCACGAGTCGGTGGCGTTCGCGACGATCACCGAGCACGTCGTACGGCAGGTCTCCGGCGAGCGGGCCGGGGACCTCGCGGCCGTGGTCGACCGGCACCGCCGGATGATGACCTCGGGCCCGGCCGGCGGCGGCCCGGACGTGGTCCTCGACCTGCTCGGCTCCGACCTGGACCTGCGCGCCTGGGTGCTCTCCCCCACCGGCCGGCTGATCGCGGGCTCGAAGGTCTCGGGCCCGGAGCTGCCGCCGGAGACCTGCGCCAAGCTGGCCGCCGAGCACCTGGCCGCCGCCCGCACCGGCCGCCGGGGACCGCACCGGCTGGTGCTGGGCGGGACCCGCTACTCCCTGTTCCCGATCCGCTCCTCCGGGCGTTCCCCGCAGGCGGCCCGCGACGTGCGCGAGACGGTCCTGTCCGACTGGCTGCTGGCCGTCGAGGCGGACGCCGGGGACTGGCCGGAAGAGCGCCTCGACCTGCTCCAGGGCGTCACCCAGCTGATCGCCGTCGAACGGGACCGCCGGGACGCGGCGCGCACGGTACGGCGCCGGCTCGCCCAGGAGGTGCTGGAGCTGGTGCAGACGGGCGCCGCGCCCGCCGAGATCGCCGCGCGCCTGCGGGTGGCGGCACCCGTGCTGCTGCCCGGGCTCGGGGCGGCCCCGCACTGGCAGGTCGTGGTGGCCCGCGTGGAGTGGGCGGACGACGCGGTCGAGGCCGGCCCGGTGGCCCAGTCGCTGCTGGAGGAGGTCCTGGTGGACCCCACGGCCACGGGCCCGGAGCCCCTGGACCGCATCGCCGTCGCGCACACCGGCGACGAGGCGATCGCGCTGGTCCCCCTCCCCGCGGTCTCCGTCGAGCACGACGGCTCGGAGACCGGTCTGCTCGCCGACGCGCTGCTGCAGTCGGTGCGGGAGCCGCTGTCGGCGGGCCTGAACGACGACGGGCGGCTCACGCTCGGCGTCAGCGCCGCCGTGCACTCGGCCGAGGGGCTCCGCGGCGCCCTGGAGGAGGCCCGGCACGCCCGCCGGGTGGCCGCGGCCCGCCCCGGCCGGGTCTGTGCCGCCGGCCACCAGGAGCTGGCCTCCCACGTGCTCCTCCTCCCGTTCGTCCCGGACGACGTCCGCCGCGCCTTCACGGCACGTCTGCTGGACCCCCTGAAGGACTACGACCGCCGCCACCGCGCCGAACTGATCCCGACCCTGGAGGCGTTCCTGGAGTGCGACGGCTCCTGGACCCGTTGCGCCACCCGGCTCCACCTGCACGTCAACACGCTGCGCTACCGGGTGGGCCGCATCGAGCAGTTGACGGGACGGGACCTGTCGCGCCTCGAGGACAAGCTGGACTTCTTCCTGGCGCTGCGCATGAGCTGAGGCCGGGCGGGCGCGGGGCGGTCAAACCAACTCACGCCAATGCCCCGCCACTTTGTGAAATCTTTCACCCACCCTCTTGGCCCGGCCCCGTCTTTGGTGCTGGAATGCCGCCACCACTCAACAGCTCGATGGCGTGCTCGGGGAGGGCAACGTGGCGCATTCCGCCATGTCTGGTAACGGAACGACCGCCGGTGACGATCCTCTCCAGACCGCGGTATGGCGGTTGCGCTCGCGGGCCTGCTGGGCCGATGCCGCGGCGCTGCTCCCGGCGGACACACCGGCCACGACCCTCCAGCGGGCCGCGCTGCTGGTCGAACGGTGCCTGTACACCGAGCGGGGCTGGCAGGAGGCGGAGGACGCCCTCCGTACGGCCGAGGCGCAGGCGCACACCGACGAGGAGCGGGGTGCGGCCGCCTGCGAACGCGGCCAGCTCGCCTACGCGGCCACGCTGCACGGGGTGCGGGACCGGGCGGACGAGGCCCGGGCCGCGCTGGGCCGGGCGGCCGCGCTGATCCCTCCGGGGGCCGTGGGCCGGGCCCTGCTGGACTTCCGCCGGGGCCTGCTGGCCGAGAACCTGGCCCGCTCCCCGCAGGCGGCCCGCGCCGCGTACCGCCGGGCCCACGCGGGCGCGACGGCGCACGCCGACCCGCTGCTCCTGTCCTTCACCTGGCGCCATCTGGCCGGACTCGCCCTGCGGGACGGCGAGTTGGCGGAGGCACGGCACGGCTTCGCCGAATCGCTGCGCATCCGCGAGGAGTTGGGCTATCTGGTGGGTACGGCCCCTGCGCTGGCGTCGTTGGCGGACGCGGAGTCCGAGCCGGAGGCTTCACGGCTGCGGGGGGAGGCCGGGCGACTGTTCCGGCTGCTCGGGGGTGTACCCACGTGGCTGGCCCGCCAGCTGACTCCGCCGGCTCCGGGTGCCGCGACGGCTTAGCGGCGGGTGGGCGCGAGCCTCTGCCGGGGGCGGGCCGGCGGGGGCTGTCACCGCCCCTCGAGCACCTTGCACCGACCTACCTGAAGGGGCGCGGGGAACTGCGCGGCAAGCTACAACGGACCCGCACCCGGCAGACGACCCATGCCCCGACAGCGAATCCCCGCTCAGCTCGCGCCGGCGAAGTGCTCCCCCACCAGCACGCGCACGACATCGAGATCCCGGGCGATCAACGCGTCGAGCAGCGCGGCGTGCTGCGCCGCGTCCGCCACCAGGTCCGCCCTGCCGTGCCGTACCTGCGACCGCCGGTGCAGGTCCTCCGCGATCTGGACCAGCTGCTCGTTGCCCGCCAGGGAGAGGACGGCCCGGTGAAAGGCCCGGTCGGACTCCGCGTACGTCGCCACGCAGCCGGAGGATGCCGCGCGTGCCGTCTCCTCCGCGAGGGGGCGCAGGTCGGCCCAGCGCTCGGCCGGGACGGCGCGGGCCAGCCGCAGCATCACCGGCACCTCGATCAGCGCCCGCACCTCGGCCAGCTCGGCCAGCTCGCGCGCACCCCGCTCGACGACCCGGAAGCCACGGTTGGGCACGACCTCGACGGCACCCTCCAGCGCGAGCTGCTGCATGGCCTCCCGCACGGGCGTCGCCGACACCCCGAAGCGTTCGCCGAGGACCGGCGCGGAGTAGACCTCGCCGGGCTTCAGCTCGCCCGCGACCAGCGCCGTACGCAGCGCGTCCAGGATCTGCCCGCGCACCGAGGAGCGCTGCACGACGGCCCGCGGCTGCGGGATCGGCCGCTCGCAGTGCGTGTGCTCGCCCCGCGCGCCCGGCAGGGCGGCACCCCGTTCCCGGATCACGTCCACGTCCGCGTCCACCGCGCGCTGCTGCGCAGGCACCCGGGGGGAGCCCTGCACACTCTGCTTCACGGGGTCCTCCTCCGGCTGTCGGTACTCGGGTCATTAACGGCGGGTTGTTACTTGTCCGTCAAGCACCTTAGGCGCACAAGGCGACAGTTCAAACTCCCTCCAGGGCAGATAAGGTTAGCCTTACCTATTCAGCTTGCCCCCCATTGAAGGAGGTCCGGGGCAGCCCTCAAGGTCCACTAGGATCGTCACACTCTGACCGTCCGCCTCCGGACAGGTAATTCACAACTTCCTCACCCGCCTCGGGAACTTCCCCAGGAACCACCCGTACGGGTAGTCTTATTCGAACTCAACTCCCGCCCCTCAAGCGGCAGTTCGAGCAGAACGCCGCCCTTGGCATCCCCTTGCACTTCCTTGGCGGCCTCTTGCCCCGAAACCCCCTGAGGGCCGTCGGGAGTGGGCCACTATGGCGGGCGTTACGCCCTATCCCAATGCAAGGGACCCCTGATGAGATTGACCGACATATCGCTGAACTGGCTGCTTCCGGGCGCCGTACTGCTCCTGGGCATGCTGGCGGCTGTGGCGGTGCTCGCGCGCGGCAAGCGCTCCTCCGGGGAGAACGCGAGCGCGGACGACTCGTGGGAGCGCAGCGAGGAGCGCCGCAGGCGCAAGGAGGCCATCTACGGCACGGCCTCCTACGTGCTTCTTTTCTGCTGTGCGGCGGTCGCGGCCGCACTTTCCTTCCACGGCCTGGTCGGCTTCGGCGAGCAGAACCTGGGCCTGACCGGCGGCTGGCAGTACCTGGTGCCGTTCGGCCTGGACGGTGCGGCGATGTTCTGCTCCGTCCTCGCGGTGCGCGAGGCCAGCCACGGTGACGCGGCGCTCGGCTCCCGGATACTCGTGTGGATGTTCGCAGCGGCCGCGGCGTGGTTCAACTGGGTGCACGCACCCCGGGGTGTGGGGCACGACGGCGCGCCGCAGTTCTTCTCCGGCATGTCGCTGTCCGCGGCCGTCCTGTTCGACCGCGCGCTGAAGCAGACCCGCCGGGCCGCGCTGCGCGAGCAGGGCCTGGTGCCGCGTCCGCTGCCGCAGATCCGCATCGTGCGCTGGCTGCGGGCCCCCCGCGAGACCTACAAGGCCTGGTCGCTCATGTTGCTCGAAGGCGTGCGCAGTCTTGACGAGGCCGTCGAGGAGGTCCGCGAGGACACCCGGCAGAAGGAGCAGGCTCGGCAGCGCCGGCGCGACCAGCAGCGGGTGGAGCGCGCCCAGCTCAAGGCGATCAGCCGGGGCCACCGCGGCTTCGTCGGCCGCACCGCCGGCCGGCAGGTCGAGATCCAGGCGCTGGAGCGCGAGCCCGCGTCGGCGACCGCGGAGCCTGCCATATCGACCCCGGAGCAGCTGCCCGTACGCTCTCGGCCGTCCCTTCAGCCGGTTCGCAAGGCCACTGAGCCGCTCACGGTGGACCTCACGGCGGAGGACGACACCATGGCCCTGCCGCGCCTGGACTCGCTCGAGCGCAAGCTGAAGGACCTCGAGCAGCAGTTCGGCTAGGACGCCGGGGCTTCGGCTCATCACGGGACGGGGGCGTGACCACGCGGGTCACGCCCCCGTCCCGTTCCCGTCTCCAGTGCCTCTCAGGCGGCCTCGGCGCCGAGTTCGAACCACACCGACTTACCCACCGCGTGCGGCCGTACGCCCCAGGCGTCCGCGAGGGACTGCACCAGGAACAGGCCCCGGCCGTGGGTGTCGTCGCCGGTGTCCGGTGCGCGCGGGTGCGGCTTGCGGGCCACGAAGTCCCTTACCTCGACGCGCAGTCCGCGCGGTGAGACGACGGCGGTCAGCACGGCGTCGTCGTCGGTGTGCACGAGCGCGTTGGTGACGAGTTCACTGGTCAGCAGTTCCGCTATCTCCGAGCGGCCCGGCCTGCCCCAGTGCCGCAGCAGCTCGCGCAGCTCCCGTCGGGCCTCGGGCACCGCCCTGAGCTCCGCCCGCCCCAGCCTGCGCCTGAGCTGGGGCCGGTGCGCCCGTTCCGTGATGGTGTCGGTCTCGGTCTCGGTCTCTTCCCCCGCCTTCGCCGAGGAGGCCCCGATGGCCACGGGACCGCCTCCTCGTGCCTGCCTCTTCATGACCCCCGCCTGCACGTTGCCGGACCTGCCCCTCCTGATCGAACACGTACACGGCAATCCATGCCCAACGGTCCTGTGGGCACGCATGGCGGTCCGCCGACGGCCGTCTGTTCGGCCACCCCCGTACGGCAGCCCGGCCGGCCCTGTGACACCCCCTCACCCGCGCCGGACCCGCCAAGACCGCCGTACGGCGTCACGCGCGCCCCATCGCGGCAGGGCCCGGCCGGCCGGCGGCGGAGGCCGACGGGCCGTCACCCGGCACGAAACTGGCCGGAAACCATCGCTCCGGTCGGCCCGGACGGCCGCTCAGGGCCTGGGAACGTGCCGCAGATTGGAGCGGGCCATCTGGAGCATGCGGCCGACCCCGCCGTCGAGCACGATCTTCGAGGCGGAGAGCGCGAACCCGGTGACCATCTCGGCGCTGATCTTCGGCGGGATCGACAGGGCGTTGGGGTCGGTGACGATGTCCACCAGGGCCGGGCCCTTGTGGCGGAAAGCGTCCTTCAGCGCCCCGGCGAGCTGCTTGGGCTTCTCCACCCGCACCCCGTGGGCACCGCAGGCGCGGGCCACCGCGGCGAAGTCGGGGTTGGTGTTGCCGGTGCCGTACGAGGGCAGGCCCGCGACCAGCATCTCCAACTCGACCATGGAGAGCGAGGAGTTGTTGAACAGCACGACCTTGACCGGCAGGTCGTGCTGCACGAGCGTGAGGAAGTCACCCATGAGCATGGCGAAGCCGCCGTCCCCGGACATGGAGACGACCTGCCGGCGCCGGTCGGTGAACTGGGCGCCGATCGCCATGGGCAGCGCGTTCGCCATCGAGCCGTGCGAGAAGGAACCGATGATCCGGCGGCGGCCGTTGGGCGAGATGTAGCGGGCGGCCCACACGTTGCACATGCCCGTATCGACCGTGAACACGGCGTCGTCGTCGGCGACTTCGTCGAGCACGGCGGCCACGTACTCGGGGTGGATCGGGACGTGCTTCTCGACCTTCCGGGTGTACGCCTTGACCACGCCCTCCAGCGCGTCGGCGTGCTTCTTCAGCATCTTGTCGAGGAAGCGCCGGTCGGTCTTCTCCCGCACCCGTGGGAGAAGACAGCGCAGGGTCTCGCGGACATCGCCCCACACGGCGAGGTCGAGCCGGGAGCGGCGGCCGAGTACCTCGGGGCGCACGTCGATCTGCGCGATCCGCACGTCGTCCGGCAGGAAGGCGTTGTACGGGAAGTCGGTGCCGAGCAGGATCAGCAGGTCGCACTCGTGAGTGGCCTCGTAGGCGGCGCCGTAGCCGAGCAGACCGCTCATGCCGACGTCGTATGTGCGTGCAGGTCTCGCCTCGCGGGTTCCGGATTCCAAGGGTCCGAACACAGCTCAAATGGCAGGCTCTTCGCGTGATCGAAACCTTCACAACAGGGGCCCTTGCCATCGTCGGAACCCTTGTCGGCATCTACGTCGGCCGACGCCAGACCACCGACCAAGCTCAGGTCGAACACGGTCAGTGGCTCCGAGGGCAACGTCAAGAGGCCTACGTGAAGTTCCTCGAAGAGTGGGAGAGGGCCGTTGCCGCCTACGCGCAGATGGCAGAGACGTGGGAGGCCTGGATTCACGTGCACCCTAACTACGAGGGTGACGCCGAAGAGGAGTTGCTTGAGGCGATCGGCAGGGCCACTCAGAAGCTCCTCGACGACGTGCGCCCCTTCCGAGAGCGCGTGCAGATCCTCGGCCCCACCACCGTGGAGCATGCCGCGGAGGTACTGAGTACGACCCTCGTTGACCTTCAACAGGAGATTTTGCAGCTGATCCCAGGTAACGGGCCTCCTGACGCAACGTGGGAGGGGTTCTGTCGGTTGATGTCGTGGACGCAAGAACAGCGGCAGATGTTCGTGACGGCATCCCGAGACGTGATGCAGGCAGCCCCGAAGCCTGGCGCCAAGTAGAGCTGTGTATGCACTGGGCAACCTGCGACCCCTGTGACGACGCCGTTTTCACCGTCCTCACCGGCATCTGCAACGTGTGAAGCCCCGCTCACCGGGGCGTGGGGACGCGTAGGTGAGCGGGGCTTCGTGCCGCCCTCTTCCCGTGCGGATGCGGGTGCCGTCGAGCGGGTCCTCGTCCCAGACGGGGAGGCCAGGACGAGGAGCTTCGGACGCTAGCGGGAGCAGCGCGGGCCGACCTCACCGGCGCTGCTGCCCCCGCCGCGCCCTCCACGGGCCAGGCGTACGGGCGCCCAGCACGCGGGTCTAGGGGGTCGCCGCGTCCAGGCCGTCAGCGAGCCGCGGAGCGAACCGCCAGCCCGTCTGGCGGACTACGCGATAGCGGTCGTGTGCCAGGTTCTTCGCGTGGTGATCCCGGGACCATTCCTCCGCCTCGCTGACGTGGGTAATGTCCGTCGACTCCACGCAGGACGCGCATTCGACCCATCTCCGGACGGGAAGGTCGTCGACGACGAGCCGCTCCTCCCCCACTTCCGGATAGGCGTAGCTCTTCACGCCGGTACTTACGCGTTCGCCTCCCCCGACTGATGCCGTGCCATCTCGACGTAGAGGTCCGTCGCCTTCGACTGGTCGAATTCAGGGCAGCGGGGGTCCGTGACGAGGTCGACCTGACGCTGAAGTGCCGCGCACACCTTGCATCCCGGCGTCGGCTTCGGGGGCTGATAGGTGGTCGGGTCCATGAGCTGAATCGGCACACCTCGAAGAACCGTCTCTAACGCCATCCCTGCACCTCCGCCGTGTCGTTGTGCTGATGACACTAGGGAGACGTCACATCTGGATTCCACGAAGTTCTACAAGGTTCTACGTGCCTTCAGTCGAGCGAGTCAATCGCCGCCGAGACGAGACTCCGCGCGTCAGAACCGAAGACCGCGAGCGCTGCCATCTCCTCGAATGCGCGGGCGTACAGCGCGATTTCACCGGGCGCAGTCACGGTAATTGCAGCCGCCAGCAGCTCAACAGACACACGGTCGTCATCGAACATCGTGAACGTCTCAAGGGTCCACATGGGCCGCTCGCGGCCCGCGGGGATGATGCCGACGGAGACGGCCGGCAACGCCATTACGGAGAGCAGATAGCCCAGTTGCCCCGCCATGACTGCGGGCTCGCCGACGACGTGGCGGAGGACGGACTCCTCCAGCAGGAACGCGAAACGGTGCCGGCCCTCACGGATGATGTGCGAGCGCTCCACCCGCGCGGTTGCCGCATCCTCGACGTCGTCCGGCGTCCCATGGACGCGCGCGATGTTGCCGAGCAGCGCGGCGGCGTACTCGTACGTCTGGACGAAGCCGGGGATCACGCTGGAGCTGTATACGCGGAACGTCTTCGTGCGCTCATAGAGCGGTACTCGGGACTGTTGCAGCCGACGAAGCCCGGACCTCTGCACCCGGCGCCATTCCAGATACATCGAGTCGGCCGTACGGTTGGCCGCCAGTAGGTCTGGGATCTGATCCTCTGCGCCGCATGCACGGCACCACTCGCGGATGTCCTCGTCCGACGGAGGCGTGGTGGCGCTCTGGAGGCGTGACACCTTCGACGGCTGCCACCCGGCTCGTGCCGCCACCTCCCTACCCGTCAGCCCCGCGTCACGGCGGATCTCACGAAGCCTCTCCGCGATGGCGCGGCGAGCCTCGTCGAGGGCTGCAGATGGGCAAGGAGACTGCATGAGTGCGCGGCGCTCAGATTCTGTAGTCCGGGTGCGGGATGGCGCGCTGCCAGACGGCCTCGAACGCTTCGGCGTGGCGCTTCACGACGTCGGGTGCGTCCTCCATGACGTCCTGGACGAACCTGCCGTCACCCGCGAAAAGGCTGAAGCGGATGAGCCGGTCGTCGAAGATCCACAGGTCGTTGCCCGGGAGGAGCAGGTCCGACGCCAGGCGTCGAGGGAGCCACCGAACGTCTTCGCCAGCCGCAAGGTTCTGCGGCGTGCACGAGTGCTCGTATCGGATGTACTCGCTTGCCGGCTCCGAGATGACACGGGCGCGGCGCATGACGACTCCACGCGCCACAGCGTCGGCTACCGCGTCATGGAAGCCGTTCCACCACGACGACCGGTCGTCGAGGTCGTACTCCCCGCCGTCGCGCCAGGCCGCGAAGTCCTCGTCTTCCTCGACGACGCCGTAGACGTCGCGAGTCTCCAGGTGGACCGCGGACCGCCGGCAGTGTGCGAGTAGCTCAGCGAACGGCGGAACCGTCTGCAGCATCGCACGCCTCCCTGATCTGGTGCACCATCCGTGCGGGCAGCCGGACGACCGCCTCCGTGTCGGGAATGGGTCCCGTCGCGAGGCACTGCGCCTGGAGAGCCTCGTCCGCCTTCCAGCCCTGGAACACGAACTCCTGCTTCTCCTCGTCGAGCCACACCGTGGGGCAGTGGTCGCCGTTCGTCTCGGGGTCCTTCCCGAATGATCGTAAAGCCATGGTGTCCTCCGTCGTCACGCGGATTGCGCAATGTTCTATGCACCATCACGCCGACGGATACGGGAGTCAAGAGGGCCTGGAGTAAACCCGCATGGCGTGTACGGAGCCGTCGTACGGGCTTCGTCATGCGTCGATGTCGAGTCCTAGCTCCGTGTCCGGGCGACAGACCCCACACGCCTCCAGCTGCTCGTGAACGATCGCCATACGGGCATCGGTGGGCGACACCGGCCGGGCGAGTCCACTGACCATCTTGCAGTCGTCGAGGTGGATGGACGTCGCGAGGGGTCCGTCCGGCGTCCGTGATCGGTCTACCTTGAAGCCCGACCCGGGCCTATCCCCGTCCGCCGGGCGGGGCTCCGGGCGTGACCCCGGCGTGGGCTCGACAACGGGTGCCGTCCCCTCCTCAGCCCGCAGGGCAGCGAGCACCTTGTTGCGCTGACGATCTAGGTAGGTGTGCACCGTCGCGTTCTCAGCGATGGCGACCTCCAGGTGCCGCAGGATCATCCGGAGGCGCGCAGGATCCGGAGGTAATTCGTTCACGCGTTCTATTATGCAGCTCTGGGGACGACCGGGACGCGCGCCATCTGCTAGCGGATGACGCTGGAAGCATGAAGGCGACATGGTCCGGGATGATCCAGTTCGGGATGGTCGCTCTGCCGATCCGGCTATACGCGGCCACGGAGGAGCATCCCGTACGCCTTCATGAGATCCATGTCGCCGATGGCAGCCGCGTCGAGCACCGCCGATTCTGCAAGGCCGAGAACCGAGAGATTCCCTACGAACAGGTCGGCAGGGGCTTCGCCCTCGCAGACGGACGCATGGTGCCGGTCACGGAGGAAGACCTCACACATCTGCCCTTGCCCGCAAGGCGGATCATCGACGTGCTCGGATTCGTACCCTTCGAGGACATCGACCCGATCAGCTTCGGGCGGCCGTATTACGCGGGTCCCGGGCCGGGCGCCGACCGCCCGTACGCCCTGCTCGTCGAGGCACTCGCCCGCACGGGATACGTAGCCGTGTCCAAGGTGGCCCTACGCAGTCGGGAGCGCCTGGCACTACTCCGCCCGCGCCACGGCATGCTCATCCTCCAGACTCTCCTATGGGACGACGAGCTGCGCGACCCGGGAGATCTCGCGCCCTCCACGCCGGTCACTGACCGGGAGCTGGAGCTTGCCGAATTGCTGATCCGGGAACTTGCTGGCATCAACGTTGGCGACGTGCACGACGAGTATGCCCACGCCCTTGAGCAGCTCGAAGACGCAAAGATCACCGGCGGCCAACTCGTGGAGCCGACGCAGCCCGCCCCGGCGCTGGACCTAATGGCAGCACTAGAGGCGAGCGTCCAAGCCGCCGAGCGGGCACACGAGTCGTCACGGCCTCGACCATGCCCCTTGCGCACGGCCCCCCGGCCATCTGGCTCAGGCCTTCACCTTCCCCTGCTTCGCCCGAACATCAGGCAAGCACACAGGACAAAGGGGATTCCCGTTGAAGCCATACCGGTGCGTCGGCTGCTGACAGAGGGCGCACGGGCTGACCTGCGCCGGCGAGCACGTCGGGATGGGGGCTTTGCGGGGCGACGGGGATGTCATCGTCTATCCTCCATGTCGCCCAAGATACGACGAAGCCCCCGCCAGTGTGTTCGACGGGGGCTCGTGGCGTCAGGAGAGGGGCGGGGCGCCGGCCTCACGCAAGGTGGGGTCTGCGTCCAGTACCTCAAGGCACATCCGACAGGACGGCCGGCCCTCTGTGGGGCCGTCCCACACCCGCGGGGCGGGGAGGTCGCACAGGGTCTTCCGGGAGTCCACGGCCGCGTGGGTGTCCTCCGTCCACCCGGGCGTGGTGAGCATGTACGGAAGAGGCTGTTCGCTGATCATGACTCCCCCTCCTCACACGCCCACGGGGCGCAGGTTGTAGAGCTTACGGACCTCGTCGAGGTCGACGCGGACGGATCCCTCGTTGTCCCGGTACTTCGTCAGCCTGGCGCGAGGGCCGTTCGCGGCGCCGCGGATCGTCTCGGGGGCGACGCCGGCCACGTCCGCCGCTTCCTTGTACGCGACGAGGGCGGGCCGAGGAGCCTCGTTCACCGGCTCCGGGACCTCTTCCTCCCCCGGCTCCTCGGCGGGCGCCTCAGCGGGCTCCTGCGGCTCCGGGGCGGGCGCCTCGGCGTGTGCCCTACGCGAGTGCACGAGAAGCGAACCGCCGAAGAATGCGAGTACCGGCCACCCGGCGACGAGGACACGGAGGAACGTCGGCGGGTGCGCCAGGTCGACGACGCCGGCCGTCGCGATGTTGGCACCGATGGACGCCGCGAGGGACAGCAGGAACCAGACCCACGGGGCGCGCTTCGAGCCGCCGTCCTTCGCCCGGATCTGGTCCCACGCCATGACCAAGAGGAGGTCGACGCTCACCGGGTACGCCCACGCCTTCCACCCGCCCTGGCCGGCCGCTACCGCGATGTCGTGGATGTGGGCGAAGGACAGGGCGGCAGCAATGACGGCCTGGATGAGTAGGGGATCGCGCAGTCTGTGGCTCATGGCTCCTCGTAAGTGTGCGTGGGACGTGCGTGGGTGAACCGGAGCCCCTGTCACCGGAATTGACAGGGGCTCGTTGGTAGGGGCTCCGACTAGAGGTGGTCCGAGCAAGCCTCGTGGCCGTGGACCTTCATCCGCTTGCAGCTGCCGCCGCTCCTCGTCGGGGCACCGCACTGGCGTCGGTAGTCATGGGCTGCGCACACCTCCCGGCAGTCCTGCGCCCGGTTGATGCAGCGGCATCCGTTCGACGTGGTGGCGGTGCACTGCGCCATGTCAGCCCCCTTCCTGCGTCGCAGCCGCACGGCGGTCCGCGTACGTCTGGCACGTCTGGCACGTCTTGCACGTGAGCGGGGCGTCGACGATGCGGAACTTCGTCAACATCTGGTTCATGCCCCCGCCACGGCACAGCGGGGAGGCGTGCGCCTCCTCGTCGTCCAGGCCCGGCATGGCCGTGTGGACCTTGCCGCCCCGGACGCTGACAACGTGGACGTTGAACGAGGTCTCCGCCGGCTCCGGCTCCTCCTTGGGCGCGTCGACCTTCAGAAGCATCACGCGGCGGCCGTCCTTGTAGGTGATCCGGGCGCCGGTGCTACCCGCGAACATCTCGCGGACGTCCTTCTTGCCGTCCATCATCGCGTGGTTGATCTCGTTCAGGCCCTCGCGGATGCTGACGTGGGTGACGGTGCCGTTCTCAGTGCGCTTGTAGACCTTGTTCATGTCCACTCCTCCGTGAGTGCCTCTCGCTGTGCCGTAAGCGTGGCACACATATGTCGGCCGACACAACCCCTTGGAGGGCGACCAACGTAAGTCGTTTCACGCGTCTTCTGCGATGATGGCGACCATCCGCCCGCGCTTACTGGGCAGCGTCACGACGTGTCCTCCGCGGACCCTCGTCAGCGGATGCCGGCGCCGGATGGCGACGCGGAGGAAGTGGATCCGGGCGTCCTCGTCGACGAGGAACGACCGCCCGCCCTCGAAGGTGAGTCGGAACATCAGGCCGCGCCCTGGACGGCCCGGGTGACGGTGAGCGGGTAGTCGGCGCCGATGTAGGCGTCCCCCCATGGAACCTGATGTGCACGTTGCCGTTCCTCAGCGGGTACGCCGGCCACGCCGACGTGCGCTGGTGTCCGTGGAGGATGAAGACGTCACCCCGGCGGACCTGGCGGGCGGTGATGTCGTGTTCGGTGGTGTGGGGCATGGTTCCTCCTGTGAGTGGTTCATGTATTGAGAGCCGACTTGCGGACATCTGCGCCGCCCCACTACACGATCAATTCCCATGCCGCAATCCGAGTTGACGTGGTTCGTGGTGTGTGGCTAGGTTCGTCCGCGAAAAGAGAAAGGGGCGCGTCGTCCGCCAAAGGCGCCGCTCCAGGAAAATCAGGAAATTCCCATCGCCGGCCATTAGCCCCGGCGGTGTTGCGGGGCTTCTTAACGCCCCATGAGGGACGGCTTGTTGTCCGACCAGCCGCCCGCCCGCAAAAGTCTCGGCAGTACTGAAGGTCGATGCGTTTTTGTTCTCGACCTCAGCGAACACCCGCTTCGGCGGGGCACGGTCTCGCGGGCGCCGTGTTTGACAGGCATCCGTCTGTCCTTCGCTGAGGTTGCAGCACCGTCGATGGGCGGTGCCCTCACGGAGGACGCGTTCTCGCAGGAGGAGAACATGTCCCTGACCGGCATCGTGCAAGAGGTAGGAGCATCAGGCCCTTGGGTACTTGCGGTGGTCCTCGCTGCCCTTGCGCTGATCGTCCTCATCATCGTGGCTGGCGCCGTCACGTGCCTGCGTGTCGTTCGGAACGCTTCTGGAGAGATTCAGCCCGACGTCATCCGCGCTCTGGGTGACCTCTTCCACGCCGTGGCCGACGTCATCCGCGCTCTGTTCGGACGGCGTAAGTGACTGATGACTCATGGAAGGCGGAACTGGCCCGTCCTCCGCCAGGCCTCGAACTGCCAGCGTTCGGACCGGCTGAACAAGGTTCGCTGCGTGATGTCCGGGTGCAGCTCCAGGCGCCCGGACACGCGATACCACGCGTAGGACTTCCCGAACAGGGCCGTCCGCCCGACGATCGTGATGCTCATCGCTGCGCGTCCTCCTTCTCCTCGTAGCGCACGCAGATGGTGACGGGCTCCGTGCTAACGCGTCCGCCACTCCGGGTGGAGCGTCAGGTGCGCATGGTTCTGCGCGATCAGCGTCCGGCCCTCCGGGCTGCGGTAGTTGCGGCCGGCACCGTGGCTGCGCTTCATCTCGCGCTGCAGCCCCACGCCGTAGCGATGGTTGCGGAGGAACGTCCGCTTCATCGTCTTCGGGCTCATGTCGTCCCCTCCCCCCGGGGCGCCCCTATGCAGGACGCCCCGTGTGTGCCTCGCGTTGCATCGACTATGACAGACATATGTCGGCCGACACAACTCCCATGGCGAAGTTCCGTGAGCCGTCTTACGCGTCGTCTACCACCCCTCCGCGAGAAACCGGGCGAGCGCGATGACGTCGATGGCCGCGTGCGGCACGTCGGCGAGAAGGCGCAGCGTCCTCGTCAACGCCGGCAGAGGCGGAGGACTCCTCTTCGCTGCGTGAAGATTTTGCCACGCAGCGTGCCCGTCTCCTCCAGGTACAGGAACTTCGGCTGAAGCTCCGCGAGGAACTCACGGAACCAGCGGACGTGGGGCTTCACGTCCATGTGGACGTGCCGGTCGTGGACGACCTCCCCCCGGACCAGGCGCTCGAAGTAGTCGTGCGCCGCGCTGCCGAGATCCGTCGCGGCCTTCGACTTCCTCCGGTGCGCGTTCTTGAGGTAGTCGGCGGCGCCCTTCGGGTCGCGCTGGATGAGCTGAGAGACGATGTCCCAGTTCGTGACGGCCGCCTCAGCCGCCTCCTTCACCGCCCAGAACGTCAGGTAGTCCTTCGGCAGCATGTTGCCGACTGACGTGACACCCGGGACCTTGACGTCGCCGTCCGCCGGATCGATGTAGAAGCGTGAGCCGCTTCGCTTGATGGTGGCTACTCCAGCCATCCGCCCTCCCGTGTCGCTCGTTGCTTACACAGGAGTAGTGGGGGAATCGGAGCCGGATGTTTGGGTCTGCGTCAAGATCTATCCGCCTCGTCCCCATCGGCCAGACTGCGCGCCAAAACGCCAAACTAACCCCCTTTTTCCCATCCCCTCTAACACGTGTTAAGGAGAGTTAGAAATAAGGGGCTAGTTTGACACTCTGGCCAGGCTGGAGGACGAGGTGCCGGGCGACGTGGAGGGGCGACTAGGCCTGTGACCTGGCCTTTCCGATCATTCGGCGCAGGCAACGGGCGGCCCGCTCGACCTCTGCTAGTTCCTCGTCGAGTTTGGCACGCTGCCCCTCAGCCATGTCGGAGAGGATGACGTCAGCGTCGAGCTGCTGCACGAGGCCGCGTGCGACGCCAACGAGGCGAAGCTGATCGGCGGTTGCCTTGACGACAGTGCCAGCGGGGCGTTGGTCCGGGACCCGCTCCTCGTCCGCGGCCTTCGCCTTCCCCTTGGCCAGCTTCGACGGCTTCTCTGGGGCGGAGGCGGCAGCCTCGATGGAGGCGCTCGTCGCGCGGAGGATGGCGGAGTTCGTTGCTCGGCGGTCCTGCTGACGTTCCAGGGGGCTTGTGTCCTTCAGCTCCAACCGCTTCAACTCGCGCGGGGTCAGGTAGCGACGGAGAAGGTTGCCGATGTGATAGCGCACGTTGGCCTGTAGCCGTGTGAGTTGATCTTTGTCAGAGATCCCTGCCGTGCTGTAGACCTCTGATGCGACCTGGCGGTACTCGTACTTACGGCCTAGCCAGTCGTCGTGCTGCTTACGCAGAGCGAGGAGGACGGTTGCGAGATTCATTGCCAGGATCGTTGGCGCGTCTTCGATCCTTGCGTACTCGCGGGCGTAGGCCGCGCCGCGTGCGACGAGTGCGGCTGGCGTCTCGTTCTGGAGGTCGTCAAGGTCAAGCGTGGGGAGATTCGTGACGTCCACGCGTGCAACATCCCCACTCCCCACCCGGGGAGCGACTTCCTTCGGGCTCATCCTCAACCTCTCGAAGACGCACACGGCTGTCCGCGGCAGAGTACCGTGAAGCACTGACTTTTTGCAGACCTTACCGCACGGTAGCTCTGCTAGATCACTCCGCTGCGAACTCCCCGTCACACACACCACACGTGATGGGTCCCTGTGCTGCGACGGTGCGGGAGACGCGGAGCTTCCGTGGCGGCTTGCACTGGCAGACCAGCGTCAGACGATCCGGCGTCCTGCTCGCCCGCGCCGTCGGTACCTCCAGGTGCGGCAGGAAATCCGGGATGAGTCGTTCCAGCTCATGCACGCTCGTGACGTGGCGCTGCGCGGCTGCGGGACTCAGAACGACGGCGCCGAATCCCTTCGACCCTGATCTCTCCCCGTCGTCGGGCCACACGAGCCCGACCTCCTCCGCAGCTGCCACGAAAGATTGGTTGTGATACGTACCGCGCATGGTCGTATCTCGCACGTCACGTTGCCAATTGAGGATGTGGGCGGCCTCGTGGAGGACGTGTTCGACGACGGCCCGCGCACCGGCCTGGAGGACGTCGACAGTCAAGACGAGACCAGTGACTGTGCCGTTGTCCTCCCTCCTCCATCTCTCGGGACCGTGGTCTACTCGGCTCTGCGTCGAGGACACAGAGGGTCGTATCGGGGGCAGGTCCGGTACGTCCGCGCGCAGTCGCTCCCAGAGCGTCATGAGCGCGGTAAGCATCGGGCCGGGTGAGGTCGGCATGCGCGGAGTATAGGGGTTAGGTCGGCCGACATACCGCCCAAACTTTGACCATCCGTGAGTCGACTTACGGCCCCGAAAACGCAAAAAAGCCCCGCCTCCCTTGGGAGACGGGGCTTCGAGGTCTAGACCGCTGCTACAAGATCGATAGCTAGGACGGCGTCACCCTGGAGCGCGTCGACTCGCCGACGAGGATCGGGAGCACGACGGCGCCGACGCCTCCGATCGTCTGAGCGACGCCGCCCTCCGCCAGGGCGGGGACGAGGAAGGCGCCGGCCAGGACGAGCGACGTCAGGGCTGCCCAGAGCCGGACGGGCTCCTGTGCAGCGAAGACCTGGAGAGCCGCGATGGCACGCGTCCCCAAGATATGTATGTAAGTAAGTATCGGCTGCATGAGTGCCTCTCGCTAGAACTTCATGGCAAACCGGGCGGATTCCCGGGCGTGGATCTCCGTCCAGATGACTTCGAGCCGCGCGCGCAGGTCGTAGATGCTGCCGTCGTTGCGGACGAGGTAGCGCGCATCCTCCGGGCCGAGTGCACCCTCCGACTCGTGGTTGAGGTGGGGCACGCCGGGCCGGTCGATATGGAGGAGGTGGAAGCCGGCACGGACGAGGGAGGCCGCCTCGTTGCGGTACCGGACGTCGGTGATGACGACCGGGACGCCAGCATCGTTGGCCTCCTGCGTCTTCGCCAGGGCCTGGCGGAGCCAGAAGTCCTCGTCGAGGGAGCGCATGGAGGCGCCCAGCTCCTGGAGGGTGCGGCGGACTTCGGGGAGCTCCTTCGCGCGCTCCCAGCCCCAGAAGCTCACCACGTCGGACAGCCGGTCGCCCGGGACGGTCAGGTCGTCGTCATCCGTCCCGACGATCGGGTGCAGCCGGAGCGCCGCCTCCTTCAGCGGGTCCGCGAGCGCCACGCGCCGGTAGCCCCGCTGGTCGACGAACCACTTCCCCGACGTGTCCTTGCCGGTCCTCGCGCGCCCGATGATGCCGACGTTCATCGTCCCTCTCCCCTCGTGTGGTGACACAGGGGTAATGGGGGAAAACGGGGCTGATGTTTGGGTCAACGCTCCTTTTCGATCCCTCTGTTACACAGCGCCGACTGGAGCTATCCTGGTGCCTTGCATACGCCCCTTTTGGGTGCGAAACAGTCCGGGGGCCGGGACCCGACGTACCGGTTAGGCAACACCCCCCGTAACACCTCAATCCACATAGACGAGGTGAGCTGAGCGCGGTTCGGCAAGCCGCACTCACTGAAGTTCTGGCGTCGGCAGAACCTCAGCTTTGTACCCCACGCGTAGCCGTGGTGGTCGAGCTGAGGTATGCCCGTCGCACCCGGTTCGACCGCCCTCCCTAGAAGGGTCCTTCGAACCGATGGGTGACACCCTCACTCTGTGGCTGCTCAGCTCGTTTGGCGTCCTGGCCGTCCTCCTCTTCTGCGTGAAGGGGTTCCTTGACTCGCTCCCTGATGTCTTCGCGTCGTGGCACCGAGCGCGGAAGGCGTGGAAGGGCGAGAAGCCAGAAGATGACTGACGAGTTGTGGTGCTC
The DNA here is from genome assembly GCF_056434245.1 of Streptomyces sp. NPDC044064. NCBI lineage: Bacteria > Bacillati > Actinomycetota > Actinomycetes > Kitasatosporales > Streptomycetaceae > Streptomyces > Streptomyces sp. NPDC044064. Next base: position 140,032 of record NZ_JBWKFN010000028.1, read on the forward strand.
CGGTCGCTTAGAAGCCATTTCAGTTGGCGTGATCTTGCGGCAGTCTGGGGTGATGACTGCTGCGCTTGTCGGGCGGATGGCGCCGGATGACCTGTGGGCGTTGT